>JAGOJH010000049.1 GCA_017995215.1 Thermoclostridium sp.
ATACGAGATCCTCTCTGGTCTCGTGGGCTCGGAGATGTGTATAAGGGGCAGGAGTATGCCGACCGGATTGTACATATCAAAGACGGACAAATCGATCGTATTGAAGAAAAAGTGGAATATCAGTTAAAGGGGAGTGCAACAAATGAGTAAACGTGTTTTTGGGATTTTAATCAGTCTGGTCATGGTGATGATGGTGTTTGCCGGGAATACGGCATTTGCCGCCGGGGGCGTAGAAATAAGCGAGTTTACAGCCAATGGTGGCAATGATATTTATGAAGGCAATAGGTTCACCCTGACGCTTAAAATTAAAAATGACAGCGGGCAGGATATAACAAATGTGGGGGTAAGCTTCGGGGCAGGCGCATCTTTTCAACCCTACGAAGGCGGCAGGGACAGAAGCTATGCCCCGGAAATCATAAATGGGGCGCAGATTCAAGGGGACCCATTTGAAATGTTTTACACGGGCGGTGACGACAAAAACCTGCCCATTACCATTACCTATACCGATTCGAACGGCGACCGCCAGTCTGTGAACACGTCGATATACATAAGGAATGCTGTTCAGGAAGAAAAAATCGATGACAACACTCCTCCTCCGGACACATCCAAATCAAAACCTGTATTACAGCTTGAAGCGGGCGATATACCTGAAGGAAAAGCCGGTGGAATGGTTACATTACCAATTACACTGAAGAATACATCGTCTTATGAAGCCAGGGATATTAAAATTACACCAATGTTCAATGCAGAAAACAATCCTTTTACCATTGAACAGATGCTGCTTTATGGCACCATCGACAAAATACCGTCTCAGAAAACTGGAAATGTTTCCTTTCAGCTTAAAATTGACAAGCTTGCTGCTGCGAAGACATACTCGCTGCCTGTAAAAATAGAGTATACGAATGCTTATAAAGATCCTTTCACTGAAGAGAAGATACTTTATATCCGCATTACCAACACCAACCTGCCGCCCCAGCTTGTGGTCAGGGATGCAAAATCCAGCCTTCAGGAGGTTCTGGAAGAGCAGAAATTCTCAGTGACCTTTGATATCTGGAATATGGGGACGCTGGAAGCCGAAAATGTCACGATAGACCTGGAGAAGAACGATTATTTTTATTTCCTTGACAACATGACAAAGCAGTATCTGTTTGAGATAAAGGGTCTTCAAAGCAAGCAGATTACATATAACTTCAAGGCCAAAAAGGATATTGCTTCAGGCACTTATGGCATTACAATGCTGTTGCAGCATAATGGATCAGAAGGCCCTGAAAGGTATACGGTATATGTAACTGCTGTTGGCAAAGAGGAAGAAAAGGAAGAAGTGAAGAAGGATGATATCAATATCATCACCGACAATGTCACCACACCGGATGGTGTTGTGCAGGTAGAGCAGCCCTTTACGGTTTCATTCAGTGTGAAGAATACGGGAACCACTGTTGCCAAAGCTGTGAAGGTTACTATTGATGGCGGGGATAAGATACTTCCCAAATCTCTGAATGTGTTGAACCTGACCGACATCAACCCGGGAGAATCAGTGCCGGTTGCCTTCAGCTTTGTGCCCACAAAGGACTGTGACAGCCGCACATATGCCATCAAGGCCAGCATTGAATACAAGAATAACAACGAGCCAATCCAAAAGGATCAGTATATGGGGGTTTTAATCCAAAATCCTGAAAAGGATAAGGAGAAAGAAAAAGAGCAGGAAAAAGAGGAAGATACCTCACGCAATACCGTTCCCAAAATCATTATTTCTGAATATTCCACCGACCCAGTTATGGTCAGCGCCGGCGAGAATTTTACCCTGCGGATGAAATTCCTGAATACCAACCAAGAGAAGGCCGTTGAAAACATGAAAATTACGCTGGTTGTGAATGAGGGCAGTGAAAAAACCGGAAGCGTATTCTCTCCTGTGCAGTCCAGCAATACCTTTTATATTGCACGTATGGATCCCGGAGAAACTGCGGTAAAGGAAATGATGATGTACACCATTCCTGATGCCCAGGCAAAAACCTATGTGGTCAAAGCCTCTTTTGAATATGAGTACGAGGAAAAGGATCAGCTGAAGACCAATACCATGGATGACCTGTTCGGAATCCCTGTGGTTCAGCCTGCGAAGCTTGAAACCTCCGATGTTTTTGTCTCTGAGCCTGCGTTAGTGGGGCAACCCGTATATCTTTCTTCCGAGTTTTACAATATGGGCAAGGTCACCCTTTCCAACCTGATGGTCAAGGTGGAAGGTGACTTTGATACAAAGGAATCCAATTACTTTGTGGGCAATTTTGAAATGGGCATGAGCGATTTCTATGAGGCGCCCGTCACGCCGCTGGTTCCAGGAGAGACCAAAGGGCTTCTTGTCTTCACCTTTGAAGATTCAGCCGGAAAAGAGCACCGTATCGAAAAAGAATTTACGGTGAACGCAATGGATTCCGCCCCTGTGATGAACCCCGACTTCCCCATGGACCCCAATTTCCCGATGGATCCGGGTATGATGGATCCCGGCATGGAAGGAATGAAAGGGCCAAGGCTGCCAATTATCCCCATAGCAATCGGTGCAGGCGTTGTCATATTGTTCATAGTGTTCATGATCATCCGGAAAAGACGCAAGAAAAAGAAAGAGATGATGCTTGATGAAGATATTTGATATACTCCGAATGGCCCTTAAAAACCTTTTTCGAAGCAAGGTCAGAACTACACTGACCGTATTGGGTATTGTTATCGGAACAACAGCCATTATCATCATGCTCTCTTTGGGTATTGCAATTAATGTATCCTACCAGGAACAAATGAGCAAGATGGGCAGCATGAACGCCATTACGGTATACCCCAACTGGGAGCAGCAGGTTCAGCCCAAAAGGGGAGAAGAGTGGGTGGAACCGAAGGTGTCCCAGGAGGTTCTGGATCAAATCAAGCTGCTCCCCAATGTCACAGCGGTGACTCCGTTTTACTCCGCCAGTGTAAAGATGGAGATCGGTAAATACCTTGGCTATGTTCAGTTGATCGGGATCGAGCCGAGCGCCATGCCCGCTCTGAACTATAAAGTCTCACAGGGCAGGCTTTTATCCGATGAAGATACCCTGCAAATAGTGTTTGGCTTTAACATGAAGGATCAGTTTTACAACCCGAAAAGCAGAAACAATCAATGGGGCTATGGTTATTCCAATGAAGAAAAGGATTTTGACTTTATGGAAGATAAAATCCTGATGACCTTCGACACGAACTATGGTGAAAAGTACCCCGGCATGCCGGCAAGCAGTAAAAAACCAAAGCTATACAAGGTCGAGGGTGTGGGAATTCTGGAGGATGGCAGCTGGGAAACCGCATACCAGGCATATATGAATATTGATCAGTTAAAACAGCTGGACCAGGAGTATAAAGACAGCATGCTGAGCCCAGAAGAAAAAAAGGCAAACAAAAAGAAGAAAGATGAAGAAGTTGGTTACCAGGAAGCCAGGGTCATTGTCAATGAAATAAAAAATGTGCTGGATGTTCAGGAGCAAATCAAAGCGCTCGGCGTCAATGCCTACAGTATGGCGGAATCTCTGGAGCAGGCCAATAAAACCCAGGGCGTCATGCAGGGGGTGCTGGGTGGAATCGGTGCCATATCGCTGCTGGTTGCAGCCATAGGTATTGCTAATACGATGATCATGGCCATCTATGAAAGAACCCGTGAGATCGGAATCATGAAGGTCATCGGGGCCAGATTGAAGGACATTAAGAGGCTATTCCTGTATGAAGCTTCCATGATTGGGCTCATTGGAGGGGTTATTGGCATCGGGGTCAGTTACGGCATTTCCTATCTGCTGAATACGGTAGGCGTCCAGTTTCTTGGCGGCATGGGCATGGGGGGAGATGAGCAGATGAAGCTGTCTATCATCCCGCTGTGGCTTGTAGCACTGGGAATGGTTTTCAGTGCTGTTATCGGGCTGGTGTCGGGCTTTTTTCCAGCCAGGAAGGCTACAAAGCTGAGCGCACTGTCCGCCATCCATACAGAATAGTCTATTGAACTAAGAACAGGAAAGGGCAGTATTTTCTTGTACTCGTCTGCGCATCTGTTTTGTCACAGGTTTTACCTGAAGCAAGACAGATGCGCAGTTTTATAGGAAAAGACTTTAAAGTGAATGATTTAAGAACCTTGCCGCTTTGGCGGCGAGAACCTTGTGTTTCGATTGCATGCAATCGCTTCTGTTGCTATAATAAAGTAGATTTAAAGAGTTTTAAACTGAAGCTATGGGGAAGGATTATTTTCAATGGACAAAGACAAACCTCTTGATACTACTGAGGATGTAATACAAAGGCAATATGCCTGTATCGATAAAGTAAAGGAAATTAACATCGAAAAAGCCGGACTCGAGGGCAGACAGCCTACTTATGATGTGCGGATTTTCGGCTGCCAGATGAACGAGCATGATGCTGAGAAACTGGCAGGAATGCTGGAGGAAATGGGATATACAAAGGCTCCTGCCGACGAGCAGGCCGATGTGATTGTTTTTGAAACCTGTTGTGTACGCGAAAATGCTGAAGTGAAGGTATATGGACACCTGGGCATTTTAAAACCATCGGAAGGGGATAAGAAAAGCATTATAGCCATAACGGGCTGCATGATGCAGCAGCCCCATGTTGTGGAAAAAATTAAAAAGTCCTTCCGTCATGTGAAGATTGTCTTTGGCACCCACAATCTGCATACTTTTCCGGAGCTGTTGCTGAAATATCTGACCAAAGGCAAGCGCGTGTTTGATTTGTGGGATGCTGGAAGCCAGGTGGCAGAAGGTGTTCCTGTTACCCGTACCGAAAAGGTGAAGGCCTGGGTGAACATCATGCTGGGCTGTAACAACTTCTGCTCATACTGCATTGTTCCCCATGTCCGGGGAAGGGAGCGCAGCAGGAACAAGGAAGATATTGTTCAGGAAGTTTCCTGTCTGGCCAAAGAAGGCTATAAGGAGATCACGCTGCTGGGCCAGAATGTAAACTCTTACGGGAACGATCTGGGTCTGAAGGATGCTTTTGCCGATTTGTTATATGCGCTGAATGAAATTGACGGTATTGAAAGAATCCGTTTTATGACCTCCCATCCCAAGGATTTATCAGAGAGCTTAATCCAGGCGATGAAAGCGCTTCCCAAGCTTGGAGGGCATCTGCATCTGCCGTTTCAATCCGGCTCAAGCCGCGTATTGAAGGACATGAACCGTAAGTACACAAAGGAGCAATATCTGGGCTTGATAGACCGGGTGCGCGCAGCCATCCCCGACATGGCCTTTACCACAGACATCATAGTGGGCTTTCCGGGTGAGACCGAAGAGGATTTTCAAGAAACGCTTGATGTTGTAAAAAGGATCCGGTTCGATTTGGCATATACTTTTCTATACTCGAAAAGGACGGGCACAAAAGCAGCGACCTATGAAAACCAGGTGCCGGAAAACATTAAAAAAGAACGCTTCCAAAGGCTTAATGATACACAAAACGCCATTGGTACTGAAATAAACATGAACTATGAGGGGCAGATCGTTGAAGTTCTGGTGGAAGGCAAAAGCCGCCAGAGCGACGCAATGTATACCGGAAGAACCAGTAAATTCAAGCTGGTGAATTTCACCTGTGACAAAGACTTAACCGGGCAATTGGTTCAGGTAAAAATCATTAAAGCCTGGCCCTTCTGGCTGGAAGGCTGCCTGGCCGATTCAATGGACGGTGTGTAGGTGGTTGAATCAATAGGCATAAGCCAGAGTAAAGAAGTTTTTAACTGAAAGAGGCATGTTACTTCGTTCGAACATAAATAGGAAACCATCCTCAATGACGGAAAGGGACATGTTTTTCATTTATTTATCCATACAGATTCGTCCAGGATGGCTCACAGAGCACTATTAAGGAGCGTTACCGGCATGAAGCTTACACCTATGATGCAGCAATATATGGATACAAAAGAGCAGTATAAGGATTGCCTGCTGTTTTACCGGCTTGGTGATTTTTACGAAATGTTTTTTGAAGATGCTGAAATTGCATCAAGAGAGTTGGAGATCACCCTCACCGGCAGAGACTGCGGATTTGAAGAAAGAGCTCCGATGTGCGGCGTCCCCTGGCATTCTGTACACAATTACATTGCAAAGCTGATCCATAAAGGGTATAAGGTGGCCATCTGCGAACAGATGGAGGACCCTGCACTGGCAAAGGGAATTGTAAAGCGGGAGGTCACCCGCATCATCACCCCTGGTACCGTTACCGATCCGTCCATGCTGGAAGAGAAGAAAAACAATTTTTTAATGGCGGTTTATTCCCTGCAAACCTATTTCGGAATCGCTGTTGTGGATGTCACTACCGGAGAGTTTTATGCCACGCAGCTCAGCTTTGGCAACACAACAAAGAAGCTGATGGATGAGATATACCGTTACCAGCCCTCGGAAATCCTGGTGAACAAACAATTTCAGAACATTTTGTCCACGCAGGAATTCAAAGAGAGAACAGGCATTTACGTCTCTGTCCTCGAAGACGAGGCTTATGACAGAAGCAATTCGGTGAAGAGCATTGAGCAGGTTGGTGGCAGCAACCCATTGCAGCAGCTGGAGCTGGCGGTTTGTGCCTCAGGGGCACTGCTGCACTACCTGAAGACCACACAAAAGGTTGATTTGAACCATATCCGTTCCATTAAACCCTATCAGTTGGAAAGCTATATGATGATCGACAGCTCAAGCCGCAGAAACCTTGAGCTGACCGAAACCCTGCGGGAGCGAAAAAAGCGCGGAACCCTTCTTTGGGTTCTCGATAAAACCATGACGGCAATGGGCGGCAGAAAACTGCGTAAATGGCTGGAACAGCCCCTGCTAGAGCTTGACGAGATCAACAGGCGGCTGGAGGCAGTGTCAGAGCTGAAGGATAAGTTCATGATCCGCAATGAGCTAATGGAGCTGCTGAAGCGTGTATATGACATGGAAAGGCTGGCTTCAAAGCTTGTGGTCGGCAATGTCAATGCACGGGATTTGCTTTCGCTGAAGGCATCCATGGGTCAGCTGCCTTCCATCCTGGAAATGGTTTCTCAGCTTAATTCCGACTATGGGACTGAAATAACGAATACTACCGATTTATTAAGCGACCTTTATGATATCATCAATGCATCTATCAATGACGAACCGCCTTTAACCATTAAGGAGGGTGGTATTATCCGGTCAGGTTATAACGCCGAAGTGGATAACTACCGAAAGGCCTCTGCCGAAGGCCAGCAATGGCTGGCCGACCTTGAAAGCCGGGAGAGGGAAGCATCGGGAATAAAGAACCTGAAGGTGAAATACAACAAGGTTTTTGGCTACTATATTGAAATTACCAACTCAAACCTGCAGCAGGTGCCTGAGCGATATATCCGAAAGCAGACCCTTGTAAACTGTGAAAGGTTTATTACGGAAGAGCTGAAAAAGCTGGAAGATACGATTCTGGGTGCAGAGGAGAAGGTTAAAGGCCTGGAATATGAGCTGTTTTGCGAGCTTCGCGACCGTATTGCCGAGCAGGTCGGCCGTATTCAAAAAACCGCTGATAACATGGCACTGTTGGATGTATTGTGTTCCCTTGCAGAAACGGCCGAACGCGAAAATTACGTAAGACCGGTCGTCAATGAGGGCTCTGAAATCAACATAACTGAAGGGCGGCATCCGGTGGTGGAAAAGATGCTGGGGAAGACGCCCTTTGTGCCAAATAATACGTTTCTAAATGATCATGACGACAGGGTGATTATTCTAACCGGCCCTAACATGGCAGGAAAGTCCACATACCTGCGCCAGGTGGCGTTGATTACGCTAATGGCCCAGATTGGCAGCTTCGTTCCGGCAACGGAAGCGGTTATCGGGGTTGCCGACCGAATCTACACCAGGGTGGGCGCATCGGATGATCTGGCAACGGGGCAGAGCACCTTTATGGTGGAGATGACCGAGGTGGCAAACATCCTGAACAACGCCACACCGCGAAGCTTGCTGATTCTGGATGAAATTGGCCGCGGGACAAGCACCTATGATGGTTTGTCCATCGCATGGGCGGTGATTGAGTATATCAACGACAAGGGACGGCTTGGCTGCAGAACCCTGTTTGCTACACATTACCATGAGCTTACAGAGCTGGAGGACAAGCTGGGTGGTATTAAGAACTGCTGCATCGATGTAAGGAAAAAAGGTGAGGATATTATATTCCTCCGAAAGATCAAACCCGGCGGAGCCGACCGCAGCTACGGCATCGAGGTTGCAAAGCTGGCTGGTGTGCCGCAGCTTGTGCTCGACAAGGCACGGGGCATTTTAGAGGAACTGGACGCGGCAGACATCAATAAATCGGGCAGGGGAAGGAAGAAATTCAGCAAGCCCTTTGACGGGCAACTGGACATACTCTCTGCCGGAGCATTGTCAAAAAGCGAGCGGGAAGTGATCGATGAGCTGCGTTCTGTCGACGCAACCGCATTAACCCCTCTGGACGCATTGAACAGGCTGTTCGCTCTGCAACAAAAGTTAAAGTAAGAGTGAACTCAAGTCCGAAAACGATGAAGAGATAGGAGAGCCATGGGAAAAATCGTAATACTCGATGAAAACACCGCCAACCAAATCGCAGCGGGTGAAGTGATAGAACGGCCTGCATCCATCGTCAAGGAAATGGTTGAAAATTCGCTGGATGCCAATGCTACTGCAATTACAGCAGACATCGTCAACGGAGGCATTAAAAGCATCCGAATCACCGACAATGGGGACGGAATGGAAAGCGATGACATTGAGCTTGCTTTTGAGCGGCATGCCACCAGCAAGATAAGAAAAATAGAAGACCTGAACCAGCTTTCCACGATGGGGTTCAGAGGCGAAGCCCTGGCGAGCATCGCATCAGTTGCAAAGGTGGAGGTTGTTACAAAAACCGATGAGGCTCCCAATGGTGTCAAGGTTAACATTGAAGCTGGGAATGTTCTTTTGGTGGAGCCGGCAGGAACTCCGAAGGGAACTACGTTTACCGTTCGCGAGCTTTTCTATAATACACCTGCACGCTATAAGTTTTTAAAGAAAGATACAACCGAAGCCGGGTATATTCAGGATATTCTTACGCGTATCGCGCTGGCAAGGCCTGATGTTTCATTCAAGTTGATCAGCCAGGGCAGGCCCCTGATGCACACCCCTGGAAACCATGACCTGCTAAGCACTATTTACAGTATTTATGGCAAGGAGATCGCCCATGCCGTTGTCCCGGTGAATGCTTCCGGTGAGGGAGTGGAGGTTTCAGGCTATGTAGGGAAACCTGAAATTGCGCGGGGCAACCGGAGCTTTCAGTCCATACTGGTCAACGGGCGTTTTATTTACAATCGGGTGATCACCGCCGCACTGGAAGAAGCATATAAAACCAGACTGATGCAGAAAAGATTTCCATTTGCCGTGCTGAAGCTGAACCTTTCTCCCTGGTTTGTGGATGTAAATGTTCACCCATCCAAGCTGGAGGTTCGTTTCAGTGATGATCAGAAGGTTTTCCGGGCTGTATATCATGCGGTTTCAGAAGCGCTAAACGAAAATGCTTCCTTTCGTCCAATGGAGAATACTACAACTGTACGTTATTCTTCAAACACAGGAATGATCCAGCAACCTTCCCAGCAGACATCACCTGCTGCAACCAAGCAGGTGACCTCCCCATTCTCAACGATACAGACTAATGGGAAATTGTGTCATCCATTGGTAACCGGTCACCAAACTCAGGTGTTGTTCCAGAGCGACGACAACGAGGGAAATACAGCCCGAACTGCACCGGAAATGGAGGCTAAAGCCACTGGCCCTGCGTGCTTACAACAGACGGCAGAACCTATGGGGCCCGGTTTAATAAAGCAAAGAGCTGAACCTACAGGCCTCAGTAATTTGCAACAGACGAGTAGACCAGTTGAGTCCGGTTCTTCACAACAGACTGCCAAACTGTCTGAATCCAATGATTTGCTGCCCACGGATCACTACCAGGGAACACCACCCTCTGCCAGCGATAAGGAAAGGCTTCTTCGGGCACGGGTGATAGGGCAGGCCTTTGAATCATACTTTCTTCTGGAGGACGGCGAAGAGATGCTGCTGATCGATCAACACGCTGCTCACGAACGGATTCGCTATGAAAAGCTGAAAAAGCAATTTATCTTGCAGGAATCATTTGGCCAGGGTTTGTTAAGCCCGCTGGCTGTAAACCTTTCCGAACTGGAAATGGACAGTTTTCATGGGCTTGAGCAATACCTTTCCAGGCTGGGATTTGAAGCCGAGGTTTTCGGTAACCGCTCCATCTTGATTCGCGCTATACCCTATGTTCTGGACAGCAGCTTTTCGGGCCAGGATTTTCTGGAGATCCTTGAAAAGCTATCGTCGGAAGCGCTTTCGGTATCGGAAATAATCCCTGAGGAAACACTTTACATGATGGCCTGCAAAAGTGCGATCAAAGCGAACCGGAACATGAGTGTGATGGAAATCAGGGGACTTGTGGAGCAGCTGGCCAACGCAGAAAACCCATATACCTGTGTTCATGGCAGGCCGGTGATTATCAGCATGACGAAGAAAGAGCTGGAAAAGCGCTTTAAGCGAATTGTGTAGTTTACTGAAAATCATCCGTAGCTCGAGAGCTCGTGAGCGGGGAGGATTCACTTTCAATGGATAAAGTTGTTGTTATTTGCGGGCCGACAGCGTCCGGAAAAACCGATCTGGCCATCGCTCTTGCGCAAACAGTAAACGGTGAGATCATCTCAGCCGACTCCATGCAGGTTTATCAATTCATGAATATCGGGACAGCGAAACCCACCAGGGAGGAAATGCTGGGCATCCCACATCATATTCTGGATGTGGCGATGCCGGATGAACCCTTCAGTGTTGCCTTGTACAAGGAAAAAGCCGAGGAATCCATACGGGATATTCTGTCCAGGACAAAGCTGCCCATCATTACCGGAGGGACCGGCTTATATATCAATAGCCTGATTTACAATATTCGTTTCAGTGAGACGGTCTGCGATGAAGCGTTTCGCGAGAAAATGAACGTACTGGCTGCAGCGGAAGGACCAAAGGCTCTTCATGACAGGCTTAGAGCGGTGGATCCTGAAAGTGCCGAGAGGATTCATTTCAATAATGTAAAAAGGGTGATCCGAGCGCTGGAAGTGTATGAATTTACGGGGAAGCCCATCACCGAACACCAATACGAATCCCGTCAGGAGCCTGCACCGTACCAGTATTTTGTTTTTTTTCTCGATATGGATCGGGAAGAATTATACAGCCGTATAGACAAGCGGGTGGACAGGATGCTTCAGGTCGGGCTGGTAGATGAAGTAAAAGCCCTTCTTCAAAAGGGGTATAAACCAGGTTCCACCGCTATGCAAGGCTTGGGCTATAAAGAGATAATACGGTATCTTGAAGGTGAAATATCATTGGATGAAGCCGTTTATATCCTTAAGCGAGATACAAGGCATTATGCCAAGCGACAAATCACATGGTTCAAGGCTGTAAAAGGCATCATCAGGCTGGAGGCGGGGGCTGGAAATATAGAAGAAAATACTAAAATAATTCGGGAACACCTTGAAACCTGCGGCTAGTTTATATACAATAAATTTGATACAGATTTTTTTATCTTTTCTTTTATGATTTTATTTTGGCGAGGAGGCACGATTATGAAAAGTAACATTAATTTGCAGGATGTTTTCCTGAACCAGGTCAGGAAAGAACATGTCCCCGTTACCGTTTACCTGACAAATGGTTTTCAGCTTCGGGGCATGGTAAAGGGCTTTGACAATTTCACTGTCGTTCTCGACAGCGAGGGCAAGCAGCAGTTAGTTTACAAGCATGCCATATCCACCGTTTCCCCCATGAAAGCTGTAAATATTATTTTTAATGAAGTACCCTCTCACAGGGAAGGTTGACCGGCAGGGGCGGTTTTGCCCGCTGCCTGTAAAAAATAAAATCAGTGTAAACAGATGATAAAGAAAATAAGCAACTATACCCTTCAATTTTCACTCGCATGATCAGTATCGCAGCCGTTAGGAATTTCTTATATACAGCAGAAAAACAAAATGAAATAAACCTATCAAAAGGTGGCAGGGTAAAAACCCAGGCCACCTTTCTCATGGGTTGCTTATTGGACGGCATTGTCTGCATCCGATTATATTAATGGTGACAATCGCAGTGGACGGAGACTGCTGGCCAGATAGTTACAGAAGCGTACCGGTCATCGGTTCGGGTTTGCGACAGGTGCTTTCCAGGGAAATATGACTTCCTGAATTAGCGGAATCGTGGAAGGCATTCATGATATCCAATACATGATAAGCAAGCTCTCCGTTAACCCTGTTTATTGTGTTTGATTCCAGGGCGTTTGCCATATCGGCAACACCAACCCCTCTGCTATTCTCGTGGTAGGGATGACTGAGAGGGATGTCATTGAAAGCAGAATGATTCTCACGCCTTAGGAAAACAGGCCCTCCGAAAGTGTTCGGATCGGGAACAGAGAGTGTCCCTTCCGTTCCATAAATTTCTATTCGCGGCACCTGTGTTACCCATACGTCAAAGCTGGTGACAAGGGTGACCACTGCACCGCTTTCGAATTCAAGCAGTCCGGCCACATGGGTGGGAACCTCAACATCAATGATCTTGCCATATTTTACTTCAGTGGTGATCATCCGCTGAGGAAATGCCATTGCAGTAAAAGCAGATACTTTTTTAACCGGACCAATCAAGTTCACAAGGGCTGTCAGGTAGTATGGCCCCATATCAAACATCGGACCGCCGCCGATCTGGTAAAAGAATTCCGGGTTAGGATGCCAGCTTTCAGGGCCATGGCTCATCATAAAAGCAGTAGCGGCTATGGGCTTCCCTATCCAGCCATCATCAATCAGCTTACGACAGGTTTGTATCCCGCTTCCAAGCACTGTATCGGGTGCAGAACCAATCATCAGCTTTTTTTCCCGTGCCTTGCGCAAAAGGGCCTTTCCTTCTTCGCGGGTAACAGCAAGCGGCTTTTCGGTATAAAGATGCTTTCCGGCGGACAGGATAGCATCGCTTACCGAATAATGCACATTTGCTGTGGTGAGGTTTAACACAATGTCAATTCCGGGATTTTGCAGCAGTTCGTCCGTCGAACAGGCCATAATACCGAATTCCTGTGCTTTCGCTGCGGCATTCTCGTAGGTTCTGCTGGCACAGGCCACTACCTCGGTGTTTCGAAACACCTTTGTCAGGTTTGAAAGATATATCCCGCTAATATCTCCACATCCTATGATACCAATTTTCTTAGTTGTCATGAAAACTATCCTTTCGTTGTCTATATATACATAGGGGACAGGTTCAGGTGTAAAAAATGAGTATTTCATAACATTTCTTCTGATCTCAAGGGCAACATGACCTGGCTTCCCTTGTTGTTCGACCAGGTGTTTCATGTGCATTTGCCAGAGAAAATCCTGTTACTTTAACTATAAGTATATATTGTCCGGAAGTGTTTGAAAAGCATTCTTCACTGCAAGGGATGTTCGACTTTATCTGCTGTTCAGGGCAAAGAATTCTACCTAATAGGACAAACTGCTGTCATATATTTTCTGTTACAATAAAGCTATCCAAATCTATGAGAGCAGGTGCTGCCATGAAAAAAGAATGGAAGAAAGATGAGAAAGCCTTCTATTTACCCAAAACCAATCCGGAGCTCATTCAAATACCGTCCATGAGCTATTTCATGCTGGATGGAAGAGGAAACCCGAACAGTGAAGCTTTTGCAGAAGCGGTGGGTGTTTTATTCAGTCTGGCTTATGGAGTGAAAATGCTGCCCAAAAAAGGGTTGGAACCTGAGGGCTATTACGAGTATTCTGTTTACCCCCTTGAGGGTGTGTGGGATCTGGATGAAAAGGCCGGGGGGCTCGACTATCTTGACAAAGATAAGCTTATTTATACCCTGATGATCCGTCAGCCCGGGTTTGTAACCGATGAACTTGCTCAAGGGGTGATTGATAGCATCAAGATAAAAAAGCCTCATCCCTTGCTTCAGCATGTATGGTTTGGTAAACTGGAAGAGGGCTTGTGCGTGCAGATGCTCCACATCGGGCCATACGATGATGAACCGGAAAGCTTTTCACTAATGGAAGAGTATTGCAGGGTAAATCAGGTTGAACGGGTATCAAAGCTCCACAGGGAGATTTACCTTACAGATGCAAGAAAAACTGCCCCAAACAAGATGAAGACGATTCTGAGGTTCGTTGTGAAACCATCGAATTGAGGGTTAATATGTTAGTTAACGTGCACATAGGTAAAGTTACTCAGCCAAAGTGAAAGACTCTATTTACGAAGGGAAAATGCATCATCATATGCTTAGGTGGTCAAATTGCAGACAAATAGCATCCACTATCGCAAGTAGAACCGAAGCATTTAGAACAGTGGTAAAAGTCTATGAAGTTATATGCATTAACAAATGAACAAGCAAGAAACTTTTTCCTCCTGAAGCATGGACTTACTGGTGAATATAAATTCATCGGCAAGCAGGGCGTATGCGATTTTATCCGCCAGGCAGGATGTATTCAATTCGACCCCATCGATGTTTGTGGGAAAAACGCCGAGCTGACACTGCAATCCAGAGTCAGGGATTTCACGAAACAGATGCTGTATCAGCTTTTATATGAGGATAGAAAACTGGTCGATTATTTCGATAAAAATCTTGCGATCTTTCACGTGGAAGATTGGAAGTATTTTTCCCGCATTCGTGAATACTATGGAAAAAGCGGCAGAAGCCAGGAAAAGATAGATTCCACAGCTGAAAGTGTTAAAGATATTATTCGCCAGAAAGGCTTCGTCTGTTCGCGAGACATACAACTGAATGAAACAGTGGACTGGTTTTGGAACCCCACAACCCTTTCAAGGGCTGTTCTTGAAACCTTGTACTTTCGGGGAGAGCTGATTGTCCATCACAAGGAAGGCACGCTCAAGCATTATGCGCTATCGGAGAACCATATCAGCGCAGAGGTTCTTGAAGCCGAAGACCCAAACAAAACCGAGGAGGAGTTTACAAAATGGCGGATACACAGAAGAATCGGTTCAGTGGGTGCACTATGGAATAAACCATCTGATGCCTGGCTGGGGATTGGCGCACTGAAGGCCGAAACCCGCAACAAATGCTTTCAGGAACTGCTGCAAGAGAAAAAAATAATTGAACTGAATGTGGAAGGAATTAATACACCGTTTTATTGCCTTGCTGAGGATGAACCTCTTGTGGAGAAAGTTTTAGCAGAAAGAAATTTCAAAGAGCGAATTGAATTGATTGCTCCTCTGGATAATTTCATGTGGGACAGAAACATTATACGGCAGCTATTTGGTTTTGACTATACCTGGGAAATATATACACCTCAGAGTAAAAGAAAGTATGGCTATTATGTGCTTCCCGTTCTGATGGGAAACAGGTTTATTGGCCGGATTGAAGCAGTGGCCGGCAAAAAGGAAAGAACACTGACCATTCGTAACTTCTGGAAGGAAAAGGGGTTTAAGGGCGGAAAACGCTTTGAGAAGAAAATGGATCAGCGTCTGATGAAGTTTGCGCAGTTCAATTCATGTGAAAAAGTAGTTTATGAAAAATGATCGGTTTTTCTAGCAGATGCTTCAAGTAACAGGTTGATTTAGTTAATGGAATTCAGCAGAGGCAAAAACCCAGGAGCCTTTGCTAAAAATGCGTGTTATAGTTATTCCTTATTTTCTCGATTGCCCGAGATATGCTTAAGTGTCATCTCTTTCAGTTCTTTCCGAAAGCTTTCAAGCACCGGGAATTCATGGACATTCTCATCAGCATACGTAAGGTTAAGTTCATATTCAAGTGGAATCCAGGTTTCCAGAGGGGCTTCATTGTGCTGAAGAATTACTTCCAGTTTGTCAAGCGCCTTGAAAAGCCTAGCTTCCTTTGTTTTCTGTTCCTGCATCTGTGAAAAAAGGCTGGCCAGTTCATCAGATAGAGGGGGGTCAAGCATTTTAATAATTCCCCCGATGGCTTCTGTTTCATCGGTTTCATGCTGCGATGTTTTTAAAAAGGAGGGGATGTCACCGGTTACGGCTTCACCAATATCATGGAATAAACACATCAGAAGCACCTTGTCCATGTCAAGCTCTGGGAAATCGTTGCGAAGAAGCCATGAGAACAGGCATAAACGCCAGCTGTGCTCGGCAACACTTTCCTCGCGTCCGGAGGAGGTCCAGGAATGTCGCAGGTTACACTTCAATTTCTCTGCCAGGGACAAAAAAGCGAGCAGGGCGTGATTATCCATAATTATTCTCCTGTAGAACATCTAAACTTCCTGTTCATCATACCACAACGGAGGAAGATTTAACAGGAGAAAGACGTTGCTGTTTACAGCTTCACTTAATAAGTTCATAATTTCCTACAGAGGTATGTGTTTCTAGTGATGTCACCCTGAGTACAGGGATGTCATCCTGAGCGAAACGGAGGATCTAGTCAGGAGTAATGTGAGATACTTCACTTCGTTCAGCAGACTGCGCCTGATTACCTGCGAACTGCAATAAAAAGCCTCCTGGGGCAAGAAATATATTCAGAATGTGATTGAATTTTTTAGAAAATGAGCTATAATAATTTTGATGGGGGATTAACTCAGCGGTTAGAGTGCTACTTTCACATAGTAGAAGTCGTAGGTTCAATTCCTATATCCCCCACCATTTTTTATGTCTTTTTAATGCAACCCGTGAGCAAGCTGATGGCAACCCTCGCGGTTGCCAGACCCGGTAGAGGGAAAGCTTTGCTCCCGGTATTCATCCAGTAAGTAATACAACTATAAAGAAATTTAACCGCAAAACATGGGGATGTAGCTCAGTGGGAGAGCGTTCGGTTCGCATCCGAGAGGTCGAGGGTTCAACCCCCTTCATCTCCACCAAGAAGAAAGCCGATCAATATCTGAAAATGTAACCTGGGGACAGCGCAAGCGTATGGCAGACGGAAAGATCAGTCTTCCGTACAGCCAGTTTCTTGGTTATGAAAAGGGTGAGGATGGTTTGCCAAAGATTGTGGAATCCGAAGCTGGGATTGTGCGGATGATATTCCGGCTCTTCATGGAAGGAAAAACACCTTCGGCCATAGCAAAGCACCTAGAAAGCGAAGGTATTCCATCACCGGCAGGGAAAAAGACCTGGCAGGTTGCTACAGTGAAAAGCATTCTTACCAACGAGAAATACAAAGGCGATGCACTTCTTCAAAAACACTTTACGGTGGATTTCTTGACTAAAAAGAGGAAGAGCAATGAGGGTGAGGTTCCTCAGTATTATGTTCAGAATAGCAACCCAGCAATTATTGCACCTGATGAGTTCGATGCAGTTCAGGCAGAAATAGAGCGACGAAAAGGACTCGGCAGGCCAAGTGGCTGCAACAGTCCTTTCTCGGCGAAGCTTGTTTGTGGAGATTGCGATGGCTTTTTCGGCTCCAAGGTTTGGGGCTCTAACACCAGATACCGACGTGTTATCTGGCGATGTAATGAAAAATACAGGGGTGACAAAAAGTGTAATACCCCGCATGTACCATTGGACTTCGTTTTGTTTAGCAAACTCGTCCGACTTGCATATGCCTTATATGAAGTTTCTGTTCGTCAGGCCGGGACTTTGCCTCCGGCTTCTTTCAGATTCCACCTCGCGATGGACACCCTTGCCTTCGGCTAACGGTTGGTGCTATCAACCCCCGTAACGGACTTTCACCGTCAAGGTCGCGCGCATGCCGCGCACACTAAAAAATGACCTTCCCCGCCAAGGGGAAGGTCTACCATGCTTATGGACTATGGAAGGGTTCATGATGAACCGTGAATGCGAACGTATCACTCTAAGAATATATAACGGCAGAAAAAGAACAAGAAAGTATTGACAACAATAATCTGATTATATATCATATATACATCAGTGAATTTTATATATGTTAAATAGGGGTATGATATGACTGTGCAGGATATTGCGACCAAGGTCGAAAGTGAATTCTCGAAAGTCTATACTCATTTTCAGGAGTTCCAGCAAAATACTGGCTACAGAAAATATTGGGAAAAGTGCATTGAGGCAGTCCTGGATCGGGAATTACTTTCTCATATTGTTTTCTGTAATGATCTTTTTTCGATACCGCCAATAAAAACCTTTCTGATGCATTATAGGGATGATTTTATTCTCATTACTGGGAAAAGCAATGCAGAGCTTGATGTGTTTGTTAAAAAGAGTATCGGAGCTTTTTGGGGTATGGTGTTTAAGTTTGCGCTGGGCTATCAGGATCAGAAAAGCGTTTCAGTCTCGATGAACGATTGCTTTATTGTAAAAACAGCGAGCTGTTTCAGCAATCCTAAAACTAAAATCAAGTTGGATAGGTAAAAGCATTAAGCATACGCTGTGCAGGATATGTAATTTGAATGAGAGGTTATTATGGGAGAACGCTATTTTGAATACATAAACAAAATACTTGCCTTCTATGAAAATGAGCTAAGTGCTGGTTTTGAAAATGGTGTTTTCAAAGAGGGCAGCTCGGATGAAATGGTATTACGCAGATTGGAGCGAGCGGTAAAGGACGAAGCCTGCGGAAGTCTGCTCCACTCGAGATATGCTATCTGGGCGTATGACTTGATTAATATTATTAACGCCGCAAAAAATGCCGTAAGCCGTCACGATATGCCTGATGCACTCCGGCAGTTAGAGAGTGCCTTAAATGCAATAAAGGCATACAAAGATATTCTGACCGTATTTGATGGAGAGCATTATGATGTCAGTGACATTTTCAGCGGATATGCTACTCACCTGCTAAGCGCCGATAACCAGCATTCCATTATCATCGAAAAAGATGAAATAATCAGACGGTTGAAAGAGTATAGCAGGGTTCCGGGGGCTGACTTGCCGAAAGATATCGACTTCTCTATAAAGAATCGAGTTCTGAAAGTATTCATAAAGAACGCTGCTCAGGATATGCAAAACGACAGCGCAGCTTTCGAGGGCTGGCTTCTCATATTGAAGTATTGGCTGTCCAATGAGATAGAGTATGTAGAGCTTGATTTTGAGGCACGAGAGGATTTGATGTATAAATACGGTTATCCCGAAGCTTGCCACTACAACCGCTTTCTATACAGGCTTTACAGCACATCAAGAATCTTCCCGACATGGTTTTTCATAAACGAGAGCAAGAGGGATACCATCTTTGACTTTGTACAGCGGATCAAATCAAACACCTTTGTGCTTAATCACTCCCTGCGGGAAAGAGAAGATGTTATTGAAACTACAAAAATGGAGCGGCAAATTGAGTCATGGTTTGTGTTCCACGAGGGTAAAGAGCTGCTCTCCAAGCACTGGAATATAGATAAGAATAAGCTATTCAATCAACTGCCAACAGGAGTGTTTATTGAGAAAATCACAAGAGATAACGCTGTGTTTTCTCGAGGCGCAAGCGCTATTGATATGTGGGGAATAGACAAGGACGGACAGACGCTTCACTTGATTGAACTAAAATGCGGTGATAATAAGGGGCTTGGAGTAATTGGTGAAACACTCTTTTACACTTCACTCATTTACGATACCTGTATTGCGAAGGAACCGCTCTTTTCATTCGGGAAATATGGAACGGCACCAGATACGAGCGATGCGATAGCAATCAGAAACGACGGTAAAAAATTCAACCGCTTGATAGCCCATATTCTCGCGGAGAAATATCATCCTTTATTTACAGATGTTGTGGAAGGCTTTATCCGCGACGGTTTAGCAAATTTAAATATAGGCTTTGACAGGGCAACCTACAGCTATTCAAAGAAGGAATTTGTAGATGCAAATAACGATTTATAGAGGAACACACGAAATCGGCGGTACACTCGTCGAGCTTAAGTCGGGTAAAAGCAGAATATTAATTGACGCAGGCTATCCATTATTTTTGAATAACCAGCCGATTGAGGACGAGGTATCTTCATGCTCCCATGAGAGACTGTTAGAGCTTGGCGTGCTACCGGATATCAAAGGGCTGTATGGGTGGGATACGCCAGCATTTGATGCGGTGATTATCTCTCATGCCCATATCGATCATTACGGCTTACTGCACTACATCCATCCTGCCATCCCTGTATACTTATCAAAAGGTACTCGGAAGATCATTGAAATATCAGCACTTTTCATGCTGTCTGCTCAACCTCCCACAGAAACTCGTGAATTTACCATGTATAAGCCGTTTCAAATTGGTGACTTCAGAATCATGCCTTTCTTGATGGATCACTCGGCCTTTGATGCAGCGGCTTTTGAGATATCGGATAACGAAAAAACAATCATTTATACTGGCGACTTCCGAGGACATGGACGGAAAGCCGTCTGCCTTGACCTATTTATTAATAACGCCAAGAAAAGCGCTGATGCGCTTTTGACGGAAGGAACAATGTTCGGACGGCAGGATGAAGAAGTTATGACCGAGCAGGAGCTTGAAGATCGTCTTGTCAAAAAAATCGAAGGCTTCATAGGCCCAGTATTATTTCAGTCATCAAGCCAGAATATCGACCGTCTTGTTAGCTTTTACAGAGCGGCATCGCGGCTTGATAAGGTCTTTGTCGTAGATGTATACACTGCTAACGTCCTATACGAACTCAGGCAGCTTGGTAATAACCATCTACCCTATCCGTCTAGGGATTATCCGAATATCAAGGTATTCTATCCCTATCGGCTTACGCAAAAGATTTTCAACAAAATTGGAGAGGAATACGCCAAACGTTTTTCGCCTTTCTATATTCCAAAAGATGTGCTGAAAGAAAAACAGAACAATATTGTTATGGCTGTCCGTCCTTCAATGAGAATGGATATTAAAATTGCCGGTCTTCAAAATGGGCTGTTTGTATATTCTTTATGGAGCGGATACCGTGATAGCGAATATCAAAAGGAGTTTGAAAATTTTCTAGATAACTCAGGCTTTACAGCAGATGTGCTGCATACCAGCGGTCACGCCACTGTATCCGATATTCGCAGAGTAATAACAGAGCTGGAGGCGAAACAGATAATACCTATCCATACAATGGTGCCGGCGGCGTTTATTGGCCTTTCGGAGAATGTTATTCTGAAAGAAGATGGTAAAGCATTTAACATATAAACTGCATTACATTCGCAAGCAAGGTTAGGAGGTTGATTAAAGATTGATAGAAGTTAAAAATGCTCTTCAATGCCTCTTTGAAGAAGGCAGGGTATTTGTTTCCGAGGCTGACTTTCAATTCGCGTATGCCTGGAAAATCAAAGAGCTTTACCCGGACGCCAGCATTCGACTTGAGTACATACCATGGCTATACGATAAAAATATGCATATTGACATCGCTGTTTTTATTAATGAGCGGATGGTACCGATTGAGTTGAAATATAAAACGAAGGGTTTTACAGGGAACATTGACGGCGATTCCATCACCCTTAAGAATCAAGGTGCCCAGGATATCGGTCGTTATGATTTTCTGTATGATGTTCAGCGTATGGAAGGGATCTCAAAAAGCGGTCTATATCCGATAGAAAAAGCATATGCCGTCTTGCTTACTAATGATTCTGGTTATTGGGTCAAATCAAACAAGAGCGGAACGAACAAGCGCCCGGTTGATGATGAATTTCGAATTCATGAGGGTATTATCATAACCGGACAGCGGGCATGGAAACCGGAGGCAGGTGCAGGCACAATGCGCAATCGTGAAGTGCCGATCAATATTCAAGGTGAGTATCGCATTGCGTGGAATGATTACAGGCCAGCGGATAAATGTGAGTTCAGATATACCATCGTTGAGATATCCGCTTAAATGCACCAGTTATACAAAGCCCCTCTTACTGAGCGTGTAAGAAGGGCTTTTATGTTATTGCTTTCTATCATCAAAGGATATGTTATCGGCTTAAAAAATCTGAGCGTGGGGTAGAGGCTGTATTAAACGAATAACCCCTGGAATTCATGTCGCCCATCTTTATCAGCATGAGGTTAATATCCGTGTTCATCATGCCTGCGATTTGAACAACATCATAACCCTCACGGGCATACTCATGAACCTCGTTGTCAGGAAGCAGCAGTGAAGCCGCAAAAAGGTTGGCTTCATATTCCGGTCTGGTATTCATAGTGTAGAGTACATATTCACGGAACGGGCTGTCATCGGCAAGCTTCCGATGGTGAGCGTCATGCCCGAGCTCGTGGGCGCAAAGGAATCCTGTTCCATACCGACGCCGTGCAAGCCATCGGACATATTACTGTCGATGTCAGCGAGTTGCAAATCGACTTTTTAACAGCTTCTGCTCATAAGTTCAACGGAGCGAAAGGCACGGGAATCCTATATAAGCGGTCAGGATTAGATTTGTCTCCATTGGTGTTTGGCGGTGAGCAAGAGCACGGACTTCGCGCAGGAACGGAGAATGTAGCCGGAATAGTAGCGGCGGGTTACGCCATCGAGGAAAGTGTCGGAGAAATGGCTGAAAACGAAAAGCGGTTAAAGGCGATGGTCGAGAATACAGTAAACGGCATAAAAGAAAAAATACCCTCTGTGAGGGTTAACGGAGATACCAAACACCGTCTGCCCGGCACGGTAAATCTCGGTTTCGATGGAGTTTCGGGTGAATCGCTTATGCATCTGCTTGACCTAAAAGGAGTATGTGTATCTACAAGTTCAGCCTGCACTTCCGGCAAAGATGAACCGTCACACGTGCTTCTTGCTTTAGGGCTGAACGAGCAACAAGCGAAGTCGGCGATTCGTATATCCTATGGCAGATATAATAAGATGGATGAAGTGGGTACTGTCGTGACGGCTGTTTGTGGTGCCTATGCAAAGATAATCGCAAACCGCTAAATTGGTGCGAAGGCGTAGAAACCAAATGCACCAACAGGATATGCAACTTTTATCGATTTGCATTTGAGCGGTGCATTTTATCAATAGCATACTAAGGAATAATTTAATAACCATAGGGAGTAAATAATGCCACAACTAACAGCAACAATCGAATCAGCAATCCGCTGGAAGGAGAAGCTACTAGCGAGTGATAAATATTATTTCAAAAGCTTGCAGCCTTCTATGCTCGCAGAGGAGATGGCCGTTGTTTATGCTATATTTGATAAGACCACAAACGAAGCACTTTATGTAGGAAGAACAAGAAAGCTAAGGCGGAGGTTATATACAAATCACCTTCAGGGCAATGAATCTACTGCAAGGTTGAAAAAGTACATCGTTGAGGATAATCAGAATTTTCCTGAAATCAACGATTATGAAAAGGCAAAAATCTGCCTTAAGGACAACTGTTATTTTCAATATGTTGCAGTGCAGGATTCACGAGAACGAGGTCATGTGGAAGGACTTCTCGGCTTTCTGCTTGATTCGAGGTATATGGAAGAAGAACATTGACACTTCCGGTTCTACCAGTAGCATTACAAAAGGAGTTGATCCTAATGCCAACAACCTTGAATATGTTAAATAGTCACATTCAGTATCGTTTTGATCCTCAATGTGACAATCCCGATGATTTACCGAATCAAACAGGGATATATATGATATGTGTTAAAAACAAAGCTATTCTCGAGGGAAAAATGCTGGGCGCTGTATATCAAGAAATTGATGATATTCCTATCATTTACATTGGCATATCTGAAACTCAAGGCTTGAGGAATAGAGACTATCGAAATCATTTTAATGGAACAGCAAGGAATTCTACGCTGCGAAAAAGTCTTGGCTCCTTATTTGGTTGGAGAGCAGACAGGATTTATGATAACAGCGGCAGATATAGATTTAATGCAAAGCGTGAGCAAGAACTCACCAGCTGGATGCATGATAATCTGATTATGATTTACTGGTTTAATTTAAATACTCATATAGGGGATTTGGAAACAAAACTTATAAATGAACTGGACCCGCCATTGAATATTTCTAAAAATAAATCGTCTATTAACGAGGCGTTTAGAAAAGAGCTAAAGAAGCTTCGGAGTTAAGATTGTGATAGTATACTTAAGGTTGAAATGCTTTTTTCAAAAAAGAAAACAGACTCCCCTGTTGTTTTATTTCACTACGGAGATCTGTAGGGATTCAGTCAGTCTTAATGAAAACTCGCAGAAATTACACAGCCTATGTTAGAAATGATTATTCCGACACTCGGAGAGAAAGGATTGAGGGTTTGCTATGAGCGAAAAACTACAAATTTCCTTTGAAAGCGTACTAAACGCGGCGGCAAAAACGCCGCTTGTTAGAATTGACAGAGCAGAATTCCTCCGCAAACAGCTTTCAAGGCGTGTTTCCCCTGAAATGGTTGAGACGGCTGTTGAAAGGGGACCAATAGTGGCTGGCGTACCGCAGGACATAATCGACAAACTCGCTAAAGGCAGCATAGACTTTGAAACTACGAAAGTCACCGCAATTTCAGCAGCAGCGGGTCTTCCCGGAGGCGCGGCTATAGCTGCTACGATACCCGCTGATTTGGCACAGTTTTACGCTCATGTTCTGCGGATTGCCCAAAAACTGGCGTACCTCTACGGTTGGGAGGAACTGTTTAGCGAAAACGGTATGGATGACGGTACGGAGCAAACGTTGACATTATTCATCGGTGTGATGTCGGGCGTTCAAATGGCTAATGCCGCACTTAATAAGGTAGCGGCGAACGCCGCTCCAAAAATAGGAGCAAAAATAGCGGCAAAGCCACTAACCAAAGGCGCGATTTACCCAATAGTCAAAAAAGTGGCGGGATATCTCGGTGTCAAAATGACAAAGGATGTGTTTGGAAAAGGAGTTTCTAAAATCATTCCCGGCATCGGTGCTGTAACGTCTGGTCTGCTTACAGTGGCTACCTTTAAGCCTATGGCAAAAAAGCTCAGAAAGTATTTGTCAGAAGTTGCTCCTATCGTTGTAGCCGGAGAGGATGTTTCCGAGCCGATTATCATTGAGCCAGATGATGTAATAACTGTTAGCGAAGATGTGGACGAAATTAACGTGTAATACTATGAGCGCGAAAGCCCCTCTAATGCCGAGAACTACGGCGTTTGAATTGTACCGAATAAAGCCTTCAAGAGATGAACACACTTTTGAAGGTTTTATTGCTTACAATTTACTCGAATTGAAAGCAAAAGCAGGCGCCAAATCGACGAAAAAAATGCCCTGCCCAGCGCTGCTCCTGAAACATGCCTCCCCGCCAAGGGGATACCAGAGGGGTTCGACATCTTTTTTGCCCACTCAAGGCACGTGGAGACGGTCTGCCTGATAACAAGGGTTTAGAGAAGTGTAATGATTCCTTTCATCTTAGCTTTTTGAAAGATTATATAAGAATAAGTTGTTTTAGTAGAAAAGTCAGGCTACCCAATTTGGCCTCATTAAGGGTACATTATCCGAGAATGTAGAATAAAATTTGATTCTATTCGGTATAGAACTATGGGATGTGATCTTTTC
>JAGOJH010000151.1 GCA_017995215.1 Thermoclostridium sp.
TCTTCATATTTTTACCCTTCCTCTATCACATTTATAGTCGAGTAAGGATTATTAAATATTTGATTATCAGGGGTATCTGAGCAAAATAGTTTCATTGAAAGCCTTTGATTGATATTTATAAGAATTTTATATGACTGGTGTATAAGGAATGTCAAGGTGATTTTGGGAAAAATTATCAGTATTTATGCTTATTACGATTCGAAATGTCTGCATTTTCTCCAAGGTTTACATTTACTGATTTCAGTAATTTACAAAAACTTTTTCTGCTAGAATACACCATCCCTTCAATTCATTGTTCGACTTGAAAAATGGGAGTAGTTTCTTTCTCTTTTTCTCCCTCCGTTTTCTGATTGTTGTAACGTTGCACATTAAATTACACAAAAATATCTTGATTATTTGATATGTATCAAAATGTTTTAAACATTTTTGCTCCGTATAAGTGGCCGGTACGGTTTGATTTTAAAGGAGGGAAGTTACCCACAGCCATCTCATCACCTTGCTCAGGCAGGGCCGTGCTGAGATGGCCATGGATAACTTCCATATTTTAATCTCTTAGAATTATGAGAATTATTTCTTAACATGGTGCTCCATCAAAACAGCATGATAAATTCAGCAATGCTTTACCTGATTTTGATAAAAAAGGACTCTATTGAAGTCATTTAATATGCAAGGAGACAGACGCGAAGCATGAGTTGACCATTCAGGTAGACAGATGCAAGGCACTGTTCGGTCAGTTTGTCCCTCTTGGAGCAGATTATGCGTTGTTATTTGCCGAAAATACATCACAGAATGGCCCAAGAAATTTTCTCTCGGCCGACCAATCAGTGATGGCAAAGACAATTTCGGAGAATGCTCCGTTGTAATCGTTCTCCAAAGCCCGCCGAAAATCCACGGCCGTGCGGCGTGGATCATTCGCGAAAGCACCACAGCCCCATGCGCCAAGAACCAGAGTTGAATATCCATGCGACCGCGCAATAGCGAGTACACGATGAATCCGTTTCTGTAAGAGGTTTCCGGCTTGTGGTTGTCCAATTCTGGGTGCATAAGGAGCGGCACACGTTAGAAAGCTCAGGAGCCATGGATCTGGAAGCTCCGTTCCGTCATCCGTTCTGAATACCGGAACATCGGGCGAATAGATTGCCCAGTCCGTTGAATCCGGTAGTGGCCTCATTTGATGATTTTCATACATCGGATCACCAACAAGTGTTAGATAAAGGGCGCTGGATCGGCACAATACTTCCTCCTGTGCTCTGGCCCCGCGCAGAAAGCCCCCGCCCGGGTGAATACCGTTGGCGAAATTTAATGCGAGAGGGTGCAAGCCGCGATCAACAAGACGCCGTGATGCTCCGAGCGTTGTCTCATTGGTGACTTGAACCATCGTTTCGGTAAACACTGTTTGCTCATTAACTGGCAACATTGCATCAGGTCGAAGGCTCAATTTGGCGGCACAGGCATTGTGTACGGCGTTACGCCAAATAACTTTCTTCCCTTCTTTCGTAAAATAGAAACCTGCGCGTGCAGCTTCGACCGCAGAACGACCTAATACAGCGGCAGTATCTCTGGGAATATTCAACTCCTGCCGCCGGGAAGTGGCCATCTGCGTGGAATCGAGACAAGGTAGAATATGCAGCTTGCTCATGTTTCTCCTCTGTTTGGTTAGCTTAAATTCAGTCAGGGTATCCTCAATCCAGAATCGTCCGCTTGAATATATTCTTCCATTGATGTGAGGCATCTCAGAGAATTTTCCACGCGGCAAGCCAATAAACTTCTGTGATTCCTTGTCCTTCTTAAATTTAGAGAAGCCATTTCTGCGCAAGGCACATTCCGCATCATCCAGTGTCGGGAAAGGCATTTCGTCAAATACACCACAGGTGTCACCATAGAAAACAACAAGCGCGTCTTCTTTTCTTTCGATCACAACAGCCCAGTTTTGCTGCAAGAACTCAACAACCTTGAACCACGGGTCTTTAGCCAATTCTTCTGGTATGTCTGTGTGCATATCTTTCTCCCCAACGAAAAGCTGAGCCGAAGCAGCCCACAGGGGGTCGGCTGGAGCGACTGGTTATCTATTTATAAATTTCTTCAAAAAATTATCAGGACTATCAAAAGAGTTTCTGTCAGGCAGAGGCCAATTGATTTTATAATTATTATCTGCCTCACGGAGATTCCATTTCTTATTCTTAATATTTGAATTAATTTCTTCTTTTGAAAATACCCAGCCTTCACGATTTGATACCAGAAGAATTAGAAGGTAGTCGAAGTTATTTAATAGATCAATAAATGGTTTTCCTATACCCCAAAATGGTCTCTCTGACCGACTAATTTTAATCATGACAAACTTGTTACCAAGTAAAAAGTAATTTAAACGTTTAAATATAACTTTGAATGTTGAGTATTGTTCACTTCCAGGTTCTGGCATTGTTGCCCCTATTGCTTGTGCGAATTCTTGAATTTCATCACCCATAGTATTGCCCCTCATTTATCTTAACGCTAACAATTTATGTCCTTGGCAAGCTTTTCCGAATGTCGGGGAAACATTACTCCTTTTTGACAAGGATTCCATCTTTGAAGAATAACCAACCAATAAAGCCAAGGGAGATTATGAAAAGCCATTCCATGAATAGAAGGCTTGTATTTACGATTTCCATTCGATTAGGTGAAAGGATGAAATGAAATCCTTGATTTAATTTCGCACTTTGCGCTACTAGTTGAAATGGTGGAAAGAAGATTGCGATTGTCAATAAAATTACAATCGCAATGAATAAATATCTTTGCTTATCATTCATTGTTTGCTCCTCCTTTTTTCTCGTAATTGTCTAGTTCTCTTTTTGCTAATGTAATCTGATTGGTTCGATTCGTGCAAAGTCCATTTTGCTCAGCAAATATCTCCAAAAATTACATTTATTATTCCCATAAAGAATCCCTTACTCACCTGGTTAATATTCTTAATTCTTATCATACCATATATCCACCAGGATAGTACGCAATGCTCTTTGAAAAAGTTACAAGCTCATTATAGCCTTTTACAAATGTATCATTGTGAAAAATCAGGTCGGCATTCTTCTCATTGTGAGTGTAGAAGGTTACATTCCATCTTTGATCTTCATCCATCCATACAATCGGACACCATTCAACAGGCTCAGGTTGATTCCAGGTCCACTCCTTTCGTGGCAGCTGCTCAGCGGCGGATATGAGATCATGATGTGACCAAGATGCAAAATGCCATATGGAACCCAATTCAGCAATTTCTCGCAAGAACATGGACATTTGAAAGTAAGACATCGGTGATCCGTCACCTTCTATATAATTCTCAACGACCATGTCTGCCCATTTTGGTAATGATCGATATGAGGGAAAGGCAATGCCGATTAAAGAGTGAAAAACCTTCCTCAACATGGATCGCCAATTCGATGCATCGTCAGATTCTCCATATGTGGACATAAACAAAAGGTCATAAAGAACTTTTTCAGGCGCTTTCCTGGGTAACGTTCGATTGTCGGGAACAACAAATACAAAAGAGCTTCCATTCCCGCTTTTACCTACCCCTTGATAGGCCTCTAAATGATAACCCCTTTTGAGATGTAATACTTGGAATATATCAACGAGCTGATTGGGATCATACGGCGCCAGAAACCAACCATTCAGGCTGTGTTTTCTCTCGAAAGCAAAATATTTGATGGCCTCTTGTTCTGATACTTCACGATCATTGCCGCTTTCTTTAATACCTTTCTTTTTCATCATTTTTTTCAAGTGTGCTTCTTCCATGTCTTCTATGGCCTGGATACATTTTCCACGTAATGATGATGCTTCAGTGTGCAATTGGTCGGCGGTCTTCTTGTCAATCTTAACTGCCACTCTGGCATTGGCTATTGATTTAAAATACTTGTTTACCATGACGGATTCTTCTGAATTGACCTCGTGATCCGTTGTCGAGTACAAATCATCAGCCAATTCTTCATTTGGTTCGTCCAATTTCTGCACCATAGATCATTCTCCATTCAGATTCAAAAAGTCACAGTAAAATAATTTCACTTCGACTGCTTTGCCAACCATACGCGGTGCGGTTTAAGCAAATCCGTCAAATAAGGAATATCCTTCTCAAATTTCGACTCCAGCAGTTCCAGTAAATACTTTGCGTGCATAATCGAGAGAGTTTTTTTGTCTTTAGTTTTGGCCGATTCCTGAAACCGTTGATTCACTTTCATTAAGTCTATTCCCATTGCCTTTGCTGCATTATCGTCCATTTGAAACCCGCCGCCCGGTTCTTGCTGGGAAAGTATCCGGATTAATTCAGCGCCATTGCCGCTTCCGTCCCAAGGGGGAAAATTCAGATTCATCGACAGGGTTAAGCCCATTTCAGACAGGTTATTCTCGATTTCGTGAAGTGACGTCCGACCAAAATTTTTCAGTTCAATAAGTTCAGACGCTGATTTCTGCACCAGTTGTCCAATCAGTTTTATGCCGGAATTATTCAGACAACCATTTGATCGGACTGACAGTTCCATCTCTTCTTCAATAAGACAAAGCAGAATTCGTTTTTGTTGAAAATCCTTTGCTGATTGCTTTCCGGCAGGAAATTTCTTTTCGAACACCATGCCTGAAGATACGGTACGTTGATAACTTTCTGCCTGCTGCATATTTATAAACCTCCTTGATTTTTGATGCACATATCCCTTTCGATGGGCAAAACTACCCATCTATGCTTGGAAAATCATCATTCCAATGCAATATTATGAGTTTACGATAAACTTCCGGCGTTGAAGGATATATTAGCCGGACTGTCGGCGAAAAATTCTGAAGGGGAAAATTAATTCTGTTGGGAAAACTTATACAAGAAACGAATCTGAATGTCAATAGATACTCAAGTGATTGATTATAAAGTGTATTATGTTATTTTGACTTGAAATCGGCTTTGCAGGATGCTTGAACATTTCCTGATGCTCATTTTATAGATTATGATTCGAAAGTGTTGATGTTTGGGATACTTACAGAAAGCTTTCTTTCAGGAAGCAATTTTTGTTTAAGAGACACAGCAAAAACGATATCAGAATATCGTTTGTTTCAACCAGCAGTTCGTAGCATCAACCGATCAAGTTTATGCATGTCATTCCAACCACAATACATT
>JAGOJH010000050.1 GCA_017995215.1 Thermoclostridium sp.
CATACATTCCCGCATGCCCGATGGAAAGTACAAGCGTATGCCCCCACAGAACCCCCTCGGGGAGGTTTTTCCCGATCATCCACGAAACCAGCCACATACTGAAGGGTATTCCATGCATTTCAATAGCGAAGGCGATGACAAAAGCCAAATATGCACCCTTGGGCTTTTTGTCCATCTTCCTGTAAAAGGGAACAAATAGCAGCACCAGGCTGTACAATACAATAAAGAAAACAACACCAAACCAATTGTAAAAATGACTCTCGAGGTTTTCCATAAATTCTCCTCCTGATGGTAAGTTGATTTTTAGGTTCATGAGTATCTTAACAAATGAATCTGAAATACAAATGCTTTTTACCTTAAATCAACCTTAAATCACCGGAAGAATAATTCTGAAGGTGCAGCCCAGGTTCACAACAATTTCCAGTTCAATGTCCCCGCCATGAGCACGTACTATTTATTCATGCAATCCCTTATTCCCATGAAACTGTACATGCTCCGGCATGCCCATGATTTTGTGGTCATAGAACCCATGAATCCACCGGACTTTTTCTGTATTAAAACTTAACCTTCGGTGCCTCGTAAGCGGCCTGTTCGGCCTGGAAGAACATTTCGGGTTTGAAGCCGGCTATTCCGGCTATCAGGCTGGAAGGGAACATGGCCACGGCATTGTTGTATTCCATCACCACATCGTTATAAAACTGCCGGGCAAAGGCAATTTTATTTTCAGCATCCGCCAGCTGCTCCTGCAGTTGCAGGAAATTGGTGTTAGCTTTCAGCTCGGGATAGGACTCTACCACTGCAAACAACCTGGACAAAACACCGGAAAGCTGGCTGTCCGCCTCCATTTTTTCTGCGTTTGTACCGGCGGCCATGAATTTTGTACGCGATTCGGTGACGGCTTCCAGTGCTTCCCTCTCATGAGTCGCATAGCCCTTCACCGCCTCCACCAGGTTTGGAATCAGGTCAAACCGGCGCTTCAGCTGCACCTCAACCTGGCTCCACTGGTTTAACAATTTGTTCCTCTTTCCGACCAGTCCGTTGTAAAGGATAATAAACAACACGACCAGTATTGCAACAGCAATCAGAAAATATACCATTGATACTCCCATCCTTTCTATTCAAAGGATATGCTCCCGTTTTGCCGGAACCATACCGCCTGAAACGAAACTCTCTTTCCCCGAATGTGCTGATCCCGATTTTTCACATTCCCGGAGAACGCTGACCGTTGAAGCTCAAAGCTTTTCTCAAGGCAACACGCTGATATTCATCACTTCCTAGAATGCACCGCCTCCACCGCCTCCGCCGCCTCCACCACCGCCGCCGCTGAAGCCTCCTCCGCCGCCGGAACCGGAAGAGTTCTGTGACGCTGCGATGCTGTTAGCACTGGATACGGCATTGTGAATGGAGCGGGTTGTCATGTCCATCATATCGGTAAACGAGTAAAAGCCTCTTTGCCCATATCCCGCCAGATACAGATAGGTCAGATCATTGCGTCGGAAATCATCTGTGCTGAAAACAACCTTGAGCTGACGCAGCACTTTTTTGGCAATACCGAAGGAAATGGCATACACCAGATACCGTTCCCACAAAACAAGCTCGGGCACATCCTTCTTGTCCATATTGCTGAAATGCAGCAGAAACCGCTTCATCGCCCTCCATTTGGCATTCTCTTCCGCTCCCAGCGGAGTGCGCCTGATAATGCGTGAAGAATAGAGGAGCATCACAAATCCTAGTAGAAAAGCGATCCATGAAATGGTTACCTCATTGATCGTTCCGGCGATGCTCAGCCCAATATACCCCACGCCAATAAAAAAGCCAATTCTCCGTGCCCGGATAGATGCCTTCAAGTCCAGATAGCCATTGGCTTCCCCTGCTTTTATTGCATCCCTGGCCCATCTTTTATAATCGGAATGAAACAGCAGCCCCGTATCCTTTTTCTTTGCCGCCTTTCGGATGTCCTCCAGGGTTACGCTGGCACCATCTCCCACTTCTCCGACAAGCCAGTTGATGGTTTTTATTTCATGGAGCTTCAGGGAACTATCCACGTTCCTCACCAGTGAAAACCGGTAAGTATCCGTCACTTTGGTACCGAATAGATTTTTCTCGTAGACCTTTGTCTCCTCCAGCCTGAGCACACCTTTGCGAACCAGATCTAAAAGGGTGGCGGTCAAATCCCCCGGGTTCACCTTCCCAAAATGCATCAGATGGGAAACCTCTGCCGGTGTGATGTTCGAAGGAAAATCACGATAATACCTTCCCTGTATGACGGGTTTGATTTCTCTGTCATATTTAATATAGAGGTAAAGGATCATAAACAGCCAGGCTGCGCATGCGACTACAGTAAAAACTTTGAGAATGCTTTCCATTGTTTCTTCTCTGGCAAGCTTCCTTCTGGCTTCTTCTCGCAGTTGGTTCGCTTCATCAGCCCACTCCTGTTCCTGCTGAAGTATTTTCGGCAGGCCCGGCCCGCTGACGGTTTTAGTGCTGTTCGGAACCAGCTTTTTAGGAAAAACGACCCTGGTTTCCAGGTAATTGCGCGCCTGAAGCGCATTCAAGGTAAACCGGAAGGTATTTGCATCAACAATCTCTGCCAATCCTTCCAAAGGTCCGTGTGCCCAAACCCTTAAATCCTCTTTGGTCGCGCCCTCGGGCAGATGGATCCAAATTTCAATGTCACGAATGAAGGTGGTCCAGTCCGAACCGATCATCTTCCAGTAAAGCTCTGCGACGTCCTCATAAACCCGAACAGCATTGGTGAGGGTATATTCATAAACAAAGGTTTTCGTCTCTGTATTCGATGGCTCAAAAAGCTTTAAGCTCAGCTTGCCAGAAGAAGAATTCTGACGATAGGTTCCCGGGGTTCCAGAATCGCTGTCATAGACTCCCGCATCCAGAGTAAACTCACGCAGGTTTCCGTCTGCCTGAATCGCCCCCACTCTTTTTAAGGTGATGCCCTCTGCAGGAGAAACGAGGATGTCCCTGAACACGCCGTTGAAATGCCCGTTAAAGGTGTAGGTGATATCTTCATGAATGTCCATATTGCCATTTGGGTTGATAAATGCGTCCACACGATAGCCCGAGATAAAATAGTCCCGGGCGTCATCTGCAAGGCAGACCGAAGAACCCAACAGGAAAACGACCAATATACAGCCGGTTAATAGGACGATTACATATCTGCGCATCATAACCTCACAATCCAAAGCCCGTGCCTGTTAGTCCATTTTTACCCGTATTCTGTACATAAAAACGATAATTCCCTCATGAACAGCCATTTCTCAGCCATTTATGCTGTGAATCCCGGCATATTCGCTGTCCAGGACGTGTTCCGGAGGATTTCTTACGGTATTCAACCCCATTCGGATGCTTTATTTTCATGTTATCCAGGTTGAATCAGCATCACTGCGGGGCCCTCTCAGTCCCCCATCTTTTTGCTTTCAATCACCTTGCCATTATCATAGCGTGAATACCAGGTAAGATTTCCCTTCTCATCATAGCTCAGGGTTTCCCCATGCTGAACACCATTGCTGTAGCCCGCTACTGTTTCCCAGCGGATTGGATCCTCCCATGGGATATTGTAGAAGGAATATCGGCAGGTTCCATGCTTTTGGCCATCCTGGTAGAATTCCTCCTCCACATAATAAGTTTTAGAATCCAGCCGCCAGTGGAAATCATCCGCAGCCTCCCAGTCCTCAACATAACTGCGGCCATGGTAGTCCTCATTTTTGTAGTTCACCTCGGAAGTCATGCGGCCCTGATCGTTGAAGCCCTTGCTGTACCAAATCACATCAGAGCCGGAATAATCGTAGCGTTCCATATATTTTATTTTCCCGTTCTCATGAAAATAGGTTCTGCCATATACATCGAAGGTTGTATAGTCCATGCGAATGTACTCTTCCTCAGGCAGGTAATATTCAATGGTTTCAGGACGGGTGCACGCATCATCCGCAAAATAGATGTACATTCCTTCCTTTTCATCGGTTTGTTTGTTGTAATAAGTAACCGTACGTCCCTCATGGTAAAAATATAACTTTGAATAGTCGAGGGGCGCAAAGCCTTCATCATATTTACGCCATGGATCGGCTTTTTGCGTCTCCGGTTCGGGTGTGGGCCCGCCTTCAGCCTCAAGCGCTACATAAACCGAGTCGGTGGAAATCATTTCCCCACCGGGGCTGTACAGGGACACTTTGGGGTAGTATTTGCCTGCTTTGCGGTAAACATGCGTCACCGAAGATTCCATTCCCGAGGTTTCCTGAACGGGTGATCCATCTCCGAAATCCCAGCCGAAGATATACGCTTGTTTGGATGCATTTTTGGCATAGGCCTCAAAGGTATGCTCCGCCTCAGATGCTCCTCCCCGAAGCTCATAGGTGACGCTGCGCGGTGCCTGGATAACCACCTGCGGCCTTACTATTTGCACCGGCACCCTTACCTTAACCAGCTCCTCCCCCGTTGCAGGATCCTTCACGATCACCTCTGCCTGGTACAGGTGCTCCTCTTCATTGTCCGGACCGGGTGCGAAGCTGTATGAAACCGTAACTGCAGCCTTTCCGCTTTCCGCATCCGCCAGTGCGCTGCCGGTGCTTTCGAGCTGGCCGTCCTTCATATCCCACACAAACAGCACTTGCTGAATCTGCTTGGGTAAGCTTGCGGCCTCCATTTCAAAGGTGATCTCCTCCCCCGCCTTTCCATCCTTGATCTGCGGAGGTTCAACCTTCAAGGTGATGTTTTCCTCTTTAATATTTTTCTCGGCGATGATTTGGTTATTGGCATCTAATACTTTTATACGAATCCGGTGCTCTTCAATTTCCTTCAGCTGATACTCGCTTTTTACTTTGATCTCTTCCCCGTCCTGCATGACCTCGGGTTTATCATCTACAAAGGCGTCCTTTCCGTCCACCTCCCAGATGACCTTCAGCCCTTCCCTGAGGAAATCCGGGATATGGGCGGCTTCGGCCTTAAAGCTGTGCCCACCCTCGAGCGGTATATATTCATAAATTAAGTCAACTTCGCCGATCCTGATCTTTGGTGTCCAGATGAATCCCATATTATTGACGGCCAGTACATAAAGCGCATCCTCCTGGCCAATACTCTGAACCAGATATTGGTTTTTCTGCGTGATATCCTGCGGGGTAACTGCATTTTTCTTATCCAGAGGCAATACAAATGTACGCAGGATGTCCGGATCCGACATTTCATACACAGGCCAAAGGATCAGATAACGTTTTTCTACATCCTTTTCCCCGGAGAAAACCTTCAGCGCCTTCGTCGTATGCTGATTGTCGGTGTGCCATTGTGGGAAAATGAAGGTGTGTTCAGCTTCTGCCGGATATTCCAGCATCAGGGTGTTTTCCATGCCCTTCTGCCGGGCCCCGTCCGTCAAGGGGCTGCCCGGGTGTGAAAACCACCAGAGGGCATAATCGCTGTATACCTGGTTGATATCCAACTTTTTCTCCTTCAGATAGCTTGAAAGGTTGCTGTACAGGCTGGGGTTATAATACGAAGCAACAGCTTCAAACATATCCTTGAAACTCACCTTCTTCTGCTGAACCAGGAATTCGAAAAACCAGGCATTATTATAGGAATGCCGGTCTTCGGGTGCCCAAAAGGCCAGGGCGGTTGGCGAATGGGTCAGCGGCTTTTCCAGGTGCTTCGCGTTGATGATTCCCCCCATCTCCGGGTGAGGTTTATCCCCATCCGGATAGGCCACACGGCCTGCAGCATAATCGGCGGATCCCTCCAGCCACCACTGGCGGCTTAGTAACTGATTGGACGGGGCTGTGGTCAGAGGTACACCAAGCTCGGACATGCCAATCGCGTAATAATAACGGTTCTGAAAATTATGGAACAGCTCGTGCGCAATCTGAAAATAATTCACACCGGTGTATTGGTCCACCGGTATGGTAATTTTCCCGGTGTATTTGTTGCGGCTGGCGTTGCTCTGCAAAACATCCCCGGTGAGATATATATTAAAATACGGGACCGGAATGGCCTGGTGATATTCCTGAACATGCACCTCATGGATGGCCTGTATTTTTTCCAGATGACGGAAGCCCTCTTTTTCATACTTTCCCCTGGCTTCGTTGAATGCATCAAATACGCCATCAATATATTCCGATGCCTTGAAGCCGGTATAGCTTTTTTCCTCTATTTGCTTCATTTCCTCACTGGAATAGTACAGGGAAAAGTAGTCGTTGTAGATATGCCCGTCGGCTTTCGTCGCGTATATCGACCACTTTGTCAAATGAAGCGTCGGAATGATCACTCTGTTGTTTTCCTTGTCGACAAGAAGTTCGGCATCTACCCAGCGATACAGGGTTTCATCCCAGTAACAGGCCTTCAGGGCATGTTCAGCGGGCAAGGTTGAGGAAATCTGCTCCGGACGAAACGGGACTTCCAGGTAAACAGGTTTGGAAAAGCTTTTGATCGACCCGATTTTCACCTCATAACAGGCAATGGGATCTGCCCCCAACGGGTCTGTCAGCACATAGCTTCCGGAGATTTCATTCACCGTAACGGTTTCGGCCTGTGTTAAAAAATCACCGGGGATCACAAGCTTAAACCCGCTTTCAGCGGTGATTTGCTGCTTGTTTTTCGACGGCTGCAGGGTTTGCGTGAGAATTGGGGTGGTTTTCTCCTGTACGGATGTGATAAAACCGAAGCTGACAGGTTCCTCCAGAAGGCTTCCCTTCGAGGACTGGAGCTGTGCATCGATTTGGAACCGATAAGCCTGCCCGGGCAGATACTCCCTAACAGGCTTCACAACAACCGTTTCCCCCTGAATTTGAAGCTCGGTGGGCACGGCGGTTCCATCCCATTGCGTGATGGCAATATGCTGCTTGTTTTCTTCGCTCTTTAAAACAGGTTGATTGAATACGATTATACATTCCTGTCCGAGAGCAACATCTCTCTGCTCCAGCCATTCCCCTGCGGGGTTTCGGAGCTTGTCCGCAGGATAACTCGGATCAAAAACCAGAGAAACAATCGCAAGAGAACCCTCAACTGACCCGCCCGTGCTCTGTTTTCCTGCAGGCAGAAGTGGTTTTTCCGGGTTCCGGATAAAAAGGATGATTCCAATTGCCAAAAGCACCAGGGCGCCTGCTGCTATCCATGGCCATTTCGGCTTTTTCCTGTTCTTTGCAAATGTGGGTGGGGGCATCGTCTGCCTCTGGTTGTTCTCAGAAGCAGGTGGTGGCATCGCTTGGCTCTGGTCAGAAACGGATTGGGGCATTGTCTGTCTCTGAACAGAGATGGTCCGGCTTCCGCAGAACCTGCAAAAATTCGTTTCGTCGGAATAATTTTGCCCGCATTTGGTACACTGTTTCATTTTATACACCACCTTACAAATTAAATCCCAGGAAGAGAGATGATAAATACACAACCCCTGTTTATGTCGGTTTCCAATGCGATGCTCCCACCGTGCTTTGCGATTATTTTATGGGCAATGGAAAGACCCAGTCCGGTTCCCCCGGTTTCGGGATTGCGTGAATCGTCCACCCGAGCGAAGGGCTTAAAAATATTCTCCGACATTTCAGCAGGTATTCCGATGCCGTTGTCTTTAAACAGAATGATTACGCTGCCTGGTTTCTCACAAAGGCTTATAGAGATCCTCGTGCCTTTCGGGTTATACCGCAGAGCATTGTCTGCCAGGTTGTGAAACACCCGGTTCATTTGTTCTTCGTCGAGTAAGCAAAAGATGGGGGCGTCGGGAATATCAAACTCGTATTCAAAGTCTGCCTGCTCAAGTTTTGGCAGCAATTCTGCACAGGCTTGCCTCAAGAACTCGCCAACATCGCATTTACGAGGTTTTAAATTGAATTCGGGGTTTTCAACCCTGGATAATTCAAACAACTCCGCAAGCAGTCCGCTCGCCCGCAGGCTGTTTTTATGAATGGTTTCCAGATATCCGGCCTGCTCCTGCGACTGCGCTCTTTTCATGCAAAGCTCGGCATAACCGGTGATAGACGCCAGCGGATTCTTCAAGTCATGAGAGATATCCATGATCATCTGCCTTCGGTCTTCTTCATATTGCTTTCTAAGAGCCGTCTCCCTTTCAATTCTTTCTGCCATTGTGTTAAAGGTGTTCTGCAGCTCGGCGAACTCATTTTTCATCTGCAGATCCACTCTGGCGGAATAATCACCCTCCCGCAGGCGTCTTGTTCCTTCACTCAGCTTACGCAGGGGATTTGTGATGCGAGCAGAAGTTATTTTTGAAAAAATAAAAGCAAAAAACGCGAGCACAAGCAGATAAAAAATGAAAACCGCAACCAATGCACCGCTTACCTTTTTCATATCTTTTGACAGAACCGCTTCATTATAAACCAGACTGAAATCAATGCGAATGGATGTCGGGAAAGTGACAATCAACCAGAAATTCTCCGTCTCATTGTAGAGAATGTCGTAATGCCACGGTATACCGAGGCTTTTGCTGTGTATCAGAAAATCGGTGAACTGTTGCGTGGTGAACTTATTTGTCTGAAGAGTGTTCAACCCCTCTGAAAAAACTACTTCATACCGGGCATTGATAATTTGAATGCCCCCACCATTTTCTACAACAGGCAGTGGGTCTATCTGATGATAATCATCCTTAATGATCTGGCTGGCCGGATAAATGTTCTTCATAAGCGTTTTTTCGATGACGTTTCCGGCAAAGGACATGAGCAGCAAAGCGAAAAACGCCGCCAGGATGGACAAAACAAATGCAATCAGATAATTCATCAGAAACTGATTGGATATTTTCCCTTTCATATGCCCAACTCCGTTTTATGCAGCTTATATCCGATGCCGCGTATGGTTTTAATGTATTCGGGGTTCTGCGGATCGGCTTCTATTTTATTGCGCAGGTGGCTGATATGTACCATGATGGTATTGTCATCATCATAGTAATCCTCTTCCCACACTGCGTCATAAAGCTGTTTCCTGGTAAACACCCTTTGTGGGTTTTCCATAAAAAACAGCAAAAGCTTATACTCCTTTGCATTCAGCTCTACCGCCCTGTCATTGACAAAACAGCAGCAGCTTCCCTTATCCACACGGATGCTGCCATATTGCAGGCAAACCTGAGACTTCTGCGAAGGGGTAAGGTATTCATGGTTTCTGCGCAGATGTGCCTTCACCCGAGCCAGCAGCTCGTTCATTGAAAACGGCTTTGCCAGGTAATCGTCCGCGCCCAGACCAAGCCCCAGAACCTTATCCATATCCTCGGCCCTCGCAGTGAGGAAGATCACCGGTATGGTGCTGGTTTCCCGCATTTTACGCAGCAGGTTGAAACCATCCAGTCGCGGCATCATCACATCCAGAATAGCCAGATGCACCTCTTCTTTTTTCAATATTTCCAAGGCCTCCAGCCCGTCTCTTGCGGGAAACACAGTGTATCCCTCGTCCTCCAGGTTAATCTGAAGTAGCTTACGGATATCGGTTTCATCCTCTGCAACCAGGATATTCATCCATACACCTCGATTCAAGCCTTTCGTTTATCACCTGGAACAAAACCATTATACCATAATGAAACAGCCTAAGGAATTCGGAATAACCACATTTAAGGAAGATTTAAGAAAAACATCAGGGGCATTTCAGGAATATTCGTTAGAATGTCCCTTAGTGAAAATTTTTCTTTGGAGGCAATCACAATGTTAAAACTGATATGTAGAGTCATTTGCTTTTTATTGGTCATTTCAGGTTTTGCAGCTCCCTCATCCGCACAGAACACTCAACACACCATTGAAGAGCCTGTGGCCGGTTTAACCCAAGCTGATAGCCAGCAAATCAACACAGAACATACGACTGAATATACCCAAGCCAGAACACATATATATATAACTGGTCCAGCTTTAAAACACCGGAGAAAATTCTGCGCCTGCTGGTACCGGGAAAAACACTAAAAATAGAAGGTTCCGCCTCCGATGGCTATTATCTGAACAATGGGCGGATGGTTCTGATCGGGGAAGACTTATATACATCACCCGCAGGGCTAATGAAGTTTATTGAAAGAGACGGTAAAGTCACACTCGCTGCCGAAACCGCCATCAGTTATACAAAAGTACCGGGCTGGCAAGTCAGCTTCGCGCAGGTGCTTGCTCCGGTGTTTTTTATTTTGCTTACGATTATCTGTCTTCTAAGAGAAATGTTCTTCTTTTTCACAAAGAGAAAAAAAGATTTTAAGAGTGTCTTCCTGATTTGCTCGCTGTTGCAGTTGATTTCGTTCAGTGTCCTTTGCCTGCTAATCATTCATGGGATCTCAGCTTTTTCCCTGTCGACCTATCTTCTGCCCATAAAACTGTGTGGTTGGGTGATTCTTGGTGCATGTACGACGGCTGTTGGATACATGATTTACAGAAAATTGAGCCGTCATGCACCAAAGCCCATATTGGTTGTGTGGAACCTGTCCGGGCTAGTATTCTGCGCATTTATGGCATGGTATCATATTCTTTAGACCAGATAGTGTTCCTGATAAGAGGATGGGCTTTTACGCCGGTTTCTCCTTCGCCTTCCACCCGGCAAGGTTTCTTCCTTTCCCAAGCTCCAGCCTTCGGATAATGATAAAATAACAGATCAGGTGAATAAAAGCGGTAACAATCCAGGATACCGGATAGGAATAGTACAGCGTTTCAAGTGTCCGGTGCTGTGCAAATACTGTATAAACCCAGGCTATTCGAAAGCCGCATACGCCGATGATAGATACAAGCATGGGGGTCAGAGATGCTCCCATCCCCCTTAGCATGCCCACGAAAGTATCCATCAGCCCGCACAGAAAGTAGGTGCTGCAGATGATTGACATCCGAATTAATCCGTAACCAATCACTTCTGCATTCCCCGGCGCATAAATGCCCAGCAGGAACTGCCCGCCTAAAAGCGCAGAAAAGCCCATAACAAGGCCAATACCCGTCACCAGCATGGAGCAGATCCAAAAAACCCGCCTTACGCGCTTATATTCTCTGGCACCGACATTCTGCCCGGTAAAGGTTAATGCCGTATGATAGATTGTATTCATCGCAACATAAATGAAGCCCTCAATATTCTGGGCTGCGGAGTTCCCGGCCATCACAGATGATCCGAAGGAGTTGACGGAGGACTGTATCAATACATTGGACAACGAAAAGATAGAGCCCTGCAGCCCGGCTGGCAGGCCTATTCTTATCAGCTGCAACAGCTTGTCCTTGTGAAATCGAATAGAACGAATATTTAATTTGACAGAACCGTTAAACTGAACAAGACAAATAACCACCAGTACTGCCGACAGAGCTTGGGAAATGATAGTCGCCAGAGCAACACCCGCCACTCCCATATGAAAGAAAATAACAAAGACAAGGTTCAGCACAACATTTAGAACGCCGGATATGGTTAAGTAAATCAGCGGTCTTTTTGTATCGCCCACTGCACGAAGAATGGAGCTTCCATAATTAAAAAGCATGGAAGCTGGCATGCCGGCAAAGTAGATCCTTAAGTACAGGGCTGCCTGTGACAGCACATCGGGCGGCGTACCCATGGCGGCAAGAAGCTTTTCAGCCATGGTAATGCCGAAAATACTGACAATAACGCTGGCAACAAGGCTGGTTGCAATTGAGGTATGAACCACCTCACTGACATGGTGATAATCCCCCGCACCATAGTATTGTGCCACTGCAACACTTGAACCTACAGAGAGGCCCATGAATACACTGACAATCAGGTTGGTAAGCGATCCAGTGGAGCCAACGGCAGCAAGCGCAGTGGGCCCTGCAAAGCGACCCACAACAATGATATCTGCAGCATTGTACAAAAGCTGCAGAAGGCCGGATAACATCAGCGGAAGAGAAAACACTACGATTTTCATGAATAAAGGGCCGCTGCACATATCTATTTCATGTGAGGAGTTTTTTTTCAACATTTTCACCTGTTCCATCAATCAGTTATATGAGGTACTAAAACTAACCATGCCTGTATGCAGTGATTCAGCATCAGGCATGGTTATCTGCAATGGTTTCATAACCATGTAAACTTAAGCTTAATGTATCATACACTGTTTTAAGCCTGATAACAAGCTTAATACATTAATTATATTTATCCAGTTACAGCTGAATTGAAACACCAGGGTAATCCGTCATTAACAACCAGTCTTCCACATATGATTGGATACAATGAATTTGGGGAGGTCATGGACATGTTGTTAAAAGAACTTGGGAAAAGCAGCAGGATTTTTGTAAAAGATTTGATTTCCACTCCCGTAGGCGCTGTTTGTTACCTGGTAGACGGGCTTCATTCAGGCTATTCTGCATCGCATATTCTTAAAAAGCTAAATGCCCACATCTGTTTAAAAGCCATCAGGCCTTATACGAGTGATGCTTTCATTCAATATCTGGAAATAAACCATAAAGAAATAACTACTCTGAAAGAAGTATATTCTCTTTGCTGAGGACTGGTCCGTCATGCATCCTTTGGGAAATTACAGCTTTTGCTTGTTCTTTGATATAATGGTTTCACTGTATAAACTCCTGCATAGATAAGCAACGAAATTTTAATCCATCAACGTTGAAGCTGTGGTTTTTACATGAAATAAGAGGGACATGCAGTAAAAACTATCATCATATGATAATTTTCAGGGTAACGAGGGATATGCTCAATACGATGAACCGTGTGAAAGATATTCATCCGTTTACAATCGAAAAAGCAAGGCTGAAGCCCTATCAGTCCATTCGCCTTGCAGCGATGGTTTTCTTGTATCGGCATAGGCTTCGATCCAGGAGAGATAAACCTTTCGGCTCCAATATAATGATAAACAGCCGGCGGTTCATGAATACCGTTACTGGCATCTTTACACTCATTTGCCTTCTCCTTTGCCTCCTGTTGGCCTCACCAGGCATAGTACCGTCTGCAGCGTTAAAAGCCTTTGCTGTTTCAGGTAACGAAGGTTCAGATATTGCAAGCAATCTTCTTTCAGGCTCACAGCCGGGAACCGATGGAAGCACTGCACACACTGAATCTTCCAAGGTTTTGGATCCTGAAGAAAATAATTTCACCTATACAAAGAAAATGAGATTATACACGAATGAGGGTCGGTTTAATCAAAGCCTGAAGCTTTACAACGAAATAAAACAAAGTACAACGCTCAATTCTGAACAATTGTACCTGGCAGGTGTGGCCTATTTTCAGCTTAGAGATTATAAAAACAGCTTTGAGTGTATGATGGCAGCGGTTCAAGCCTGCACCGATCCTGCCGGGCTGGATCAATACGCCAATACATTTTCAGAGATTTTCATGCAGGATTATAAAATGCTGTCGGATGCCAATGTCATATCCTCCTGCCTTGATAAAAAAATGCTTCTTTATCAGTCTCTGGAGCAAGCCATTGCCCTGAAGCGGCAAAACCTGCAATAAGCATCATTTAGAAAGCTTCTTAATATAGCATCTCCGTTTTTTGTGCTGCCTGGTTTCATAAAACTTCCACAACCCCTGAACATCTTTATTCTCTTCCAGCTCAGGGCCTGTTTCAGCAAATTTCACTCCGTTTTTGATCGCCGTCTGGTTGATATCGGCTAGTATCAGCGCATTCACACCCTTCCCCTGCAATTCGGGTTTTACCGCCACCAGATACAAATCAAGCCGATCATTCTTTTTTAACGCTTTCATCAAATGCAGAATACCAAAGGGAAATGCCCTGCCATTGGCTTTTTTCATGGCCAGAGCCAATGAGGGTAATGCAATGCCGAAGGCGACAAGCTGATCATCCTGGTTCAAAATAATCCTTACATAATCCGGGTTGACAAAACCGAAATACTGTTTTACATAAGCGTCTATCTGTTTTTCAGTCAGCTCAACCACCCCGTACAAGTCTTTATATGCTTCATTCACCAAATAAAAAACCTCTTTGGCATAGGGCAGAAAGTCGCTGGATTTTTTTGCAGGAAGTATTTTCAGCTTCATCCTTTTCAGCACGATGTCATTGATCTTAACCACGCGCTCGGGAAGCTGCTGTGGAACCTGAATTTCAAATTCAAGCCAGTCAACATCCTTGCTGTAACCCAGCTTTTCCATGAATTCTGGATAATACGGGGCGTTGTAGATTGTGATCATCATGCTCAGCTCGTTAAAGCCTTCTATCAGCATGCCTTCCTTGTCGAGGTCGCAAAAACCCAAAGGCCCGTGAACAGCATCCATCCCCTTCGCTGCCGCCCATTCCTCGACAGCATTTGTCAGTGCCCTCGCAACTTCAATATCTTCAATAAAATCGATCCAGCCAAACCGAGCCTGGTGTTTTTCCCATTTCTCAATGTACCGATGATTAATGATACCGGCAATTCGCCCTACAACCTTATTGTCCCTGTATGCCAACCAGTATTTGGCTTCACAAAAATCAAACGCAGGGTTTTTATTGGTGCTTAAGGTGTCCATTTCATCACTGATTAAAGGAGGAACCCAGTTTGGATTGTTCACATACAGTTTAAATGGAAACCTGATAAACTCTTTCAGCTGACGACGAGTAGTAACTTCCCTGATTTGAACCATTACTTATCCTCCTAAAGTGCGGCCAATGTGTAAACATGATATGGAATACGATATGACATCCCAGTCTTTACCGTTTCCATGCTGCAATATCAACATACGTTTTCTCTCTCATAATATCATATTCTTTTTCATCCATGTTAAACATTTTTGCAATCGCACCATTCAAATTAGTTTTCCCGACAGGTTTCTCCCTGTTTTTCATTAACAATTTACCAAATAACTTTGTTTTCTGCAACTATGCACCTGCAGAACTGCAGGCTGTAACCATTTTACCCTGAAACAATATGATATATTGTATAAAACTTTGAGTGTGGTGATTTTATGGAAAGATTACGGCTGGGTTCTCAGGGCCCTTCCGTCAGGCTTGTCCAAAGCCTGTTGGCAAAAATCGGGTACCGTCCCGGCCCCATCGACGGTGTTTTCGGCCAGCAGACCCAGCAGGCCGTCATCGCCTTTCAGCGAGACAATGGCCTCACCCCGGATGGCATTGTGGGCCCGGCAACCTGGAATTATTTCAACAGCTTTCTACGCGGATATGACACATGGTCCATCCGTCCAGGAGACACTTTATATCAAATTGCACGAAATTATCATACAACTGTCAATGCCATCCTTACTGCAAATCCGGGGATTAACCCCATGTATCTGCGGGTTGGCCAGAGAATAACCGTCCCTTATGGTATCGATGTGGTTTTCACCGATGTGGATTATACTTATTCGGTGCTTGAGATGGACATAGAGGGTATGGAGGCAAGGTATCCCTTTATTGAAACCGGTGTGGCCGGTAAAAGCGTCCTCGGTAAAAATCTTTACTATATCCGACTTGGCACAGGGCCTGTTGAGGTGTTTTACAATGCGTCCCACCATGCCCTTGAATGGATCAACACTCCCGTACTAATGAAGTTCATTGAAAACTTCTGCAAGGCTTATGTAGCGGGCTCGTCCATTCGCGGGTATAATGTCCGGGATATTTGGGCCAGAAGCAGTATCTATATTGTACCGATGGTCAACCCCGATGGTGTTGATCTGGTGATTGAAGGCTTAAAGCCCGATAACCCTTATTATCGTCAGCTGCTTCAATGGAATACGACAGGGCAGCCATTTTCACAGGTATGGCAGGCAAACATTCGCGGCACCGATCTGAACCGAAACTACCCTGCAAGTTGGGCGGAAGCGAAGGCGCAGGAACCGTCTTTAGGAATATTCGGCCCCGGCCCAACCCGTTACGGAGGCCCTGCTCCCCTTTCCGAGCCTGAATCCCAGGCCATGGTGAGCTTTACACGACAACATGATTTCAAGCTGGTTCTTGCATATCATACCCAGGGGGAAGTAATTTACTGGTTGTATAAAGACATGGATATCCCCCGGGCAAGGCAGATTGGAGAAACCTTTGCCAGGGCAAGCGGATACACCCTTTCAATGACACCCTATGAGGCTGCTTATGCAGGATATAAGGACTGGTTTATTGAACAATTCCAAAGACCGGGCTATACCATCGAAACCGGAATTGGAGCAAACCCTCTGCCCATTTCACAGTTTGATTCCATTTATGAAAGCAACGAGGAAATCCTGTTGCTGGCTCCGATTATATAGGTGGCCGGGAGTCACTGGGACGGTTTTATTAAAGCTCAAAGATTAAGTCAAAATAGAACCGTCTCAGCTGAGTCATTTCAGGTTGGATGCATTTTTGCTCGAAGACTTTGTGAGCCTTATGCGGGTGAGGTTTTTTGATAGAAAAAAGTCTGGATGGCTTTGAACCCGAACCGGGTTGAGCCAATGATCTGTTCTGTACTGCCCAGGAACAGAATGCCATCCTGAACCAATGAACGATTAAAGTTTCCATAGATATGGTTTTTCGCTTCATCGGTAAAGTATATCAGCACATTCCGACACACAATCAAATCCATACCTTGGGGATACTTATCCTCCAAAAGGTTTAGCTTCCTGAAATCAACGCATTTTTTCACCTCATCTGAAACCTTGTATAAGTTCTCGCTGATACAGGTGAAGTGTTTATCAAGGAATTCCTTGGGCAAATCCTTCACGCTTCTGTCCGGATAGATCCCCTGTTCTGCTTTATGAATGGCTCCTGTATCAATATCTGTAGCAATAATATTGATCTTACTCAACGGCATAAATTTGTTCAGCAGCATTACGATGGTATATGGCTCGTCACCGGTGGAACAGGCTGAAGACCAAATCCGGATATTTTCCGCCTTGCCCTTTCGTTTGATCAACATGGGAATGATGGTGTTCTCCATCAATTTCCACTGGCTGGGATTTCGATAGAATTCCGACACATTGATCGTCAGATAGTTGATAAAGGTGTCATATAAATCCTTGTCTCTGAGCATAGCCCAGTAAAACGTCATATAGTTACTGAATCCGTTTTTTTCGACCAGAGATGTGATACGGCGTTTCATTTGCTTTTCCTTATAAAGATCCAGATTGATTTTAGATTGATGATAAAAAGCTTTCTTGAAATCTTCGTAATCCATCATATCGAATCACCCTGCCTGTTTTTAATCATAATAAAACCAGCCTGAGGCTTGCCAAGGGCAAGGCCCGAAAACATAAGTATAGCTAAACAAGACCGGAGTCTTCCGGTCTTGTTTAATATATCGGTTAATCTTATTTATTCTTTTATGATATCGCCGATGGTATTGGACATTTCTTCAACATGTTCGGTGGGAACATCATCGCCCTCTTCACCGGAAACCGTGTCTGCACGGACAGGGTCTATTGGTTCAACCTCGCGGATAGACAGGCTGATCTTCTTTAACTCGGGGTTTACCTCGAGCACCTTCATTTTCACCGGCTGACCAACGGAAAGCACCTCATCGGGCTTGCCAAGGCGGACATTGGAGATTTGTGAGATGTGAACAAGGCCTTCGACGCCCTCTTCCAGTTCAACGAATGCACCGAACGGAACAAGACGGACGATTTTTCCCTCGACGGTCTCACCGATAGTGTACTTGTTATCAACATCAAACCATGGGTTATCCTCTTGTTTGCGGTAACCCAGTGAAACCTTCTGTTTCTCCCTGTCAAAGCCCAGGATTCTTACCTGAACGGTTTCACCCGGCTTTAATACATCGGATGGACGATTAATCTTCTTCCAGGAAAGCTCGGAGATGTGAATTAAGCCATCTACCACACCAAGATCGACAAATACGCCGAAGTTGGTGATGCTCTTAACGATACCGGTGTAATCCTGACCCACTTCAACCTTACCCCAGAAGGATTCCATCTTTTCTCCCTTTTCCTTCTCGATGATGTTTCTGCAGGAGCCAACAACGCGGCGCTTGTTCTTTGCCATCTCGACCACTTCAAAACGAACCTTTTTCTTCAGGAATTCGTTCAGATCCTTCACATAATGGTCGCTGATTTGAGAAGCAGGGATAAATACCCGTACGCCTTTGTAGGATGCCACGACGCCGCCGTTGACAACTTCCCTGACAACCGCTTCAAGAGGCTTTTTGTCGTTAAAGGCTTCTTCGATCTCTTCCATGCCGCGGATAGATTCCACTCTTTTCTTTGAAAGGGACACATTGCCTTCTCCATCATTGATTTTTATGATATATACCAGGATTTCTTCCCCTTCCTTTAAATCTTTTTCGGGGTCAAAATCAGGATCTTCCAGGAATTCTTCCATGGATATGGTTCCATCCGCCTTGTAACCAAGGTCAACAAACACCTCGCTGGTGTTGTAACCGATTATACGGCCTTTGACAACCTCACCGGACCTCAGACTGTTTACCATTGATTCTTCGAAAGCCTGTTGAAAGGACATTTCGGTCTCCTGTTTGTTCATCATCTCTTCCATTGTTTCGACAACCTCCTTGATTACCCAATCCGGTGTTGAGGCACCGGCAGTAACCCCTATTGTGTAATTATGCTTTATCGCCAATGGCGGTATGTCCGCCATAGTTTCGATCTTATAGGTTAAAGGGCAATTGGCCAGGCAAATTTCGTATAGTTTTTGGGTGTTTGAACTGTTTTTGCCCCCGATCACCACCATCAGATCGGCCTGTTGGGATATTTCCCGAGCTTCCTGCTGACGTTTTTCAGTTGCACTACATATTGTATCAAACTTTATCGCATTTGCAAACTTTTTCTTAATGAATTTGTAAATCTCTTCATACTTTTCAGGTTTCATCGTAGTTTGCGCAACGATGCAGGCGCTTCTGTCGTTTTGCGGCAAAGCCAGCGCTTCATCCGGTTCGGAAACAATCAACGCCTGATTATCGCACCAGCCATTGATTCCGATGATTTCAGGGTGGTTTTTATCACCAACGATGATGATTTCGCAACCCTCCCGATGCTTTTCAGCGACAAGCTTGTGAATTCTTTTCACATAGAGGCATGTTGCATCATGTGTGTGTACCTGCTTTTCCTTCAATTCCTTGTATACAGCTTCCCCGATTCCATGCGCTCTTATAACAACATGCTCATCCTTCTCAAGCTGATCAATATTCTGGATGGCGTGTACACCATCGGCCGCAAGCCTTTCAGATACCTGGCGATTATGAATCAGCTCTCCGTATGTAAGGGTTTTGTTTGGATGAGCGTGTAAGGTTTTCATTGCCATTTTTACGGCATTATCCACACCGAAACAGAAGCCTGCCGTTTTTGCAACAATAATCTTTCCCATGCCATTCTCCCATTGAAAAACAAAAGTGGGCTTCGCCAACAAACCATTATCGGTACTTACAGTTGTAAGTTACTAAGGTTGGTTTTCCAACGCATATATTTTTTCCATCAGTTCTTCGGCTAATTCCTGCATCCGAGCCTTTGCGGGTTTTTCAGCGTGCTGTCCAACCGGATACCAGGGTTGGCCATAGACCACGCGAAGCTTTGAAAACAGGCGGAAATTTCCGAAAATACCCACCGGCAGAATGGGAACACCAGATTCCACAGCAAAAAGAATCGCTCCGCTTTTGGGCTTCAGCTTCCCACTGCTTTTGTTCCTGCGATGCCCTTCAGGGAAAATCCCAATGGTTTTTCCCTCCTTCAACAACAAAAGGGTTGTTTTTGCAGCCTGCATATCCCCTTGTCCTCTTTTAACAGGATAAGCACCCAGGCCCTTCAGGATGGACTTCAAAACCGGTATTTTAAAAAGCTCCTGCTTTGCCATGAAGTGAACCTTCATGGGAAGCCTGGGGCCGAATAAAAACATATCCAGCAGACTGATATGGTTGCAGCAGACAATGAATGTACCCTCTTTTGGTACCTTCTCCGCGCCTGCAGTGGACACCCTGTAAAACAGTGCAAAGAATACATTGCTCAGCCAGCAGGCAAACCTGTATAACATATTAAACCCTCGCTTTTACGATCTCCAGAATCGTTGCTACGCTTTTCTCAAGAGTGTATCCGGTAGTGTCGAGCAATATGGCATCATCAGCCTTTTTCAGCGGGCAGAAGCTGCGGCTGCTGTCATTGAGATCCCGGTATTCCATATCCTTTTTTACTTCCTCAAAGGTTTGTTTCAGGGTCCCTTTTTCCTTCAGTTCCTCATATCTTCTTCTGGCCCTGTCTTCCACCGTCGCTGTCAGGAATATTTTGATGCTGGCATTTGGCAGTACATTCGTCCCGATGTCACGTCCATCCATGACAACACTGTTGTTTTTAGCGATTCCCCGCTGCAGCTCTACCATTTTTTCACGCACCGCCTGAACAACTGCCACATTGGAAGCCCCCACCGTAACCTCGGGCGTCCTGATTTGAGAGCTCACATCCTGACCGTCCAGAAACACAAGCTGCTGCCCGTTTTCATAGGTGACGCAGATATCGATATCTGCAACCATCCTGGATAGCTGTACTGCATCTTTGCAGTCAATTCCGGCCTGAATTGCTTTCAGTGCCACGGCGCGGTACATCGCACCCGTATCCAGGTACAAGATTCCCAGCTCCTTTGAAACCATTTTAGCCATAGTGCTTTTTCCAGCACCCGACGGCCCGTCTATAGCAATTTGTATATTTTTCACGTTTTTTCCTCCCAAGCCTTAAACCACCCTGTGACCAATGCCGATGGATATTTCATTCAGATGCAGCAGACCAATGCCAAAGAAAACACATACGGCTACATGCTCGTGATACCTGGCAACACCGATTTTCCCACCCACATTCAGGCCAATGGCCTTTGTGGTGATCTGGCCAAGGGCTTCCCGGGTTGCACCGGCAATAGCCCCTTCCTCGGCGTGGCTTTCAATGATGACACCTTCGCGTTTGGAAGAAACCACAGCTCTTTCGATGATTTTCATAATGGAAGTGATGAAATCTCCGCCGTAATCGACGGCACACGATTTGATGCCCATTTGATGGTATTGCTGCTTCAGCGCCTTTTCCTCTTCCCGGGTCGCCGATAAAGCCATGTTGATTGCCGCCTTGACGATATCCTTGCTGCCGTAATCATTCTGTATTTGATCATTGAACATAGTTAGCCTCCGGCTGTTTCAGGTTTTCCCCTTCACATCTGTAACCCGATGATTGCCCCCGGTAAGTCTTAAACTGAAAGCTGTGGTATGCTTCTGCCATGATGCAATCGAGCGTGGTCATTCACCCCGCCACGTAAACGTGATGATAATCAGGGTTCCTGGATTTCATCAGTTTGTCAAAAATGACGTCCTGAATGCTAACCACATTATACTAAAAACATGCGGTGGAACACAAGGGTTATTCAATCACAGGTGTTATTCAATCACAGGTATTGACGTTACTCCTTCGAAATAACTTTGCCAATTCTGTGCAATCCCCTGGTAAGTGGAAGAGATGTTCGTGAATATTTCAGAGCGATGCTGCCAGAGGTTCCGGCAACGTAAACAGATGTGCCGTCTAACCCTTCAAGAGCCCATACCTCAAGCACATCCCCTTCCAGAACCTTCACCTCTACGGGGAATTTTTCTACCAGAAGGAAGCGTTCCCCATTTTTATAGATCATCACCTCATGCATTTTATATTGTCCCAGCACATCAAGGGTTACAGAGCCTCTGACGATTAAGGATTGGAAGCTGTTCAGGGGTTCTCCCTGCCACGGGTCCTCCGGAATTTCGGTCCAGATAGGATAAATTCGGATAACCTGTACTCCGATCAGAACAATGCACATGATGACGGATAAGAAAATAAAAAACCAACCCATTCTCATGATATCACACAGCTTTTCTACTTTTCCCGCAGCAACGGGTTTCTTTATTATTCCCTGCAAGTGATAATTTTAGACCGAAAACAAAAAGACTGCATATGTAGGCCATCAGTCCGTTAATAAGCAGTCAAACAGGAAATTACCGGTTTTTTTGTTTTGGCAGAAATGAACCGAAAGAATTGATCAAACGCTGTTGCCCGCCGTATAACCCGTCGAAAATGCAATTGTCAGATTAAAACCGCCGGTGTAAGCATCTACGTCGATGATCTCCCCAGCAAAAAACAATCCCCTGATCAGTTTGGATTCCATGGTTCCCGGATCAATTTCCTTTACAGACACGCCGCCTGCCGTAACAATAGCTTCGTCTACCGGTCTGGAGCCGGTAACCTCGCAGCGCAGGTTTTTGATTAACTGAACCAGCCTGAACCGCTCCTCCTTTGAAACCTGATGGACGGGTTTCTCAGGGGGAATTCCGCTTAATTCCACCATGACGGGGATCAAAAGGCTGGGGAATAATTCGTCCAATGCATTTTTAAACTGTTTTCTGGAGAACTTGACAAAATCCCTTTGCAGACGGTTATCCAGCTTTTCTTCATTCAGGGCGGGTTTCAGATCGATCACAAGGAAAACATTTTTATAGTCATATTTCAGGATGTGTCGGCTTGCACTTAAAATGACCGGTCCGGAGACACCGAAATGGGTAAAAAGCATTTCACCAAACTCATCAAAAAACTTGTTTCCCTTTATATCTTCAAGCCGTACCGCAACATTTTTCAGGGAAAGGCCCTGCAGCTGTGTCACCCATTTTTCACGCGTAATCAGCGGTATCAGTGACGGCTTTAATGGAGTAATCGTATGCCCAAGCCTTTGAACCATCCTGTGACCTTCCCCGGTAGAGCCGGTTCCAGGATAGGATATTCCTCCCGTTGCAACGATAACGGCGTCAAGGTTTTTTACTGTTCCGTCCTCCAGCCTGACACCTGTGACACCGCCTTCCTGCACGATAATTTCGTCTACCGCATTTTGATAGAAAATGCGTGCGTTGTTTTCCAGCGCATAATCCCGAAGCGCATCTGCTGCATCCTTGGCTTGATCCGACTGAGGGAAAACACGACCTCCCCTTTCAACCTTTACCGGCACGCCCATTTTTTGAAAGAACTCCATCACCTGTATATTGGAAAAAGTGTACAGGGAAGAATACAGAAACCTTCCGTTTCCAGGCACATTGGAAATGAGGGTGTCTATATCACAGTCATTTGTGATATTGCATCTTCCCTTTCCCGTAATGCGAAGCTTTCTGCCGGCGATCTTATTCTTTTCAAAAATAAAAACGCGATGCCCCCGCTCTGCTGCTCTGCCTGCAGCCATCAAACCGGCAGCACCCGCTCCGATAACACCAACGTTTTTCATAAAATTCTCCATGTTTAAACTATGTTCAATCAGTCCAGTTGATTGTTCGTTGTCGGTTCACCCTTTTCATATACCTGGTATTCATCCCAGATATGTTCAAGCTTCTCAAGGTTCTGTTGTATTTGCTGCTTGCGCTTCAGACCAATGGCCACAATAATCGCGTTGATGATGCTTAGTGGTGCCACCAGTGAATCAACAAAGGAGTTCATATCACTTCTGGCAAAAATGGAATGGTTTGCGGTTTTAGCCAGTGGTGAATCGGCATTATCTGTAACGGCAATTACTGTAGCTCCCTGGCTTCGGGCAAACTGCATGGCCCTGGTGGTTCTTCTGGAATAGCGGGGAAAGCTGATCCCCAAAACAACATCCCCTTCCCTGCAGTTGATGATCTGCTCAAACATTTCACTGACACTGGTGGTACTGACCAGACGGACATTTTCAAAGATCAGGTTGAAATAAAAGCCCATAAAGCTTGCAAGCGGAGCAGAACTGCGCACACCCAGAATGTAGATATGGTTGGCCTTCAAAATCTCTTCCACAATAATATTAAACTGCTCGGTATTTATTTCTTCCATGGTTACTTTAATTTTATTCAGGTCGGACTGAAGAACACTTTTTACAACATTGTCCCTGTCTATCCTGTTGGATGATACTTCGAGCCTCTGTACGGAGGTCAGCTTGCTTTTAATAAGCTCCTTCAGCTCCTTCTGAAGCTTCGGATAACCGTCATATCCCAGTTCTATCGGGAAGCGAACTACGGTGGATTCACTGACGCCCACTTCTTCCCCCAGCTGCGCGGCTGTCATAAATGCTGCCTTTTCGTAATGGTTCATAATATATGTTGCGATCGTTTTATGGCCCTTGCTGAAAGATGCATATTTTTGCTTCATTAATGCGATTAAGCCATCCATAAGTATCCGGTCTCCTTTGTTAGTGAAGTAAAGTTGCCCCTGTTCCTTAACTATAATATTTTGCAGGATGAAAATCAAGATCCTGCAAAATAGTTATTGCTTTGTTCAGTCAGGATAAACTGTTCAATTATATAGGCTACTCCATCATTTTCATTGGAAAGAGTGACACAGTCCGCCAGTTTTTTTATTTCTTCAGGAGCATTCTCCATGGCTACGCCCAAACCGGCATATTCGATCATGGACAAATCGTTAAAACCGTCACCGATGGCTATCATTTCCTCCCTGCTGATTCTATAATGCTCTCCCAGCTTTTCCAGGGCAATGGCTTTCGAGGCGTTCACATCCACAAACTCGAGGAAAATGGGTTGTGAGGTATGGAAGTTAACCGATGACCCCACCAGCTCATGCATCTCTTTTTCAAATGCATGAATTCGCTCCACTGTATCATACCACAACAGTTTATGGATGCCTTTTTGAATCAGCTTATGAACATCTTTGTACAGCTTTGGCTGTGTTCCGCTCAGTTGACTGTACTTTACCGCCCGCTCATCCAGCCTGTTGACAAAAAGCTGGTTGTCCGACCAGATGGCGATTGTCGTATTTCGCTCCGTTCCAAGCCTTTCAACCAAAAGAACATCCTCCTGACGCATATTGCAGGAATAAATGATGTTTTTGCTGTTTCCCGTAATAACCATCGCGCCATTATAGGTGATCACCGGAATATCCACTTCCAGTTGCTTCGTGATGATCTCCACACCTTGAATCGGTCTACCGCTGGAGATCGTAAAAATAACCCCTTTATCGATGGTCTGGTGAATAGCTTTTTTCGTTCTCTGCGTAATCTCCCTTTTATTGTTTAAGAGTGTTCCATCAATATCAACGGCCAATAATCTGTATTTCATGAGCGGCTTCACCTCATCGACTTTTCAAATTTTTTTCCCAGTTCATTTAC
>JAGOJH010000051.1 GCA_017995215.1 Thermoclostridium sp.
GATTGGTGAATATTTTTTCAGGATAACCTCGCCTTCACGGTCGGTGAATATTTCTAATGGATCTCCTTCCCGAATACGCAGTGTCCGTCTGATTTCCTTTGGAATTACCACACGTCCCAAATCATCTATTCGTCTTACGATGCCTGTCGCTTTCAAGGTCAACTGCCTCCTTTCAACCTGAAGAAATCTTTCCTTTCTTATTATGAATTGTTCCTGTAGTTTTTATGCAAACATACCAATATAACGATTCAAAAATGCATAATTGAGGTGGGCTTTTTGTCATGTAATCACCAATGCCGATATTATTGCCAGGCAATCACCATTCACTCAGGTATTTTTCGCCTTTTTTAATGCATAATAGATAGTAGCAAGAGCTACTTGCCTGGTGTATATTGGCAGCACATTTTTATTGACAAAAAAAAACGCTTATGATAGTTTAAAGGGTAAGATTTGTTAAATAAGCGACAGTGTTGTGCTTTGTTCCCACATAAGGAACTAAATCTGCCAGCATGGCTTATTTAGAGTTGGTGGAGACCTCGTCTTTTTTGGAAACCTTAACAGAGATTCGATGCCGTGGCTGGAAGCATTGATTTGGGGAGTAGTAAAACGAGCAACACTCTGCCGGGAAGTTTCATGATTGAATGAAGTGGGCGCATTCGCGCCAATGTGGGTGGCACCGCGGGAGTTATCTCGTCCCTCAAAAGCAGGATTGTTTTTGAGGGTTTTTTATTGCAAGGAATTAAGGTTCCCACGGTCCACAGCCTTTGATTGCCGTGATGGACGGGGATCTACCGGAGGAGGAGAATCATGAATCCATACAGAACACACCATTGTGAAGAAATCAGAAAAAGCCATGTCGGGCAAAGGGTTAAGCTGGCTGGCTGGGTAGATACCATACGGGATCACGGTGGTGTAACATTCATTCACTTAAGAGATCATTATGGCATTACACAGGTTGTTATGAATGATGAAGCTATGATGGCAGGGGTTTGCCGGGAGTGCGTCATTTCTGTGGAAGGTAGTGTGCGCGAGAGAGGCAGCGACACAATCAACCCAAAGCTTTCCACCGGTGAGGTTGAACTGCAGGCTGACCATCTTACGGTTCTGGGGAAATCGGTTTCACAGTTACCTTTTGACGTGCAGGAATCCATCCAGACCCGTGAGGATGTCCGCCTGAAATATCGTTTTTTGGATTTGCGAAACCCTGTTGTACACAAGAATATCATTAAGAGGTCGGCCATAACACGTTTTATTCGTGCTAAGATGGAAGAGCTTGGTTTCCTTGAAATTCAAACACCCATTTTAACTTCATCTTCACCTGAAGGGGCAAGGGATTATCTTGTACCCAGCAGGAAACACCATGGTATGTTCTATGCCCTGCCGCAAGCACCGCAGATATTCAAGCAGCTGCTGATGGTATCCGGATTCGATAAATATTTCCAAATCGCTCCCTGCTTCCGTGATGAAGATTCACGGGCCGATCGTTCACCGGGTGAGTTTTATCAGGTGGACTTTGAAATGGCATTTGCAACGCAGGAGGATGTATTCGCAGTAGCCGAAAAAGTAATGTACAGTACATTTTCCGCCTTTTCTGATAAAGAAGTCAGCCCTGCGCCATTCATACGTATCCCCTATTCGCAGAGCATGCTGAAATATGGCACTGATAAGCCGGATCTGCGCAATCCTCTCGTGATTGAAGACTTGACCGATTTCTTTGCCGATGTGGATTTTGCACCTTTCAGGAAAAAACCTGTCCGGGGAATTGTTGCACCAAACTGTGCTAATTCTTCAAAGTCCTTCTTTGAAAAAATGTTGGCCTTTGCCACTGAGGAGGTCGGCATGAAGGGGTTGGGCTATATTTCAGTGCTTGAAAACATGGTACTCAAAGGCCCCATCGTAAAATTCCTCACCCCGGAAAAACAGCAGGCATTGATTACGATGCTGGCTCTAAAGGAAAACGACACATTGTTCTTTATATGCGATGCCCCCAAACTGGTGAACAAGCTAGCCGGGCAAATTCGCAACGAGCTGGGCAAACGTCTGAATTTAACTGACATGAACAAGTTTGCATTCTGCTTTATTACCGATTTCCCGATGTATGATGAAAACGAGGAAACAGGTTCCATCGAGTTTACGCATAACCCATTTTCAATGCCCCAGGGTGAAATGGAAGCCCTTGAAACAATGGATCCACTGGAAGTAAAAGCATACCAATATGATATCGTCTGCAACGGCGTCGAGCTTTCCTCCGGCGCAGTCCGCAATCATCGCCCCGATGTGATGCTCAAGGCATTTGAAATCGCAGGATATACCAAGCAGGATATTCAAACGAAGTTTCCGGCACTGTTTAATGCGTTCCATTATGGCGCGCCGCCCCACGCCGGCATGGCACCGGGGCTTGACCGGATTGTCATGCTCCTTGCCGAGCAGACGAGCATCCGTGAAGTGGTTGCATTCCCCATGAACGCCAATGCACAGGATTTATTGCTGGGGGCACCTGGTCCGGTCACCGAATTGCAGCTGCGTGAAGCACATATCAAAATCAGATAGGGAGGGTGAATGATGCGTATTGAAGATTATGCAGAAATGGCAAAAATTTCGTTATCCGAGTCCGAAAAGGCAGAAGTATCAACACGGGTAAAAAAACTGGTAAACAGTTTCAGCGCGCTTGATAACATCAATACAGAAGGTGTGGCCATACAATTCACTGTATTGCCCGTCAAAAACGTATTTCGAGAGGATACTGCCGTGAAGTCCGTATCCCGGGAAACCCTTTTATCTAATGCCCCAGAGCAATATGACGGATATTTTCAGGTGCCGAAAACAATAGATTAATGTCGGAGAGGAGGAGCAACGTGAGCTGCTTTATAAGTGATTATGATATAACGGGCAAAAACACTGTAGCCCTGGAAGACAGCATCATGCTGAAGGATCAGTTGGTTACAGCAGGTTCAAAAATACTGGAAGGTTTTATATCTCCTTTTAGCGCTACGGTGGCTGATAGATTGGTTGATAACCTTTATCCCATCGCCGGAAAAACAACGATGGACGAATTTGGTATCCCCTCCATCGCTGCCGATCAAAAAACTGTTCCAGGAGCCATTCAAGCTGTCGCTAACGGTGCGACTGAATATGCCCTGTGTAATGATATTTTCGGCCGGTATCGCAGGCAGGCAGCAGAAAACGGCTGCTGCTACATCCATCCGACCTATGGAACGGTGTCACGGTTTGGCCTCATCCCAATGGTGTCTTCCATGGACCAAATCGGTGTGGTTTGTAAGAACCTGCCCGATGGGTTTACGCTTTTGTCCCATATTGCCGGGAAAGACCCAAAGGATGGTGCGATGTTCACGGAAGAGCATTATTCCTATACATCGGCGCACCAGAAAATTCGGGTAGGTATTCCAGGCGCTGTTATCCAAATGGCCGACCCGTCCCACAGGGAAGCGATTGAAAGTTTCACCGCAAAATTCCAAACAGTCGACATGACGCTCGAATACTTTGATAGTTACAAGCAAGTGATGTATATCCTCAGCTGCGCCGAAATCAGCAATAATATCAACCGATATGACGGAATTAAGTTTGGTTACCGCACTCCTTCATTTAAAGGTATTAATGATCTTTACATCAAAACACGTTCAGAGGGTTTCGGTATCGATACAAAATTGACTGCATTAATGGGAGCAATGGTACTGTCTCAGGATCAATATGTTCCCTGGTATGAAAAAGCCATGAAGATTCGTCGCCTCATCATCGAATCACTGCGTTTTGATGCTTATGACATCATTGTGCTGCCATGCAAAATCAGCGAGGATCCCTATGAAAACCTTTCTCTTTATGCATTGCCCACCTTGGCGGGCCTGCCTTCTGTTTCGTTCACAGTGAACGGTCACGGCATACAGCTTATCGCAAATGTAAAAAGAGAGGATTTGCTATTATCGGCATGGGAGGTGTGTAAGGCATGAAGTATGAAACCGTAATGGGTCTGGAAGTGCATGTGGAGTTATCCACCGAAACGAAATTGTTTTGTTCATGCTCTGCGAAATTCGGTGCCGATGCCAACGAAAATGTTTGCCCGGCTTGCGCAGGCATGCCCGGTATGCCTGCTGTTACAAACAAGAGAGCGGTTGAGCTTGGCATAGCCGCCGCTTTGGTTACGAACAGCGAAATTGCCCGGGTTATGACCTTTGATAAAAAGAATTATTTCTATCCTGATTTGCCTACCGGTTATCAGATTACACAGCTTTTTGCACCTATCTGCCGCAATGGCTGGGTGGAAATAGAAACCACAGAGGGCAAGCGGAAGATCACGCTGAAGCAGATACACATTGAAGAAGATGCCGGGAAACTGGTGCATGACAATCGAATTGGAGCATCCCTGGTGGATTTTAACCGCACATCCGTGCCCCTGGTTGAGATTGTCAGCAACCCGGATTTTCATACTGCCGAAGAGGTAATCGCCTATCTGGAAAAGCTGCGCCTGCTATTAAGCTTTGCCGGCGTTTCCGACTGCAAAATGCAGGAAGGCTCCATGCGCTGCGATGTGAATATTTCTGTCCGTGAAAAGGGAACGACAAAGCTTGGTACCCGAACCGAAATCAAAAATATGAATTCACTGAAGGCGATTGCCTCGGCGATTGCTTTTGAATCGCAACGGCATATCAACGCATTGGAAACCGGAAGTGAAGTTCTGGTTCAGGAAACCCGCAGATGGGATGACAGCGCTGGAGAAACCTTTTCCATGCGTGAAAAAGAAACTGCTGCCGATTATCGTTATTTCCCCAACCCCGAGCTGATGCCGATTGAGATTGGCGAGGCTTGGATCGAAACTGTTCGCGCCAGCCTGCCCGAGCCTGCGCAGGACAAATATGCGCGAATGACACAGCAACTGGGGTTGTCTGAATATGACAGCAGGATCATTTGCGGAAGCAAAAACCTTGCCGACATTTTTGATGGTACGATGAAATATTTCAACAATCCCAAAGAGGTTGTGAACTGGATTATCGTCGAGCTGCTGAGCATCGCCAAGGGCGACAATAAAGGCGAAGATGATGTGAAGATTGATTGCCAAAAGTTTGCGAAGATCATGGCGCTGGTTGACAGCAAAACGATAAACCGCACTGTGGCGAAAAAGCTGCTTTTACTGGTTTGGAAGGATGGCATTGACCCGGAGCAGTATGTCCAGGAAAACCAACTGGGTATGGTCAGCGACACAAGCCTGATCGACAAGGCCATACAGGAGGTTCTCTGCGAGCAGACCGAATCAGTAGATATGTATAAAAGCGGAAACACAAAGCCATTCAATTTCCTTGTAGGGCAAGTGATGAGAAAGCTTGCGGGAAAAGCAGACCCTAAAATGGTAAACTGCTTGCTGGCAAAACAACTGGAGCAATAATCGAAGGGTGGTTCTTAGATAATGATTCGGGAGTTTCTGCAGTAAAATCAAGTAATAGAAAACTAATAGTAAATTCATTTATAACGAAAACCCCTATTTGTTCAAGTGGGGGTTTTTTCTTAGTTTTCAGGGAAGCTTTTCCTGGTGATGCGATCCAATACTTCTTCGTTTTTAATCAGATTGAATTGAGGATCCTTGTTCCATTCCTGAACCTGCTGATAATAAATATCATTCATCTTTTGTGCCTGGATCGTACTTCTTACCATCTCTTTTTTGTCCTCCAGGCTACTTTTATCTTCCAGCCTGACAATGTGATAGCCATATTGGCTTTCAATCAATTCCAGATCTCCAATTGCCGAATCGAAAGCCCAATCGCCAAACACATCCGTATATTCCAACCCGGCCCCCAAATCGACGTAGTTGAACGAATACAGGCCTGAGTTGTCTTTCGTGGAAATGTCTGCGGAATAATCCCGGATAAGTGTGGCCATGTTTTCTCCCTGTTCGATGCGCTGGAATAAGCTATCGGCAAGTTGCTTTTTTTCCTGCCTTTGGGTTGCGGTTATTCCTTCCTGCTGCGTAGATATGAGCAAATGGCTGACCGTTACGGAATCGATGGTGTCACGGTTCTGTTGATAATAGGCATTGATTTCCTCATCGGTTACAGGGACAGAATCACGGTTTTTTTGCATGAAATCATAGGCGTAGCGGCTTACAAGCTCGGATTTAAGCATCATATCCCTGAACTGTGCCAACGTGAGGCCTAAGTCATTACTGACGTATTGAACATTCTCAGTGGTTTGAAGGGATTTGTTCAGATAATCCAGAAGCTCTTTCCTGTCTTTATCGGACAGCTTGAATTTATCCTGATCGGCCTTGATGAGCTGCACTTTGAATTCTTTTGCATTTTCCAGCGCCTGATTCATGACGATGATTTTTGGATCCTCGCCATCTACGGGTGTTTCCCAGAGCTCTCTGATTTTTTGTTTGTCTGAAGCGCCGGCTTCGGATTCAGTGGTGATTTTCTGAGCACGAAGAAAAAACATGTATTCATGGTTTTGAATCTTCCAGGTTCCTACCCTGGCGACATAGCTTTGTGATTCCCAAATAAAACAGCCTGCCCCCACCACGACGATGATGGCAAGCACTAATCCAAGAATTTTCTTCATTCCATTGTCCACCTTTAAGGCACTACACAGCCTTTAGGTAAATTATAATCAATTATTCCTGGCTCTGCAATTTCTCAACACTCTGTAATAGAATTTTAACATTGCTCAGAGCCTCTTTCGGGCTTAAGCCCTTCACTCTGTAGGACAGATACGGTGCCTTTCCGGCGGAAAACAGCAGGTTGCCCTTCTCCTGAGCCACCAGGCTTGAAAGGGCGGATAACGGAAGGGTTACCTTGTCCCTGAAATGCAGCAGGACCATGTCATCCTTTTGCTTAACCATCTGAAAACCACAGGAACCAGCCATTTTTTTCACCAACGCAACCTCAATCAGGTTCGCAGCGGGCTCGGGAATATTTCCATAGCGGTCGACCAGTTCATCATAAACGTCACTTGCATCCCCGGCGGTGTCAATGGCAGCAATGGTCTTGTACATATCCAGTCTGGCTTTTTCATCCGGGATATATCCCGCATCCAAAAAAGCATCCAGCTTGAATTCAATGAACACTTCACCCGTCTCGGCCTGTATCGGCTGGCCCTTTAGCTCCCTGACGGTTTCATCGAGGAGCCTGACATAAGTATCATAGCCCACAGATTCCATATGCCCATGCTGTTCGGGGCCCAACAGGTTTCCCGCACCCCTGATCTGCAGATCCCGCATCGCAATTTTAAACCCGGAACCAAATTCGGTAAACTCACGAATGGCCTTCAGCCTCTTTTCTGCGACCTCATTCAAAACCTTGTCCCGGCGATAGGTCAAATAGGCGTATGCCAGCCGGTTTGAACGCCCCACCCTTCCGCGCAGCTGATAAAGCTGTGCAAGGCCAAGCCTGTCTGCATCCTCTACCAGAATTGTATTGACATTGGGCATGTCAATCCCCGACTCGATAATCGTGGTACACACCAGAACATCAAACTCCCTGTTGATAAACGCCAGAATGACCTTCTCGAGCTGGCGCTCGCTCATCTGCCCATGGGCGAACCCCACTCTGGCCTGCGGCAGCAGCTCTTGCAGGCGCGCGGCTCTTGCCTGGATGCCCTTGACACGGTTAAAAAGGTAAAAAACCTGGCCTTCCCTGGCCAGCTCCCTTGTGATCGCATCTTCAATGATGTCCTCTCTGTATTCAAGAACATAGGTCTGAACAGGGTAACGCTGTTCGGGCGGTTCTTCAATGGTTGAGATGTCGCGGATACCGGTGAGCGACATGTGCAGAGTTCTTGGGATGGGCGTTGCGGACAGGGTTAAAATGTCCACCTTCGGATGCAGGCTTTTAATCTTCTCCTTGTGTTCAACACCAAATCGCTGCTCTTCGTCGATGACTAAAAGGCCCAGATCCTTAAACCGGATTTCCTGGTTGAAAAGCTTGTGGGTACCCACTACCACATCTATTTTACCGGACTTCAAGTCCCGGATGATTTTCTTTTGTTCACTGTCGGTTCTGAACCGGCTTAACATGTCCACGGTCACCGGAAAAGGCCCGAACCGCTTTTTAAAGTTTTCAAAGTGCTGGGAAGCCAGAACAGTAGTCGGCACCAGGAAAGCTGATTGTTTTCCGTCCATGGCCGCCTTGAAAACCGCCCTGAGGGCCACCTCTGTCTTTCCATACCCAACATCGCCGCAAAGAAGACGATCCATGATCTGTTTGGATTCCATATCCCGCTTGATCTCTTCGGTGCAGCGCAGCTGATCCCGTGTTTCCTCATATGGGAAATATTCCTCAAACTGCTTCTGCCAGACCGTATCCGTTGAAAAAGAAAACCCCTCTCTGGCTGACCGTTCGGCTTCCAGACGGATCAATCCCATGGCCAGATCCTTCAGGGCATCCTTCACACGCTTCTTTTCCCGGGTCCATTCGGTTCCGCCCATCTTGTTCAGCTTTGGGCTTTTCCCCTCGGCTCCGATGTATTTCTGGATCAGATCCATTTGGGTGGTAGGAATATACAAAAGGCCTCCGTCACGGTATTCCACCTTCAGATATTCCTTTTTAACCCCTTCCACCATCAGGGACTCGATGCCAATATACAGCCCGATGCCGTGGGTTTGGTGCACTACATGATCCCCCGCCTGCAAATCGGTGAAAACATTGATCTTCCGTCCGCCCTTGAAATGCTGGCTGCTTTTTGCCCGTTTCCCGCCGACAAGATCATTTTCACAAACCACAGCCCACTTGATTTCGGGGTAAATAAAACCATTTTCCAGCTGTCCCCGGGTAATCACCGCACAGGGAATATCGGTTTCAGGGTACTTTTCATACACACGGATGTCTTCGTCGGAGAATACCTTGTAAAGCCCTTCTGCCCGTTGTTCGGACACGACAAGCACCGTCACGAGATACCCCTGATCGATCCAGGATCGGATATCCTTTTTCAAATCCTCAAGATGCCCCTGATAGGGATCAATATTTTTACCCTGCAGCGCATACTGTGCGGCTGTTTCGGTCAATGCCCTGCTTTCATCCAGGCTGTTCAGGTAAACCACCTGATGCTCGGCAAGTTGTACGGGCAACTCTTCCGGATTGAAGTACATGGCGTACGAACCTGCCAGAAGCATTCCTTTTTCGGTGAGGATTTCACATTGACGGTAATGCTCTTCAACGACATTGGAAAGCCGTTGAGTTAATCGGTTCACATCTTCCAGAAACACCAATGTGTTTAGGCCTGAATAGTGAAAAATAGAAGCGGGCTGCCGGTAGAAATAAGGAATAAATTTGTCTATACCGGCAAAATGAGCTGCATTTTTCAGGTTTTCAATATAAAGATCAAAATTCTTGCGGAAGGTTTCAGCCAAATCCCTGTCCTTCAGTTTGGACAGAAAAACTGACAGCTCTCTTTGTACCTTGTCGGCAACCTCCAGGGCCTGTGCTTTTTGCAGAATGAATTCCTGTGCCGGAAGGATTGCAACTGTATCCACCATTTCGAAGGATCGCTGATTGTCGGTGTCGAAAGCACGAATGGTGTCAATTTCCACATCAAACAGTTCGATTCGAACCGGTTTTTCCAGCTGTATCGGGAAAACATCCAGAATTCCTCCCCTTACTGCAAACTGTCCGGGGCCTTCCACCTGTTCTTCCCGTTCGTAACCCATTTCAACCAGGCGCATCACAGCCTGTTCTATTTGAAGTCGTTCCCCCGCGGTGAATACCAGCCTGTGTGATGGAAACTCTTCAGCGGGCATGAAGCTGTCCAACAGTGATTCGCAGGATAGCACCAATACGGAGTAATTCCCAGCCAATAGCCTGTCAAGGGCTTCTATGCGAGCAAATGCCTGCTCGTGGCTTTTAGCCTCGACATCATACAGCATTTTTTCCCTGAAGGGAAAATAAAACACTCCTTCACCAAACAAGCTTTGCAGGTTTCGGAAGGCTTTGCGGGCTTGTAAATCGTTGGCGGCCACATAAAGTGCTTTTTTCCCGGAAGCGCAGACAAGGGAATGAACCAGATGATGTCTTTGGCTTTCCGCCAGGCCATTCACAGCAATGGATGAGCCTTTCCCGACATCATACTGTATCTTTTGCATCTGTTCCCAATTTTCCCACCGCAGATGATTCATTTTCTTCTCCAGAGTAATTCACAATTGTTCGTTCACAACATCATAACGTTGTTGTTCAGTTATTTCATTCTACTTTTTATTCGTTTCAAACCCCTGCAGGAGGGGCCTTTTTAGTTTCATTGAATTTACCCATGGCCGTTTCAATCCCGGACACCAATAGAATGCCAATGGCTTCAGCTACCTTTTCAACCGCTTCGCTCATGGCTTTTTGTTCGCTTGGATCCAGTCTGCCGAGCACATAATCCGCCAGGTCAAACCGGGGATCGGGCTTGCCGATGCCAATGCGGATGCGTGGAAACACCTCGGTTCCCAAATGGTACAGGATGGAGCGCATGCCGTTATGGGTGCCGGCACTGCCCCGGGTGCGGATGCGGATGGCCCCGGGCTCCAGGTCGATATCATCAAACACGACGACAAGCTGATTCGGCTGAAGCTTGTAAAAATCCATAATGGCACGAACAGCCTCCCCGCTGTTGTTCATATAGGTTTGAGGCTTTACCAGAAGAACCTTTTCGCTCTGAATCATTCCCTCACCGATAAGGGATCTGAACTTTTCCCTGGTCAGAGAAATGCGGTAAAGAGCAGCCAAATAGTCTATTGCTTCAAACCCGGCATTATGCCGCGTTCTTTCATATTCCCTGCCGGGGTTTCCCAGCCCGACCAATACCAACATGGTGTTCCTCCTGGTTTTATCACCTTTTTAGTATATACAGAAAAAGCCTGCCTCATCAAGCAGACTTTTCATTCCCCGCTGCATAGTATGATGGCGGGAGTATTTTTAGAGCCTGTAAGCCTGAGTGACGCTGCGCTCCGACACGCTCACGCCCCCCTATTGCTGCGTAAACAAGGTAGAAATAGATATATCTCCATAAATTCTTTCTATCGCTTCTGCAAATACCTCTGCCACAGAAAGAACAGTAATTTTGTCAAGTTTCTTTTCCTTTGTAATGGGAATGGTATTCAACGTAACCAGTTCGCGGATAGGAGAGTTCTTGATCCTTTCAATGGCCGGACCGGAAAGAACCCCATGGGTACAGCAGGCATAAACCTCTTTTGCGCCGATATTCATCAATGCATTCGCCGCGCTGACCACTGTGCCGGCTGTATCGATCAGATCATCTACCAATAAACATCTTTTTTCACGAACATCCCCGATAATATTCATTATTTCGCATACATTCGCTTTTGGGCGGCGCTTATCAATAATAGCCAGCGGCACCTCCAGCTTTTCAGCAAATTTTCTGCAGCGAGATACACTGCCCACATCGGGGGAAACTGCAACCACGTCATCCATCCCATCGAATTTATCCAGCATATACTGTGCAATCAACTGTGTTCCAAAAAGCTGATCAACAGGGATATCAAAAAAGCCCTGCAGTTGTGTTGCATGAAGGTCCATGGTCAGAACCCGATCGGCACCGGCGGTTGTGATCAGATTAGCCACCAGCTTTGCGGAGATTGGATCTCTCGCCTTTGCCTTTCTGTCCTGCCGCGCATATCCAAAATAAGGGATTACCGCAGTGATTCTGCCGGCGGATGCCCTTCTAAGTGCGTCTGTCAGGATTAAAAGCTCCATCAGGTTATCATTTACCGGTGTGCAGGTGGACTGAATGATAAATGTATCCGATCCGCGGACAACCTCGTCGATGCTGATAGCAATCTCACCATCACTGAAACGGCCAACATTTGAAGCGCCCAACGGCAAACCGATTTTTGCAGCGATTTCCTCTGCAAGGCTTCTGTTGGAATTCCCCGCGAATATTTTTATGTCCTTTCCATGCAAGTTCATGATCGACTAACCTCCATACCTTTACGCAATAAACAGTAACCTTAAACATTCTCTCATGTTTCGTGTTCTTTTTCAACAGACAAACTCAATAAATGTGTTACGTATTCGTGGCTGCCTTTTGAGGTTATTGCCTTTAAAAGTACCGATTTTAGTACTTTTCAGCCATTCTGGCAATATCCGGATATAATATCACTTCTGCAGATGCGTGTATACATTATTCAACAGGCATTATTTGGGACAAAAATCAAAAGCAAAAAAGGCACAACAAGGTTGTGCCCCAACAGATAATATTGAAAAAAGACCATCCAAAAAAAATGAAGGCACTCAACATGTTAAGTGCCTGCGAACTTTATGGACATTATTCATCTTCTGTAATAGAGCTTGCCGCAACTCCTGTTTCTTCTTCTACCAGCATTGTCTGGTACCTTTCAAGAATAGCAGATTGAATACTGGAACGAGCTTCTGAGTGAATAGGATGTGCAATATCCCTGAATTCACCGCTGGGTGTTTTTCTGCTAGGCATCGCAATGAAAAGCCCACTTTGACTTTCAATGATTTTAATGTCGTGGACTACGAATTCATTGTCGAACGTCAGTGAAACAACAGCCTTCATCTTTCCTTCTGATTCAATCCTCCTGATGCGGATATCTGTAATCTCCATCTCTGTACCACCTTCCGTATCCTAATGTTGTGTTGGTGTGTGCTGGACATTTGCATAATGTTTGCAACTTAGCATCCAGATTTTCCGTTATAGGGTATTATTCGCCACAAAATTAAAAAATCCTTCTTTTTTAATAGAATTAATTACAATTTTTTAGGAATGAATGCTTTTCATTGCATCCGAAATCCTGAGTGTGAAAAAATATTCACCTGCTGCATATAATGAATATGGATTAAAGTTACTATTCAGAGGCAAGCAGGCACAGCCTGTCATCCTGAACGAAGTGAAGGATTTTCTCATTAATACTTATCAGGCTCCTTTGCTGAGCTTCGGATGACATCGCAGCGCTCAGGATAAAACATATACCTCTGAATGGTAGCAGTTTAGATCCCGACCGGGCTAGAGGGTGGATGACGCTTCTTGTTTAGCCCGGAGTTGTATAGTATAATTGGCATGGATGATTTTCCGAATAAAGGTGGTTTTCCCGTGTGAAACGGGGTGTTAAAATAACCCTTTTGGGTTATGATAATAATACGCAGATGAACCCTGATTTGGATAACCTCATTAACTTGAATACAGAGGTGTGACTATGAGCATTCTTTTAAAAAACCTGGCCGGGTCTACGGTTCACATGGTCGGGATAGGCGGAATCAGCATGAGCGGACTGTGTGAAATTTTAATGGATCTGGGGGTTCAAATCACCGGTTCAGATGAGAAAAACTCACCGAATATCGAAAGGTTGAAATCAAAAAACATACCCATCTTTTTAAAGCAGGAGCCCTCAAACATCACCAATCAAAAGCTGATAGTTTATACTGCCGCAATGAACTACAATCATCCGGAGTTGGAAGCAGCCCGTCAGAAGGGGATTCCTGTCATTGACAGAGCCACGCTTCTGGGTGAAATCATGAAAATGTATGAAAAAAGCATTGCTATTTCGGGCACTCACGGAAAAACTACCACCACGTCGATGATCTCTTCCTGCCTGATGGAAGCTGGGAAGAACCCAACCATCCACATAGGCGGAGTTCTTGATTCCATAGGGGGCACCACGCATGTCGGAGGTCCCCGTTATTTTGTCACCGAAGCCTGCGAGTATAAGGACAGTTTCTTGAAATTTTTCCCCGACATGGCCGTCATATTGAATATCGACTCGGATCATCTGGACTATTTCCGTGATTTGGACCACATTTACGATTCCTTTGCGTGTTTTGCAGGGCAGATCTCCGCTGGCGGAGTACTTGTGGGAAATGCAGATGATGAGCTTGTTGCAAGGCTGATGGAGCAAGCAGGCTGCCGCTCGATAGCGTATGGGCTCACATCGCCGAAAGCCTCCTGGACGGCGCGGAATATTTCCTTTGATGAAAACGGTTTTGCATCCTTTCATATAGTACATGAGAAAAAGAGCATACAGCGGATTAAATTAAGTGTTCCCGGGCTGCACAATGTCAGCAACAGCCTCGCGTGCTTTGCCGTGTGTTACACCCTGGGGGTTCCCAATGAAATCATTCGCACCAGCCTCCGGAAATTTACCGGAACCCACCGGCGTTTTGAACTTAAGGGGATGGTTGACGGCATTCGTGTTGTGGATGATTATGCGCATCACCCCACCGAGGTCATAGCCACCCTGAAGGCGGCAAGAAGCAGCACCCGTGGCAGGGTTCTGTGTGTATTCCAGCCTCATACCTATACGAGAACCCATGAACTGATGAATGAGTTTTCCAAAGCCTTTACCATGGCTGACAGGGTTTATCTGACCGACATTTACGCAGCCAGGGAGAAGGATACCGGTCTTGTCAATTCCTCCGAGCTGGCTGAAAGAATTAATCAGACCATGAACAATGCCGTATACGTATCTTCCTTCAAGGAAGCTGTGGATCGTCTGATACAGGATTCTTCCCCCGGAGATTTGATTCTGACCATGGGCGCCGGTGATGTAGATCGGGTTGGTGAGCTTTTTCTGCAGGGAAAAAAAATCAGAGCAGTGGGGTAGTCCCCGAGCTGCCCTGACATGCGGAAAGACATTTAAAAGCGAGCTGTTTCAATAGTCAAGGAACGGAGCCTCCGAATAAGGTACTAAGCGGCTTTTCGCCATAGCTTTGCGACCAGAATCGTCATGTCGTCGGAAACTTCGTCTTTATTTTCGCAGGAGCTTTTTAAAAGGTGTTCTGCCAGTTCCTGCGGGTTCAGCGTAGTTTTCAAGCTCACGACCTTTTCCAGCAGGGTTTGTTCATTTCCATTGCTCAGCCTGTCATAGGCGCCATCGGTCATCATAATGATAAATTCACCATCTGAAATCCTTCTTTTCTCATATGTAATGGGGTTTTCCTGCTGCAGTCCTGCCGGCAGATTGTTGTTTTGTATAAAATCAAGGTTCCTGCCGTTAATCACAAGGCTTGGCATTGCACCCATCTTGTAAAATTCCGTTTCCCCGGTATACAGATCGGTGGAGGAAATATCCATCGTCGCATATTTTTCGGGGCTTGTGATCTCGATCATCATATTTACCAGGGTTAAGGCCAGGCGAATGGAAAGGCCACAGTCCAGAAGCTGTTCAAACAGGCCAATGGCGGTTTCGCTCAGCCGGTTCGCTTCCCTTCCACTGCCCATGCCATCGCTGACTGCAGCAATATATTTGCCTTCACGGGTTCTGAAAAAGGTAAACGAATCCCCCGATACCCTTGCCTTGTCCTTCCTTACCCGTGCCATCCCCGTGGTAATTCCCATGATTTCCTTCTCTTTTACGGTAAGGGTGCAGCAGCAGCCGCTGTTGTTTTTGCAGCCCTCTTCTTCCGGCAGCATTTGTACTCCAAGAACCTGCGACACAATCTCTGCGATTTCCTGTGGGCAGTTCTGAAAGCTTTTACATTGCTCGAGGCCTATTACAACCGAGAATTTCCCGTTGGAAGCCCTTTTCACATCCAGGTCACACACCGGAAAGCTGTTCCTTTGCAGCAGACTGGTTATTTTTCTCTCTTCTTCCGGGAAGGTTTCTGTTTGCTGAAGCAGCTCTGCCGATATTTTTGCGAGTATTTCTGAAACACTGAAGATCTGCCCCGGTATGGCACTCTGCGCTTGAGCCACAGCTTTTTGCCATACCTTGTCCACCCGTTTGAGTTCAATGATCCGAAGCAATGCATCGATCACCGAGCCTGACTTGACACAAAACCGGTTCAACTCCTGTTCGACCTCATGGTTTGGATCGGCCTGATGCTTTTGCAGGGAATCAATCAGAACGTTAAAGGTTTTAAAAGTGAAAAACAGCTTGGTCTCCCAGCAGGTTGACGACTTTGCACAAAAGCTGCAAACCTGCTGTGTAAGCTGTTCCATAACGGCCCCTGCAATCTCTCCCCTGGTTTCGAAATGGTTTTTCAGCTGCTTGTCTACCGTATGTCCAAGCCTGCAAAGGGCGACGGACATACTGTCAAGACGGTCGGATATGGTTTTGCGAACTTTATCCATCACAGGCGTTCCTGATGTATCCATCGCAATAAACCGCCGCAGCAGGTAAACATTTCCTGCCCGTAAATCCGGAATAATCAGAAACAACACCACAGGAATAATCATATCGGGCAGTGTCAGATATACCTCTTTAGCTGTAACAAAAAACAGAAACTGAATCATCAGAAAACTAATTCCTGATGCAAGCTTGGATTTTTGCATCATGCCTGAAATCATCCCGGAGATGGCATAAACACCGATCAGCGAAGGAAGGTTTTCCAGATTAGCCGCAGCCAGAGACAATCCGGCGATTGTTCCCGCACAGGCGCCAAAACCGGGCCCAAAATGCCTGGTCAGCATCAAAAGCCCAACTCCGGCCATGATTCTGTCCAGAGAAACCCCGGGAACCCTTATGCCTGAAACCCCCAGCAGAAAAGCGCCACCCATGACAAGCAGGCCAAAGTATTCCATATTTTTCTGCCCTGTGTATTTCTCTTTTAAAGCCGGATCCTGCCCCTGCAGTGTGATGGAAAACAGCGATGTGACGATGCAGATGAGAGCAATCTCCATTAAAAGGAGCAGAAGGGATTGTATGCTTTGATTGCTTAAAGCAAAAATCAACAGCCCGGTTACTGCCGCTGCAGCGCCTGTAATAACAGCGTTGCGGATTAGGTCGGGTTCCTGTTTGTTTTTTAAAACAAGCTTTTTCAGCCATTCATACAGAAAAATCATTGCTGTTTGCTTTAACGCCAGGATTGGTTCACCACTAATCAGACTACCCGCGAAAATGGATGCCAGCATCATGGCCCTTAACAGGACATTCCCGGGAAAAGCGGCATAAAAAGCCACTCCAAAGGGCTTAAGCGCGCCAAACAATGTACCCTGCGACAATACACCCGCAAAAAAACAGGATAAAAAGTCCGTAGCGGTAATTGTTTTAAACTGTAGCGCAGAAGGAACAAGCCTGCGCAAAAAAAACGCCAGCCCACGGTTGGGTATGGATGTGCTTTTCATGATTGAAGACCTCCCAAGCTTTGTCATTGGTATGCTTCAATTATACACAGGTCTGTTGTCTTACCCTGTCGTTTTACAGTTTTTCCCGGAAATATTCATCCGCACGAACGCTGCTGATTTCTTTTCAATTCTCCGGAATAAGCATATAATGTTAGGTGCAGGAGGTGAGAGTTTGGTTTATACACTTGCATTAACGGAAGGTCTGGACCTTTTGACGGATGCTGCGATGGCACGTCTGCAGCAAGCCGACGTTCATTGGTACTGGGTGGACATTAACGTCCAAAAGGAAGAGGATCTGAATATTTTAAGAGAAACATTTCATTTTCATCACCTGGCGGTGACAGACTGCTCCCATACTTATGAGCGGGCCAAGGTGGATTTTTATGATGCCTATAATTTCTTTGTACTGAACACTCTAAGGGCACAAACCCTTACCACGGTAGATTTAAACCTTTTCGTTGGAAATAATTATGTCGTATCGGTTCATAAGGGAGATATGACCGAGGTGAACCAAGTTCGTGAAAGGTTAATACAGAACGATAATATCTGGGCTGAGGGGCATCTATATATCACCTATCTTCTTTTTGACAAGGTGGTGGATCAATATTTCCCCGCATTGCATCAAATCGAGGATAAACTGAACCGCATCAACATCCATACCGGCATGAACACCGGCCAGAGCGTAATAAAGAAAGTATTTTCCCTGCGTGAGGAGCTGCTGAAACTCCGTCGGGTGACAGGTTCCATGAAGGAACTGTTGTACCGGATGATCAATTCAGAGCATTTGCAAAGCTTTCATACCAACAAGCATTATTTCAACAACATTTATGACCATCTTATTCGGCTTTCAGAAGCCATCGAATCCAACCGTGAAATGACAGCGGATATGCGGGACAGCTATCTGTCCATCAACTCGCATCAGATGAACAGAATCATGACCATATTAACCATCATCACCTCCATATTCATCCCGCTTACCTTCATCGCCGGCATTTATGGAATGAACTTTCATTACATGCCTGAACTGCGTTGGAAGTACGGCTATTTTATCATCCTCGGGGTGATGGTGGCCATCGGGGTCGGAATGTTTTTATGGTTTAAGATCAAGGGCTGGTTCAACATCTACAAATAATATGCCAGCTTTCCTGCAACCTGAAGAGGTGGAGCGAAGAGCTGCCCTCCCTCGTAAAAAATTTCATCGAAATTAGATACAGGCAGGCTCTGAAGAATAATGCCTGCCTGTATTTGAACATTTCAATCTTCCTCGGGCAGTATTCCAAGGTTTACCGCCACATTGTCAAATGCATCGATGACACATTTTTTTCCGGACCAGTTTTTGCAGGTCGTACAGGACACCTCACTCTGGCCCGAAACACCCATAGTGGCCTGCGTTCCTCTTCTTTCTGCCTGATATTGGCTGCAGTTCTCACCAACCTGCTTTAACTGCTCCGCCGTCATTTTCTCGCTCATTACGCTCCCTCCCATTCTGTAAAACCTGAACCTTCTGAACAGAAGTATACCCATCGGAGGAGGTTTTATGTGCATGCAGCTGCTTAATCGGCTTGTTTCAATTTGGCAAAGGAAGCCATCAGCCTTTTCATACCAACATCATCAAAGTTGATTTCAACACGGTAATCGTTATTCTCGGGCACGATGGTAACAATCGTACCCTTGCCAAACTTTTTATGAATGACTCTTACTCCCGGTTCAAGACCGCTGATATCCAAATCGTTGGCCTGCGTAAAGGACGCAGTACGCTGCTTCCAAGTGTCAAACCCAACCGGCTGCTGCGAATTGATCGCTTTTTCCAATTTCTTCTGTGATTTTTCAGCCCCGTCCTCTGTAAGCTCTGCCGGAATCTCATCCAAAAACCGGGAAGCACGGTTATAGGTTGTATTGCCAAAAATCATCCTGGATTTTGCATGAGTAAGGAAAAGCTGTTCTCGGGCCCTGGTAATGCCCACATAACACAACCGCCTTTCCTCTTCCATTTCTTTTTCCTCGCCGATGGAGCGGTAGCTGGGGAAAAGCCCTTCCTCCATGCCAGCCAGAAAGACCACCGGAAATTCCAGCCCCTTGGCGCTGTGCATGGTCATCAGCATCACCCTGTCGGGCTGCTCTTCGATGTTATCGGTATCGGCCACCAGAGAAATATGTGCCAGAAAATCTTCCAGGGAGGGGTTTTCCTCTTCACTGCTGCGGACAAATTCCATCGCCACCGATTGGAATTCACGGATATTTTCCACCCGGGTTTTGGCTTCGTCGGTTCCCTCGGCTTGCAATTCCTGTATGATCCCGCTTTCTTCGATCACGGTTTTAATCCATTCGGTCAGCTCGGTTTGCGGAGCGATGGTTCTGAACCGTGCCAGCTTATCGATAAAATCCTTCAGCTTGGAGGCTGCCCGTGCAAAATCGGGAATGGTGTGCGCTTCCAGCAGAATGGAGTATATACTCACCTCATTGTTTATGGCAAACTGCTCGGCTTTATCGAGTGTAGTCTTGCCGATACCTCTTTTCGGAACATTGATGATACGCTTCAGGCTGATATCATCGTGGGGATTGTGGATCACCCGCAAATAGGCGATGATATCCTTGATTTCCTTGCGGTCGTAAAATTTGTGCCCGCCTATGATTTTATAGGGCACACCGGTTTTCATGAATGCATCTTCAAATACACGGGACTGCGCATTCAGTCGGTAAAGAATTGCGAAATCCCCATACTTCCTCGTGCCGCTGTCTACTTCTTTTCGTATGGCTGAAGCGGTATACCAGGCTTCCTCCCTTTCGTCCTGGGCCTGAAATACGCGTATCAGCTGCCCTGCATCGTTCTTTGTCCACAGGGTTTTATTCTTCCGGCCATAGTTGTTTTTGATCACCTTGTTTGCCGCGCTCAGGATGTTTCCGGTGGAGCGGTAATTTTGCTCCAGCTTGACCACACGACAGTTTTTAAAATCCTTCTCAAACTCCAGAATGTTGCGGATATTGGCCCCACGCCAGCCGTAAATGGACTGATCGTCATCCCCCACAACACAGATGTTTTTATGCTGCTGTGACAGCATGCTGACCAGTGTGTATTGAGAAGTGTTCGTGTCCTGATATTCATCCACCAGAATATATTTAAACTTGTTCTGGTAATACTGCAATACATCGGGGTTTTCGCCAAGCACCCGAATAGTGTGCATGATGATATCATCAAAATCTAACGCATTGTTTGCCTTTAATTTTCTTTGATACAGGACATAAAGATTGGCCACCTTGCGTTGCCTGAAGTCTGCTCCGGCCATTTCCGCATAGCTTTCCGGGCCCATCAGCTCGTCCTTCGCACGCCCGATTTCAGCCAGAATCTGCTTTGGCGGAAAGTTTTTATCATTATAGCCAAGCTGGTTTAAACAGTCCTTCATCAGGGTTTCCTGATCGGAGGTGTCATAAATGACGAAATTCCGGTCAAACCCGATTCGTTCAATCTCCCTTCTGAGAATTCTGACGCAGCAGGCGTGAAAGGTTCCTACCCAGATGTCCAGCGCTTTTGCGCCAACCAGCTTTTCAATACGTTCCTTCATTTCCTTTGCCGCTTTGTTGGTAAAGGTGATGGCAAGAATGCTCCACGGCGCAACACCTTTTTCTTCAATAAGCCAAGCCACGCGGTGTGTCAGAACTCTGGTTTTCCCACTGCCGGCACCCGCCAGAATAAGCAGCGGGCCTTGATGGTGTTCAACCGCTTCCTTTTGTTCAGGGTTCAACCCTAAAGTCAGATCCATCGTCAATCCTCCGGTTATGTTTGTCCTATTTATTATACAAGGTTATATACAGGTTTGCAAACGTTTGTTCTTGTATTTTCTTCCCTTTCTGGCATTCACAGACCGGATATAAGGGGTAAATTTCCTCTTTTGCTTCCTTTTTGATACACAAAAGAGCGTTCGTATAACATACATGAATAACACAGCGAGACCCTCCGCCCTGTTACACCTCTTGCGAAAACTTTTATCTTGTAATATCATAGAATAGCCTGAAAGCAATACCTTATGGGCATTTCATGGCAAAACCGGGAGGCTTTTAAATGGACAGAGTGAATATACATGGGGTTAAAATACACAATGTGACCATGCAAGAGGCAGTAGAAACCGTTTTGGGCTGGGTGTCAGGAGATTCCATCCATGCAGTCTATACGCCCAATGCAGAAATCATCATGCAGGCACAAAGAAACCAGGACCTGAAGAACATCCTCAATGAAGCAGGACTGCTCATTCCCGACGGGGCAGGTGTGATCCTTGGGGCAAAAATATTGAAAACCCCGCTGAAGGAAAAAGTTTCGGGGGTCGATCTAATCAAAAACCTGTTTAAGGCCTCTACCGGTAAAAGCATCAGCTACTATATTCTCGGCGGCCAACCCGGGGTTGCTGAAATGGCTGCAGTGAACATCCTGTCCGAGTATGGAAAGGTGAATATCAAGGGCTACACCGATGGCTACTTTTCTCCGGATGAAGAAAACGAACTGATTGAAGATATCAACAAGCTAAAACCGGACATCTTGCTGGCTGGGCTCGGTGTACCCAAGCAGGAGTTCTGGATTCATCAGAACATGTATCGTCTGAAAACCAAGGTCTGCATTGGGGTGGGCGGATCTATCGATATTCTGGCAGGCACCGCCGCACTGGCGCCGGAAATCATGCGCAAGGCCGGTCTGGAATGGCTTTTCAGGCTGATTCGGGAGCCTAAACGCTACAAACGCATGATGGATCTTCCTCGTTTTGTTCTTTTAACCTGGAAAAAACGGTTATCAGGAAAGAAATGATTCCCGAATTAAAAATACTTCAACAAGGTATTATCTGCAACAGTCAGGGAACATTGCTTCTATATTGCCAGCGCTGCTGATTTGCGCAAACAAAACCGATCAGATAAATGGCTGAAAGGAAGCTTATGAGACAGACCCTTATCCGTGAAAAAAAGAAGTTTTGGACGGTTAAAAACCGTGATCCCAAAGCATACCTGCCGGAGCGCTCCAACCCAAAGCCTGTGAACAAGAGAAGGGTACTTTGGATGGCGCTTATTTCTGTGCTGCTTGTGGTATTGCCGCAAATAGCAAAAAGAGCCGCAGTGTCCAATCCCAACCTGGTCGAAAAGTACTTCTCACGCGGAATTTATCCGGTAACGTCACGCCTTCTTACGGCCATGGCCAACCTTGTACCGTTCTCCCTTTACGAAATAGTGATCGTCTGTCTGGTACTGTATGGGTTGTACCGCTTATTCCGATTGATTCAATCTTTTTTACGTAAAAACTTCACTGATGAAATCATCCGATTTTCATCACAAGTTTTTCTAATCGTCAGCATCTGCCTGTTTCTCTTTCAATTTACCTGGAGCCTGAACAATTACCGCATCCCCATAAAGGATCAGCTTGGGTTGGATGTTCGGCAGGCTTCTGTTTCTGAACTGGCCGACACTTACAAAGCGCTTGTTGACAGTGCCAATGCTTCCCGCTCCAGGCTTGAAGTGTTTCAGGCTTCTGAGCCTGATAAGCTGCGCAAAGTATTAACCACAGCCTGGGAAGGGTATCCAGCCCTTTCACAGCAGTATTCTCTTTTTCACGGCAACCGTGTCCGCGTAAAGGGGCTGTATCTGTTCTCGGTATTTCAGACCATTTCAGGCTATGCAGGTGTTTATAGTTTTTTCTCTGGTGAGCCGAATATCAATATCCAGCCTCCGCTGGTATCTCTTCCGCACACAGCCTGCCATGAAATAGCACACCAAATGGGCATTACCCTCGAGGATGAGGCAAACTATGCAGGTTTTTTGGCCTGTTTAAACCACCCGGATGATCTTTTCCGTTATTCGGGATATCTAAGTGCATTAACCTATGCCGGTAATGCCTTGTATGCCCAGTCTCCTGATACTTATGCAGAGCTGTCAGCCATGCTAAGCGACGAAATACGAGCGGATCGGCAGAAGATTCGGGAATTCTGGGAGACACATCAAAAAGAGACCGCCTCTGTAATAGCCGATAAGGTGAATGAGACCTATCTGAAAAGCAATAATCAACCCGAAGGAATGCAAAGCTATGGCAAATTTGTGGATTTACTGATCGCCGACTATCTTCAGGACGGTCAGATTTAACGTGAAGAAGGTGCTAGAGTGCCCCCACGTGTAACGTGTAACTTTTCACCCTTAGTTTGATTCATTCGTATTGAGCGGGAGAACCGCTCTTTTTATGTGCAAAAATCACCCGGAATGTGCATAAGTCACCATGGTTGTGTGCATAAGTCACAATATTAAGAAAAAAAGAAAAATATAGTTAAATAGAGTATTTTCAGTATGTTCTTTGTGTTATACTGATGCAAGGGATAAACTGCTTTTTGTTTTTTTGAAGGGTAACCCAAAATGAAACGATTCCCTTAAAAATTGGTATCATTCATGATTGTGCCTTCACCCACGACCCCAATCGTGGTTACAGCTACATCTCCAACAACTACACCATCTATAGCTTTAACTGCATCTCCAACTGCAACTCATACTGCAACTCATGCTGCGGCCCCAACCGCGGTGCCGACCGCAGAACCTGCTGCGACAGCATCCGCGGTTCCACCCGCAAGTCCCACAGTGGCGCCTGTTCTTTACAGTTTTTCGATCAGATGCACGGTCATGGCATATACACAATCCAGTGTGACCGCCTTGTCCGGGCTGATCCTTGTTAAAACTTCCTTGGGGAACAAGCCGTTATCCTTTGCAGTTTGAAAGGCTTTTCCCTGTTCATATGGAATATCCGCTGCCTTTAACAGAATTTCAGCTGCTGTTTCACCGGTAAGAATGTTTCCGTTGGCAAAAGAACGAAGCCTGTTGTCGAGCTCCAGCGAATATTTCTGTGGTGCAGCCTTAACCATTAAATTGATCAGCAGTGTGGTCAGATGCTCTTCATTGCTTTCAACATCCAGCAAATAATCGTTGTTCATTCCCCCAGCCACCAGGCCATACTCGGTAAGAACCTTGATGCTGTTCCATGCCCAATGATCTGCGTTGGGGTTGGAGATATCAAAGTCCTCCAGGATAAGGCCCGCCCGTTTCAAAAGGCCTTGGTATTCCTGTATGTCCTGTTCGGATGACTCCATCAGCTCAACAGGGGTCATGTCGTTCAGATAGCACCAGGCTGCAGTAACCCCCATGGCTTCTCCTGCAGTGATATTCACTGACATCCTGCCGGCACTGGATGATGCAAGGGATGAAAAGGATGCCTTTTTCCCCACCATCAGCAAGTTATCAAGATTTTTTGAGATGAAACAACCCAATGGAATGGAATAGACTGTGGGGTTGCCCATGATATAGGAATATTCTTCAGACATCTGTGCACTGACGAATTTTTCAGCATCCACCGGGGCGGAGGCCATCACGACCTTATCGGGGAAGTCCCTGTTTTCCAGAATATCCTCCACCTTCAGCCGATAACGCCCTTCATAATGCCGATATTCCGGAATATAAAACCGGGATGGGCCTGTGCGGAAGGTGCAATTCTCAAAGGGAACGAATAACACCTGTAAAAACACCGTCAGCATTTGGGCTTCTTTCAACGCAGTGTTAAAATCTTCTTGCATTTTTTCAGGATCGTTCACATTGACGCCATGC
>JAGOJH010000152.1 GCA_017995215.1 Thermoclostridium sp.
GGTGGCAAAATAAAGCGGGATAACCTGAATATTGCTGTTATCCCGCTCCATTTTTCTTTCGTTCTCATAACTTAGCCTTCTTTCCCGGAAATTGTACGGATGATCTTATCAGAAATATCCCGGGCTTCAACCTTGTAGGTGCCCGCCTCTATTCTGCTGGATACCTCGTTCACCCTGCCCTGGCGAATGTCCGGTACGTTGCGCAAAACCTTCATGACAGACTGGTAATCCCTGGCCTGGCTGGAAACCTGATATTCGTCCTTCCTGGATGCAACACTTTCCTGCTTTTTAATTTTTCCAACCTGGGTGGTCTGATTGTAAACACCGAACACCCTGGGACTGTCTCCCCAGATTTTCATTTTAAATCCCTCTCTCCTGTATGCATCTCTATTCACACATAGCAGCAATACCCCTTACTCTATGGTTTTATCTTTTGTATCTTCACAAATAGTATCGTCACAATCTTTGGTTTAATTTATGCTAAAAATGAAATTTCCCACTGTTTTATGGTCCTATTTTTTGGGTAAACAATATCCGCTCATTTATCTTAACTTATTTTCCACACTTCACAATTTTACATGGAAAGCTTTCTCTATTCGTTACGCAGGCCTTGTTCCGCTGTTTTTCGGCATAAAAAAACACCCGAACGCGGGTTGAAGCCGATAAGGTTCAACCTGGAGAACCGATGTTTTCATGCATTGTTTTTATGGCAAGCTATTTCCCGTCACCCGAAAAATATCAATGAGTGCGTTTTGTACGCAACTGGATTATAATTGTCTTTGATAGTTATAAACGGTCCGCGAGCCAGTTAGTTTTTGTTATCATCCTTGTGCTTGTAATACAGCCCAAAATCTTCCTTGCCGGTGCCACTGCTCTTATCCTGTGTCCTTTTTAAGCTGTCCTTCAATTCACGGCCTGCACTCATCATTTCACGGGCCAGGCCTTTTGAACACTCGATGCAAAAACGGCCGCTGCGGATTCTGACGCCGCAGTTTTCACAGTTTAAAGCAACCGGGCTTCCTTCGCTGACCTCCAGTCGCTCCTCTTTTAGCCAGCGGCTTATCTTGTTTGGATTCACCCCCGTATTGTCGGCAACTTCCTTCATATTCGCCCCCGGGAAATCCCTCAAAAATGCCCTGACCTTCTCGAATTCTTCTTCATCAACCTGCTTGCATGCCGGGCAAAGAATGGGGCCTGTGACATACTGGAACATTTTCCTGCAGAACTTACAATACTTGATTTCAGGCATAGGTGCACCCCCTTACAAAATTATGAATAATGAGCCTTTCTGCGAACCGCAATGACAAAAGCATCTACCTGTGTAGCTCCGGCTTCTGTCAGCACCCTTGCGCAATGCTCCAGTGTGCTGCCGGTTGTCATAACATCATCTACCAGAAGAACCCGTTTTCCACGAACCGTTTCAGGATTCTTCAGCCTAAAAGCCTTCGTCAGGTTTCTTAACCGCTCCCCGCGCCCCAGTGAGCTTTGCGGAGGAGTGTGTATGCTTTTGGTCAAAGCTCTGGGATAAAATGCAACTTTGGTTTGCTTTGCCAGATTTTTCGCCAGCAGCTCGGATTGATTATATCCTCTTTGTTGTTTCCTCCTGAAATGGATTGGTACTGGTATAATTATATCATATCTGGAGGATTTAGCACAGTGGGGCTGTGCCTCAAATAAAAATTGGCTGATGCGGGGCAGTGCAAGCTTAACCAATGCAGCTGCATTCTCGGGCCGATCATTAAACTTCAGATTGTGAATGGCCTTACGGATGCCCTTTTCATAGTCAAAAGCAGAAAAAATCCTTCCAATGCTGTTACCTGCCGGGTTTATAAACTCACGATTTTTCAGCACCGGGATATCTTCTTCGCAGTCACGGCATAAAACCCCTTCCATGTCTATGGGCAAAAGGCAGTCACAGCTTATACAGCGGGGAGGGAAAAAGAGCCTGAGAATATACTCAAATGAAGGTAGCTTTTTGTTTTTCATAAATCCGCCCTTCTGTCATCATCGCTTTTCTCGAACAGGTTGTCCCCCCAATAATACACGGGGGTTGTCCTGGCTAATTGCACGATTCGAGGTTTATTCCGGTTAACTGTACGTTTTGGCTTTGAATCATAACCGAACCCGTCACAGAGTATACACCTTTTTCAAAGCTTTCACAGAAACTGCTGAACAATCCCGGCATTTTCTTCTGCCAGCCTCTCTCTTAAACCTGTATACCGTTCCTTTTCGGTCATATTCGTAACCATATTTTTAATCGTTCCCATGTCCCCAACCAGAACGACCAGCTGCTTTGCCCGCGTAACGGCGGTATACAGCAGGTTTCTGCAGGTCAGCATGGACGGGATGCCGGCCAGGGAGATCACCACGGCGGGAAATTCGCTTCCCTGGCTTTTATGGACGGTAATGGCATAGGACAATTCCAACTCGTCCAGGTTTTCAAAATCATATTCCGCGGCTTTTCCATCATCAAACAAAACGGTTAAGGTATTGTCTTTGGGGTTTATGGCGCGTACAATGCCCATATCCCCGTTGAACACACCCTCACCGGTGCTCTGTATGCCTTCATCGGAGGTGCTTCTCCATGACAGGGTGTAGTTGTTTTTTATCTGCATCACCCTGTCCCCTTCCCGAAAAACCATATCCCGGCTGGCTTTCTCTTTCCTTTCGGCGCTGGGGGGATTCAAACGGCCCTGCAGGGCGGCATTCAGGCTGAACACCCCTGCGGCTCCCTTTTTTGCCGGAGATAAAACCTGAATATCCTTCATCGGGTCAAGGCCGAACTTATCGGGGATTCTGACGGTGCACAGCTCCAGCACTGCAGCAGCCGCATCCTGGGGCACATTCCTGGGCACAAAGAAGAAATCTGAATCAGGCAGATTCATTTCAGGGCATTCACCACGATTGATCCGGTGCGCGTTGATAACAATTAAACTTTCCTCTGCCTGCCGGAAAATCTGGTTCAGGTATGCCACCTCAAGTAAACCACTTTCAATCATATCGGACAGGATGCGGCCCGGCCCCACCGACGGCAGCTGATCCGCATCACCCACAAGCACAAGCCTTGTACCTGGCTGTACTGCTTTCAGCAGTGCATTCATCAACAGGATGTCCACCATGGAAACCTCATCAATAATGATAATATCGGCTTCGATGGGATCCTGTTCATTCTTTTTAAATTCCTTCTTGAATTCATCGTCTGCGTATACGGTTTCCAATAATCGGTGAATGGTTTTTGCCTCTTCACCGGTGGCCTCGGTCATTCTTTTGGCTGCCCTGCCGGTAGGTGCGGCTAAAATTACTTTCAGGCCTTCCTTTTGAAACAGGGCAATCATTCCTTTTATCAGCGTCGTTTTTCCCGTTCCAGGGCCGCCGGTAACAACCAGCATGCTCTTTTCCGCCGACATACGGATTGCATCAAGCTGCAGCTGAGCATACTGAACCTGCTGTTCGGTTTCAATCTCTTTTAAAACGCTGTCCAGATCATGAATTTCCTTTGCCGGCTGCGTGCGGCATAAAAGGCTTATTTTGCGGCATACATACTGCTCCGCTTTATAAAATGCCGCGAGGTAAACCCGGCCCCCTTTTGCTTTATCGACATAAATGCTTTCCTCAAACACCATGTCTGAAAGTGTTTCTTCCACAGCTTCCGGGGCAGTACCTAACAGCCTGGAGGCATAATCGACCAGAATGTCGGTGGGAAGATAGACATGGCCGCTCTGTACTGCTTTGGACAGGGCATGCTTTATTCCGCTTTGCGAACGGAATTTGGAAGATGGTTCAATTCCCATTGAGATGGCAACCCTGTCCGCCATCTTAAACCCTATGTTAAAATCCTCGTCGGTCAGACGATATGGATTGCGCTTAATTTCGTTGATGGCCTCACTGCCAAACTTCTTCCACAGCTTGACAGCCACATTGGCCGAAATGCCATGCTCCTGAAAAAACATAATGGTTAAACGAATTTGTTCCTGTTTCATGAAGGCCTGCCCAATGGCCAGTGCCCTGTCGGTGCTGATACCCCTGACCCTGGCAAGACAAAGTGGTTCAAACTGCAATACCCGCAGGGTCTCATCCCCGAAGGCTGCAACGATTTTTTTAGCGGTAGCCTCACCAATTCCCTTTATTACCCCGGAGGAAAGATATTTCATAATGGCGTCTGTGGTTTTGGGAAGACGCCGTTCGCATGCTTCAACCTTCAGCTGCTTGCCATAATCCTGATGAACCACCCACGAACCGCTGACAAGGACTGTTTCCCCGATGCTCAGGCCTGGCATGCAGCCCACCGCTGTAATGAGGCGACGGCCTGACCGGAGTTCACAGACGGTATAGCCGTTTTGTTCGTTGCAGTAAATAATATCTTCAACAATACCCTCTATTTGTTCCAAGAAAAGACCCTCTCTTTGGTACTCCTACCGGGGAGATAATGCGGAAATGCGGGCCCGGCCTCTGAAATGGAGCCAGTTGGACGGAGTTATTTTGTTTACTTGTCTTCCTTGCTTCCCGCACCCAGGCTAACCCCTCTGCTATCCATTCTACTCCAATTTACAGGTTCCATCAATACCAAACGGGGATACTCACAGCAGAGCTTTTCCACCATTGGTTTGTTCGGATCATCTTCCTCCAGCCTGACGTAAAGGCAGCCGTCCGTACCCAGCTTTTCGGATATCTCATCGATAAAAATACATCGAATCTTCCCCTCCAGGCACTCATCGCCCGGTCTGGGAACAAGGCACAGTTTACCCGAACACTCCCCGGAACCCGATTTTATCTTAATAACGAGGTCACGCAGCAAATGAAAAAAGCCATACACAGCAAACAAAGATATGATGATATAAACAACCATACTTTTCACAGCCCATGCATATGTTTCAATATATTCTATGCATTGAAAATCTTTATGTTAGGGTCTACTGAAAAACAGTCTTTAAAATTATACTACGCATATAAAATGAATTGAAATTCGCACATTGAAAAAAGAATAAAAGAAATTCCGGAGCAGTTGCTCCAGATTCATCACTATGCAGTTT
>JAGOJH010000052.1 GCA_017995215.1 Thermoclostridium sp.
CCGATAAGCCGCCAGCAGCATATCGCCGAGATCTCCCAAAACATGTACATAAAAATGAGGTATGTGGAAAAAACCAGTCCCATCATCGCGCCGATGAACAGGCAAACCATCATATAATATTCATTCTGATTGTCATAATGTTTCATATAGCCAAAAGAATACAGGATGATCACTGTTGCCACACCAGATGCGGTTAATGCCATAAACACAGCCAGCGGGTCAGCCAGGAAGCCGAAGCTTAAACCCAGCGGCAGCTGATAATGCAAAACCGCCGGTGATCCGGCAAAAATCCCTGGTAATAGAAATACTGCACAAATAAAGGCGGTAGCAACAAAGGCCAACGCCGAAACATTTCGTATCCTGGTATTGAATTTTCCCAGTACCGGAAGTAGAAACGCCCCCAGCATGGGTATCAAAATACACAATAGGATGATTTGGTTTCCCATAACATTATGTCCACCTTAATGAGCTCTACACAAGTCAAACGGATAAAACACATCATGGTTGTAAGCAGTTTTGTCACAATCTGACAGCGTAAGAAAACATGTAATCAACGGTGTATTCTATCATACACTGTATGCATTTTGTATACAAAATGCATTCTGACACCATTGTAATACTTGTTAAAACAATAGTCAATCCCCCTTGTTTAGCATATTCTTGGAAGAAATTCCCCCTGCGGCAGCATCACTTTTCTTTTTGTACCAAATTCGGTCACTGTATATACATGACCTGCTCCTTTTTTAACATGTCCGATGATTGCCGCATTTTTCCCCAACGGGTTGGAGCGCAGTGCAGAAAGCACATTCTCTGCATAACACTCCGGCACAGACAGAACCATAATTCCTTCGTTGGCAATATATAGCGGATCCATTCCCAATAGTCCGCATGCGGCGGATACATCAGAACGTATCGGTAAAGTCCTGTCAACTATTTCGATATCGGTATCGTCGGTAACCCATTCACAAAGAGTTGCTGCTACACCGCCCCGGGTGGGATCCCTCATTGCATTGATGATGCAGCCTGTGTTTATTACTGCATCGGCAAGCGCTGCAAGCGGAGCAACATCACTCTCGATGGGTGGGGTGAATAAGATGTTCTCGCGGGCTGACAGAATTGCAATCCCATGGGAAGCCATGTGTCCCGTCAGGATAATCCTGTCTCCAGGCCTTATTTTTTGGGCAAGGGGCGCTCTTTCCTCAGAAAATACACCTACGCCGGCCGTGTTGATGAAAATACCGTCACAACTTCCCCCTTCAACCACCTTCGTATCTCCGGTGACAATATATACCCCTGCTTCCTTCGCCGCCGTGGCCATTGATTGAGTAATCCGAACAAGCGACGCCACATCAAACCCCGCTTCGATGATCATCCCCACTGAGATATATTTCGGGCATGCGCCGCTGACAGCTAAATCATTTACGGTACCGCTGATGCAAAGCCTTCCGATATCGCCGCCTGGGAAAAACAGTGGTTTTATTACATAACTGTCGGTTGTCATGGCTATTTTTTCACCGGCCTGACATATGGCCGAATCGGTCAGTGGCATTAAGTGCTCATTTGAAAATGCCGGCAAAAAGACTTCCCGTATCAGCTCCCTGTATGCTTCACCGCCCGAACCATGGGCAAGTGTAATTTTTCCCTGCATCGTCCATCCCCCCTGCACCATTGTTGATGCAAATCATACTCAATGAAGATTTCTGTTCTTAAGGTATAAGGAACCTAATCCCCTGTTTTCCTGGTTTTTATCCTGGATAGAAACTGCCATACCGGTAATATGCGGCACAGCTTCCCTCGGAAGCTACCATGCACGCCCCCATCGGCTCATCGGGATTGCATATGGATCCAAAATTTTTACAGTCCGCAGGAGTACTCTTTCCGGCAAGGATAAGGGAGCAAATGCACCCTTTTGCTTCCTCTGCAGTGCTGTTGTGAACATCAAACCGATGCATGGCATCAAAATTCCTGTAACGTCCCCTGATTGCAAGCCCGCTCCCGCCAACCCTGCCGAACCCGCGCCAGAGCGCGTCACAGGGTTCAAATACTTTACCGGAAAGTGCCAGCGCTTCTGTGTTTCCGAACTCTGTAACCGCTCTGGGATATGTATTCACACATTTCCTTTCCCCGTTCCTTATCATATGCACCAGGATGAAAATCGCCATCATGATATCCAAAACTTCAAATCCAGCCACTGCGGCGGGCATCATCAATTCATCCGGAACAAAGGAGAATGCCTTTGCGCCGGTGATGGCGGCAACATGGCCGGGACATATCAGGCCATCAATATTGTTTTCATTTTTCAAAAGCACTTTGAGCACCTGCGGCATTGTTTTATGTGCGCTGAGAACGCTTAAATTCCTTATCCCGTATGCATCGGTCGCCTCTATCAGTGCTGCGGTATGGGGAACGGTTGTTTCAAACCCAATCCCGAAATAAACGGTCTGCCTGTCCGGATTGGCCCATGCGATATGCAGGGCATCCATCGGCGAAGTCACAATCCGGATGTCCCTTCCGCTCTCATAAAGCGAATAAAGGCTCTTGTTACCGCATGGCACGCGCATCATATCTCCGAAGCAGGTAAATATCACATCTTTTTCATTGGCAATCGAAAGCGCTGCAGCGATATCCTTTTGTGCCGTTACGCATACCGGGCAGCCGGGGCCGGAGATCAGCCGGATATTGTCAGGCAGAAGCTGCCGTATGCCAAACTTCCAGATGCTTGCGGTATGGGTGCCGCAAACTTCCATCAGATTGATTTGCTCCAGGCCCTGTGCAAGCACTGCGATTTTCTTTTTGAAATCATCAATTTTATAATTCATTGGATTCCATTGTTTCCATCATCTCTGCAACGATCTTTTCGAGCTCGCTTCCTTCATCCGGATCCAGGATCTGTATTACGAACCCGGCATGAACAAGCACATGATCACCAAGAACGGCATTTGGAAAAAGCCGCAGGCTTGCGTTTTTTCTTAAGCCACTATAATTAACATCAGCAAAACCGTCTTTGATGCTGACGATTGTGCCTGGTATTGCAAGACACATGCTTATCACTCCTTTTCACTATATCTCTGTCCTGGCATCAGGAAGCTGTCATCCATTTAGCCTTGACGCTGCTGCAGCCTGTCCATAAGCGATTCCACCGTCATTTGCAGGTACCATTTCATTTGAGAAGACTTGAAAACCGCACCTTTCAAGCCTGGAAACCCCATTCTCAAGAAGATACACGTTCTGGAACACACCGCCCGACAATGCAATTCGATTGCTTCCATACCGTTTTTTTGCCAGAGAAGCCACATCTGTCATCAATTGTATCATGGCGCGGTGAAACCGGACCGATATTATCCCGGCGGCCAATCCTTTTTTTGCGTCACGCACAATATCACGGATTAACTGCCGCCAGTCAAATGTCAAACAATTTCCTTCCGACAGAACATCAAAGCCGTAGCTTCCATCCGCCGAAGAATCAATTGCCTGCTCCAGGTCAGCGGCCGCCTGGCCTTCATAGGAGGTATGCGTTCTTAGTCCGGTAAGTGCTGCTACGGCATCGAACAATCTCCCGACACTTGATGTAACTGGCGATTGAATGCCCTGTTTCTTCATACGCAGCAGCAACGCCGCATTCTCCCCATAGGCTTCAAAACAATCCAGCGCATCCGATTCTCCGCATGCATCGCACATCATTGCCAGCGCCATACGCCATGGTTCATGGATTGCAGCTTCACCGCCCAAAAGGGAAGCGTACCGTAAATGTCCAATCCGTTCACTGGATCGGATGTCCCCGAAAAGCGCCTCTCCTCCCCAAATGGTGCGGTCCATACCGTAGCCGGTTCCGTCAAAAATCAGCCCAATAACGGGTTCTTCCACCTGATGCTCTGCCAGAACAGATGCAAAATGTGCATGATGGTGCTGAATCCTGCATACCGGCAGTTTCCCAATGAATCGGGCGGCATACCTTGTGGAAACATAGTCCGGATGCATGTCGCAGGCGATTATATCGGGTTTTGCATCAAACAGCCTCATATAGGATTGAATTTCGTTCTCATAGAAACTTTCGGTATCCGGATCATCCAGGTCGCCGATATGCCCGCTTAAAAAAGCGTTATCCCCTTTTACCAGGCAGAACGTGTTTTTCTGCTGTGCGCCAAGGGCCAATATTACTCTGTTATTGCCGTAAAGCCTTATGGGCTCGGGTGCATAGCCCCGCGAACGCCTTATCAGCCTTAGCTTTCCGGACACGAACACGCCAACACTGTCGTCCATTCGACGGTAAATCTGTCGGTTATGGGTGAGGATTGCATCAGCAATCCCGTTAAAGCTTTGCATCGCTTCGGCGTCATCATAAATCATCGGCCGATCGGACAGGTTTGCACTGGTCATCACTAAAGCATCGTGGTTTTGCATGAGGAGCACATGCAGAGGCGTATACGGAAGCATCACGCCAATCCGATTGTTTTTAGGTGAGGTATCTTCTGCAATACTGCAATTCTCTTTCTTTTTTAGCAGTACAATAGGTTTTCTGGGACACAGCAGGGTTTTCTCTTCCTGCTCGTTTGTATCGCAAAATTTTCTGACGGTATCGATATCATGCATCATTACGGCAAACGGCTTGTCATATCGGATTTTGTTCTTCCGAAGCCTTTTAACGGCCGCTTCATTGACAGCATCACACGCAAGATGGTATCCACCGATCCCTTTAACCGCAATAATTCTGCCTTTGTGAACCCATTGATCAAACAGCACGAAGGGGTCTCCATCAAGAATTTCTCCTGCTTTGCAGAAGGAAAGCATCGGCCCGCAAACCGGGCAGGCATTCGGCTGCGCATGGAAACGTCTGTCAGCCGGATCTTCATATTCGTGAAGGCAATCCGGGCACTGAGGAAACCCGGCCATCATTGTGTTTTTCCTGTCATATGGGATGTCACGGAGAATTGTATAGCGAGGCCCGCAATCCGTACAATTCGTAAAAGCATAACGCCAGCGCCTGTTGCTCTTGTCCATGATATCCGCCGCACAGGCGTCGCAGATCCCTATGTCCGGTGAAATAAAAGCATTTCTTTCGCCGTCAAGGCTCTCCAGTATTACAAAGTCGGTATCTTCTTGAACAGGCAGCGGATGTGTTTGTATGCTTTCTATCCTGGCCAAAGCAGGTGGATGTTGCTGCAGCCCGGCAATAAAGCTGTCACACGAGGCAGCGTCTCCCTCGATTTCGGCGTAGATTCCCTCCGTCGTATTTTGTACGAAGCCCCGAATTGAAAGTGATTTTGCCAGGCGGTACAGATACGGCCTGAAGCCAACCCCCTGTACAATGCCCCGGATGATCAACGAATAACGGTTCATGTGCTTTGCTTCTTCTTTACCTGCTCAATAATGTATTCCACAAGCCTTTCTGCCGAGTAGACACCATCCTTTTTTCCTGCTTCAAAGACAAGAACTTTCGGGTTGATATCGGCGATATATTGTTTCATCACATCCGTATTTGCATCCAAATACGGAGATAAATCCGTCTTTGTGATGACGGCGGTAATCGCGTTCAGAAATGCAACCGGATATTTCACCGGCTTGTCTTCACCCTCTGCAAGGCTTAAAACGACCATCCGCATGTCCTCGCCCAGATCGAAGGTTGCAGGACAGACCAGATTACCCACATTTTCTATGATCAGCAGCTGCAGTGTGCCCAGGTCAAGCTTTTGAAGCTGGTTTCCTATCATTTTTGCATCCAGGTGGCACCCGCCGTTGGTATTGATCTGCAGCGCAATGGTACCCGTTTTTTGAATACGGAGCGCATCATTCTGTGTGGCAAGATCTCCTTCTATCACTGCTGTATGCAAAACACTGTTTAACTGGGGTAATATGCTTTCCAAAAGCGTGGTTTTACCAGCCCCTGGTGAGCCCATCATATTGATCACGTATATTCCCTGCGAACTGAACAGATTCCTGTTTTCTGCTGCCTTCTGGTTGTTCAGGGCTTTCAGGTCCTGCTTGATATCTATTTTTTGCATCATTCATTCCTCGCAATCCATACTTTGTATGTAAACTTCTTCACCGCTGATAATGGAGAATTCCCTGCTTGTACATACAGGGCAGACAATTTGAAACGCTTCGAACTGATACTCATATCTGCAGGTGCCGCATTGCGCCACTGCAGGTTGAAAAATCATTTCAAGCTCTGCCCCTTTCATGAAACCTTCCTGCGTCATGGCCTCAAATGCAAAGGAGAGCGCGTCTGGCATAACATTGGAAAGCCTGCCGACGAGTAAAGTCACGGTTTTGACCCGTTCTACACCGTGCCTTTCGACAGCCTGCGATACGGTTGATAATAAATTCTGCATCAGTGCTGTTTCGTGCATACCGTTCTCCTTCGGTTCATTCTACATCACAATCATGGCTTTTTCAATGCTGTATCACAATTGCCCGCATTGGAAATCTAGTTCAGTTCCTATGCCAGTAAGCAGCGGTAGACTATGCGTTATGAGACTTCACTTTATCACTCATTAACCCTCTCTATAACACGGTAAGCGTATACTTTGCCATGATCAGATAGCAATCGGGTTGAATGCCCATCATCCAATGGATCACAGATGATGAACTCACCCTCGTTTGCGCCAACAATAATCACCCAATGGGTGATACCGGTCTTGTGGTATTTCACATTTACAATGGGTAATAACCCCTTTTTTAGATCGCTTTCGATTATCCTATTACTAAAGGTACGACTATAGCGATAACCAATATTCGGAAAAGCCTCATTTATTTTATACCATATCAAATCAGCACCTTGAAAACCACTGACTTGTGTAAGCCTTTCGTTGAACTCCTTCGGGGTGACTGGTTCATCCAGCTGCGATATTGCAGTTGATACACAAGATATCAAACAGCCTGTACCCCCCATTCTCTTTTGAGAATCACCAATCTTTTCATCTTGCCATGCCGGGTCGTTTTGCCGGTAATAGCTTAATGTCGGTATATCGTAATTTTTTGTTGGAACCAGACTAATTCCCAATGTTTTAATATAGTATACTCTTCCTACGTACAAAGCAAGAATAACAATTGCAATAAATACTACGGATGATACACTGAGCAAAGAATAGTATAAACGCTTTTTACCGGGTGGTGCTTTATTGATTTTCTCGAACAGTTTTATCATGATGACCCCGCAACATTGATATCTTTTATTAAGATTATACCTTCTGTAACAACTACTTACAACATTTCACATGGTGTTTTAGTTAAAACAGAATAGTATTAACTGGTACAGCTGCGTTCATTTCGCTCCAATATCATCCCAGATGTTTTTAACTGCACGGATATTGGACAGCGCAGCAGGCTTTTCTTCGGTCTCCAGATAAGCAGTTAGCTCGGTGAGCTTAATATCAATATCATTGATCACATCATGATCCAACTCTAATTGCATCCATGGTTTCACCTTTTTCCACTTTTTAAGGCATGATATCAGGCTATCTTCTGCTTCGTCCCAGTTTTCGGCGACTATTTGGCTGTCCAATGTATTCAATTCTGCAGAAAAACCTGTCTTTTTGTCCAGTGGTTTTTTAAAAACCGTGCATCCGGTTATTAACAGATATAAAAATAATATGAATGTAAATATTTGCTTTTTCACTATGTCATCCTCTCTGCTATGGCATTCTCCTTAATCCGACAAACACAAGGGTTCCACTTGTGAAGCTTGCTCGCAGGTTCCATGGAAGTTATCCACGATATCCATGTCTACTTTGTTGAGATGGTATTCGATGTAATGTCAAACAATGTCTCCGTAGCTACTTCGTTGGTATAGTATAGGTCGTCTTGTTATCCTTCATGTCAATGAACAAATTCCCCTGGGTATCCAGTTGTGCAAGAAAGATATCTTCCATCCTGTCGATTTTCTTTTTCCGCAGATGAAATTCCAGCCAGGCCCGGGTCAGTTTGACTGAGCGCAAGGCTATCGTGTCCAAGGCTCCATCGACAATAATATTCGTCGGCAGCCCGCTATAAGCTGTGGGGATGTTCATATCCTGCGGTGTCAGGGGCTGTTTCTGAGATTTCAGCAAAACACTCAGCTTCCCGTTTTGTTCCAAAACCGCGAACTCAACATCCTCCACATTGAACACATCCTTTGCGCGCAGCATGGACATCAACTCTTCCATCGATATCCTGTTTTTTCTTAAGGTTTCTATCTGCACCTTTCCATTCTGGATAACCGCCTGGGCAATTCCCTCGAAAATTTTTCTCATCGTTGGTGACTTTAGTCCAAGAAGAGCAAGGAGAACGGCAAGAATCGCCCATACCGCCATGCCGGCCATCGTTGCCCAGGAATTTTCATTCACTTGGACCGACAGGGTTGATGCAATGGAGCCAATGGTTATTCCGACAATGTAATCGAAATAAGTCAGTTGTGTTACCTGCTGCTTACCAATCATCCTAACAAGCAATAGTAACAGAATAAAACCGATAACAGATCGGATGATAACAACAATTGTAATGGGCATGGCTTTCCTCCACCGGCTTATATTGAACCCGTCAGGATTTTCTTTATGGAAAAAAAATAAACCCTGCAGGGTCTATTTTCCTCATTGATTCAATAACTATTCAAATAATTATACTGAATTAGCTCTAAAATTATGGTATTTCATGCATGTGTGCCTTCGATTCAGCTATTCATCAGAATAAATTTCTGTATTAAAATCATCTGACGGACCACAACAAGAAACAAGGAAATTATGATTCTGTAAGCTTTAACCGTTTAGAGCAGTCTCCCTGAAAACCATATCTCCATATTCCCTTTACCATTGTGCCCTTAACTGTAAGGTTCTTATCCAAAATCACCAAATCAGCGTCATACCCCTTGGCAATCCTTCCTTTACAACTGCCTGCTCCTACAATTCGTGCAGGTGTCTCGGTCAGCATCGGGATGCAGCTTTCCATGGGAATCCCTATTTTTGTCATATTCCGAAGCGCCTGATCCAGGGTTAGTATACTTCCTGCCAGTGTTCCGTCCAAAAGGCGAACGGAGCCCTCCTGAACACTTACCTCCAGCCCTCCGCAAATATACTTTCCATCCTTAAGACCGGTTGCAACGGTAGAGTCAGTGATGAGCACAATTAGTGAGGAACTTTTCAGCCCGTATGCCAGTTTTAGAGCTGCCGGATGCACATGAATCAAATCGGCAATCAGCTCAATGGTTGCATCTTCATTTTCCAGCAAAGCACCGACTGCCCCAGGTTCTCTGTGCTTCAATGGTGACATGGCATTATAAAAATGGGTGCAATGCCTTGCTCCGTTTTTGAATGCAGCCTGGCACTGCTCATATGTTGCTATGGTATGGCCAATGGAAGCAACAACCCCGTTTTCTGTAAGGTAACGGATCAATTCTTCAGCATCGGGAGCGTCCGGTGCTACGGTTACAATTTTAACAATATCCATGTTTTCAGGTAGAATTGATTGATAAAAGGAAACCGAAGGGTTTACAATCAGTTCCTCCATATGAGCGCCCTTTGCCCTGGAGCACAGGAAAGGGCCTTCCAGATTAATGCCCAGAATATCGGCACCTGAGGGCATTTTCATCGCCCGAAAAACAGCGGCTATGCTATTTCGAATGCTTTGCGCAGCAGCAGTCATGGTGGTTGGAAGAAAAGAAGTGGTACCATGAGCGGGCCAGAAAGCAGACATTGCTTGAATCGCTTCCACTGTACCGTCCATGGTATCCGCCCCATTGCAGCCATGGGTGTGTAAATCGATAAATCCTGGTGTCACAAAATTTCCACCTGCATCAATCACTTCGCCATCTGAAGAAGCTTGCTTGTCAATAATGGCAGCTATTTTCCCCTGTTTGATCAGAAGGCTGAAACCTTCCCGAAACTTGCCGTCAATAAAAACAATTCCACCTTGTACGATCTGCACATTGATCCCCACACTTTTTTTGTATTTCTTCTCATTTCAAGTATAATCGGCTTCTTCCCATCCAGTCAACCTATTGTTCATGGAGAACTGTCGGAAAAGCAGCTGTAGTGATATGAAACAGCGGTATTACAGTTTTCTTTATACGCTCGTTATGGTATGATTATTCTGTAAAAATCAATATGAAAAGAGGAGAGCAGATAATGAAAAGCTGGGCGCAGCAAACCCTTGAAAGAATGTCACTGGAAGAAAAGGCAGGTCAGGTGTTCATCCTGTCCCAGTTTAGCTTTGATGAAGACGCAGTGGAGAAAATGCTCGAACGAATATACAAGCTCAAGCTCGGCGGTGTTTTTCAGTTTCATGTGCATCAAAAGCGGCTGTCGGAAGTGATTGAAGTTTATCAGAAATTTGTTAATATTCCGCTGCTGGTAGCTGCAGATTACGAGGTAGGCACAGGCTGGACCATCAAAGATGGATTCAGAATGCCCCGACAGATGGTTCGTGGCTTTACCGGAGATGAACAGACCGAGCATAAAATTGGCCAGACCATTGCAAAACAGGCAAGGGCAGCAGGTGTTACCATTACCTTCAGCCCCCTGCTGGATTTAAATTCCCATCCGGACAATCCTGACGTGAATATCCGCGCATACGGTGAAGATATAAACAAAGTGGCAGAGCTTGCATCAGCTCAAATAAAAGGCCTTGAGGAAAACGGCATGCTGGCGTGCGTCAAGCACTTCCCAGGCAACGGCGGCACCGGAATGGATCAGCATATCATGGCGCCCATCCTGCCATTTTCAAAAGAGGAAATGGAGAATACATACCTCGAAGTTTACCGCCGCGTATTTGAACAAACCAATGTAGGCTGCGTCATGGTTGCTCACCTCGAGGTACCTGCCTATACCACTGAAATTAACCCACGGAACGGTCGGCTTGTGCCTTCCTCCGCTTCACGGGAAATTGTAACAGATCTTTTAAGAGACAAACTGGGCTTTAAGGGCCTTATCATCACTGACGCCCTTGATATGGGCGGTATCACCTCCCATTATACCAATGAGGAGAGGGTGGTTAAATGCCTGCAGGCTGGCTGCGACTGTTTGCTGGTGTTCCAGGAAAGCTGCGAAAACGAAGTGAATGCAGTTTTAGACGCGGTTCGTTCCGGAAGCCTCTCCACACAAAGGCTGGATGACGCGGTACTGCACGTACTGCAGGCAAAAGAAAGGCTTGGGCTGCATCACACCAAAGGTCTTCCAGCCTCGCCTGAGGTAAGACGGGTTTTGTTCAGGAATGAGGACTATACGGATTTCCGTGATGAAATACTACAAAAGGGTGTAACGCTATACAGAAACAGGAGCAATCTCCTCCCCATCGGGGATATCAGGGGAAAGAAGGTACTGGTTCTGAACACCTTCAACCCGGACTCCATGACCTGGCAGGCCAACAAGGACTTCTCGCTGCCTGTTGATATCACTCCCCGGCTTATAAAAGACAGGGGTGCATTGGTTGAAGAGATTGAGATCCACGATTATATGCCCAACTCAGCCTTGTATGAGATTCTGGATAAAGTTGCGAAGGTCGATTATACTTTCTATAACTTCTTTATCTGGCCTATTTGGGGCGTTGGAACCCTAATCCCCAACAAGTGTGCCTTAAGGCTGTTTTATTATGGGATGCTGGTCATTGACAAGCCCATTGTCATTACATCCTTTGGCAGCCCTTATGTGATGCAATACTGCCCTAATGCCCCTGTTTACCTGTGTACCTTTGAAGAAACCGAGGCCGCGCAGCGTGCTGCAGTAAAGGCCTGGTTCGGGGAAGCCAAAACAGCAGGCCGCTCCCCTGTGAACCTGAAAGATGTTTTCAGTATTGGCGACGGATTAGAGATTTGACTCCTCCAGCTTTTTCAAATCCGGAATAAGCATCTTCTTGTTGCCGATGGGCTCGATCAGCCCTTCACCCTGCAGAAGGCCAAGCTTGCGGCTGACGGTCTCCCTGGTGATACCAATGTAGTTGGCAATTCCTTCGCGGCTAAGAGGCAGCTCAAGCAGGATTCCATCCTTTTGCACCTTGCCGAACTGCGAGGCAAAATCGATTAAAACCGAAGTGACCCGGGACTCACTGCTTTTTGTTCCCATGTTTTGCAGCGCATCTTCCAGCCTTTCCATTCTGCGGCTCATCTCTTCGAGCATCTTTACAGATGTTTCCGGGTGGTTTTTCAGGAAGGCTATAAAAGCGCTGTCCGATATCAGGCATACCTCGGTTTCTTCCAGAGCCTCAATAAAGCAGGTGGACTTCAGCTTTTGGAAAAGGTTTCGTTCCCCGAAAAAGTCCCCTTCGGACAAGACGTATAAAATTTGCTCCTTGTCTTCCTGAGTATACCGGAACACCTTAACCTTTCCATGATGAAGGATCGTCAGGCTCTCCTGGATATCTCCCTCCATCAGCAGGAATTCGCCTTTCCGGTATTTTTTTCGGATGATCAGGGAGTGTATCTTATCCTGTTCATTGAAGTCCAGTGAAGAAAATACAGGTATCTTTGATACACAATTCCCGCCTCCGCATCGTTTACAGACACTGCAACCGTTTTCCAAAAAAACACCTCCTGAAGTACAAGGATGTCCATGACAACCCCTGTTGTGCTGCCAATATCATAAAGGCCATCCAATTTGAATGTATCCGGGTAGAATATGCTACTGTTGATTTTAGTCCGATTTAAATTGGCATGCATAAATTTTTACTTTTAATGAAAAGTGCTGTTTACCTGATTATAGCCCGTAAGAGGGCAGTGGTCAATGTTTTGGTAAGGGACAAATGTTCTGTAGTTTATATAAAAGCAGACGATGAATCACAGTTTTGAAGCCTGCAATCCTTCGCCTGTTTATGGGGGGTTATTTTTACTTCTTATCTACCATGCTGCAGAAGGTTATCTTCGTTTATCAGGGAATTTCCCGCGCTCTTTTCTCAGATGACCTTTTTCATGCCTGTCAGTATTTTTTTGATGCTGTGCTCGGACAGGCTGTATTGAACGGATAAGTCGGTGATACCGATTCCGTTGATGTGTTTTGTGACGATCTCCATGTTTCTTTTCATGTAATGCTTCCGTGTGCCATTGGCTTCTCCCCATTTTGCACGGACCTCATCCTTGCGGGGGATATAAACCACTTCACCTTGAATGTAGTGTTGGATTTGATCTAAAAGCCATTCGGGCAACATTGTTTTAGCATTGTTATACTTCACTGTGCCACACTCCTTTTCGTACCATACTAACCCCTGGAACACCCAACAAGCTGCACCATCGATATTGTATCGGGTCATGCCGAAGACGCAGCAAATAGAAAATGCCCGCTTCGAACAACCGCCGCGGACATCAAAAAGGCACGATAACCTTGTATCGTGCCGTAATCTTCAACAGTGTATACTTTCTCCGGAACCGGTTATAGCGTAAGCTGCAACTGCAGGTACACCATGCATTGTTCACAAACCAACCAGTCAACTAAAACCCGGAGAAACCAAACAGGAAACCTATGCAGTTTCCAATGCTTTGTCAGGCATAAGGGTTATTCTTAAATTCGCAGAAGGCAAACATCATTCTCCTCCTGCCACTATTCAGTTAGACCTGGACCACCTTAAAAATTATATTGGTACGATGTCTAAATACGATAGTTATCATGAAAAACACCCCTTTCCTGCATAGTTTTACATCAATACAGCTTCCATTATATTGCAGACTGAAACGATGGTCAATAGAAAGATTGAATATACTTAATCTTTCCCCATTGTAATATCTAAATAACATAACTCTCCCTCCACTTGTCCCCCCTCTTATCCAAAAACGCCACCAGTCAGGTAACCTCTCTTGCTTTGGTCAAGACCCCTCTGTCTTATTGTAATTGTAATGGAAAAATACCATTTCACAGGTTGTTACTTTCAGTTACTGTCGTGGTATATTGTATTTGAAAACTCATTAACTGGAGGTGTACCATGGAATATCGTTTGTTTAACAAAATTGGAAAACCGGTTTCTTTGTTTGGAATCGGGTGTATGCGCCTGCCCACAATCAAGGCAGAGGGCAAAAATGTGATAGATGAATCAGAAGCTGTCCGGATGATTCGTTATGGCATAGACCATGGCGTGAACTATATCGATACAGCTTACCCTTATCATGATGGGGCAAGTGAGCTGCTTGTAGCGAAAGCCCTGAAAGACGGTTACCGTGAAAAGGTTTTTCTTGCTACTAAATCACCCGTCTGGCTGGTCAATGAATACAGCGACCTGGAGCGCCTGCTCGATGAACAGCTTCGCAAGCTGGAAACCGATTGTATTGATTTTTACCTGCTGCATGCCATTGACAAAGACAGATGGAACAAGCTGAAAGCTATCAACACCATGGATTTTATGGAGAAGGCCAAAAAGCAGGGTAAAATCAAGTATATCTGTTTTTCTTTCCATGACAATGCCGAAGCCTTCCGTGAGATCATCGATGGCTACGACTGGGATATGTGTCAAATCCAGATGAACATCATGGACATGCATGAACAGGCAACCGTTGAAGGTTTGAAATATGCAGGCTCGAAGAACATCCCCGTTGTCATTATGGAACCGTTGAAGGGCGGAAATCTTGCCAACAGTGTAAATGATGACATCCGGGCCATCTGGAACCAGTCCGAAGTGAATCGGACGCCTGTGGAGTGGGCCTTCCGTTGGCTGTACAACTTCCCGCAGGTCATGACGATTTTAAGCGGTGTCAGTACGATGGAACAGCTACAGGATAATCTGCGAATTTTTGCAGAAGCGAAAGCCGACACTATGGATGAAAATGAGCTTTCCCTTGTTGATCAGGTACGGGAGGTATATCATAAAAAGACCGTGATTCCCTGTACGTCCTGCGAGTATTGTCTGCCCTGTCCTCAGGGTGTTTATATTCCCGGTGTTTTCGGCCTTGTGAACGAAGCCGCCATGTATGACGATGAAAATGGTCCAAGATCTCATTACCGCAATTTTATCATCAGCGAAAATGCTGATGCTTCACAATGTGTGGAATGCGGCCAGTGCGAAGCAGCCTGTCCTCAGCAAATACCCATCATCACCAAGCTGAAGGAATCTCACCGTTTTTTAGTTCAGAAATAATCCGCTGTAAATGAAAAGACAATCGTTTTTTATGCTGTAGTACCATTAAAAGCTTATACATTTCAAAAGCCTGCATTGAGCCACTTGTTCGTTTATTACCCGGAGAGAATTAATCTTTCCGGGTTTGCTTTTCCAATAGCCATATGTCAGATTGCTGCTGGAAAGAGCGCCGTGAATGGCTGACTGCTTCGGTTTACTGGAGTAAAAGTATACTGACAGCCATGACAGCCATACCAGTAATCAGGCCATATATGGACAAATGGGGTTCACCGTATTCTCTTGCGGTTGGCAGCAGCTCGTCCAGAGATATGAATACCATAATACCTGCAACGGCAGCGAAAATAATTCCAAACAAAACATCATTGACAAAAGGCATCAGGATCAAAAAAACCAGTAAAGCACCGACAGGCTCGGACAGCCCTGAAAGAAAGGACATCCTGAATGCCTTCTTTCGGCTGCCGGTCGCGTAGAAAACCGGTATGGACACTGCAATTCCTTCAGGAATGTTATGAATGGCAACAGCTGCGGCGATGGCAATCCCAAGGGCCGGATCCTTCAATGCAGCAGTAAAGGTGGCAATCCCTTCAGGAAAATTGTGAATTGCGATGGCCATGGCGGCAAAAGTTCCCATCCGCATCAGTTTTGATTGATCTACTGTATTTTCATTTAGGGATTCCACCCGTTTTACTTCGTGGGGGTTCTCTCCGGAGGGTATAAGCTTGTCAATCAGGGCAATAAACAAAATTCCTCCAAAAAACGCAATCACGGTAATCCAAGCACCCTTCTTCTGGCCAAGGGCGAAAATCAATGAATCCTGTGCTTTTGCAAAGATATCGATCATGGACACATAGATCATCACGCCAGCTGAAAAACCCAGGGTAATAGATAAAAAACGGGTATTTGTCTTTTTGGAAAATAAGGCCATCAGACTGCCGATTCCAGTGCTAAGCCCGGCAAAAAGTGTCAGACCAAAGGCCAGCAATACATTATTCCAATCCATCCCATACTCCCATTCATACAGTTTCTTCATTTATACCACTTAATAAACAGTTTAACCTTTATTCTTGTTTGAAAGCTTCATATGACAGCATTCCTTGATATCAGACTGCTTCATAGGAATAATTCAGATTGTAATTCCTTTTGGATCAAGAAAACCTTTATTTTTACATATTTTTCAGCTTGAAATCCACAGTAATCTCCCTTTATAATTGTGGCACAGGGTCGGTGAGCATGTTGCTAATTTCCCCCGGCATGGGCTTGTGCTTTCAACTGGGTAAAGAACGGGAAGAACGTATTCCCATGAATGGAAAGGAGTTAGAACAATGAAAAAATTGATTTCTGCTTTCGCGGTTATCATCTTCACCACGATTATGATGCCAAACATTGCTCAGGCAGATTACTATACCGAGCAAAAAACGCTATATTATGGAATGCGTTCCTATGAGGTGCAAAACCTCCAAAAGGATTTGCAGTACCTGGGGTACTTCACACAACCCACTACAACCACCTATTTCGGCAGCATTACACAGTATGCTGTCAGGGCCTTCCAGTATAACAATGGCCTGTTTATCGATGGTATTGTCGGCCCGCAAACCTCTCGGATGATAAAGGCAAAAAAGGTGGTTAAAGCAGCGAAGGGTTACACAGGGGTTCCCTATGTTTGGGGCGGTTCCTCGCCCAATGGCTTTGACTGCTCTGGTTTTACCAGCTACGTCATGTCAGGAAACGGGATAACAATCCCGAGAGTGTCCGCTGACCAGTATAATTTTGGGATGTGGGTGAACAAAAGTCAGCTACAGCCTGGAGACCTGGTGTTCTTCACAACCTATCAGTCCGGGCCTTCCCATGTAGGGATTTACCTGGGGAATGGCCAGTTTATTCACGCCAGTTCGGGTGCTGGGAAAATTACTATATCCCTGCTGAGCAATCCATATTATTCACAGCGTTATCTGGGGGCAAGAAGAGTGATTTAGTGTACGCAGCAACAAATGAAAACAGGCCTGGATGGTATCAACACCACCCGGGCCTGTAATTTCTTCATTTTGATTTGGTTTTATGCTTTCAGACGATCTTCCAACGCCTTCAGCTGGTTTTTCAGTTCTTGAGGAAGCTTGGGCTCGTAATTCTTATAATGCTCCTTGATAGATTCAACTTCCTGCAGCCATTCTTCATTGTTCACCTTCAGCAGTTCTTTCATGTCTTCAGCGCTAACCTTCAGCCCTTCGGTGTAAATGGCGTCTTCGGTTGGCATAAACCCGATGGGGGTTTGAACAGCTTTACCTTCGCCGGATACCCTTTCAAAGATCCATTTCAGCACGCGGCTGTTTTCACCAAAGCCGGGCCACAGCCATTTTCCGTTCTGATCCTTGCGGAACCAGTTTACATAGAAGATCTTCGGCAGGTTCGCACCTTCTTTTTTGCCGATATCCAACCAATGCTGCAAATAGTCGCCTACATGATAGCCAATGAACGGCAGCATGGCAAACGGGTCGCGGCGAACTTTACCGATGTTCTTATCGATAGCGGCTGCAGTAATTTCTGAGCCCATGATGGAACCCATGAAAATGCCGTGGTTCCAGTCCATGCTCTCATGAACCAGCGGGATGGTGCTTGGACGGCGTCCGCCTACAAGGATTGCAGAAATCGGCACACCATTGGGGTCTTCCCATTCCGGTGCAATAGACGGGCACTGCTTTGCCGGGGCTGTGAAGCGGGCGTTCGGATGAGCAGCAGGATCCTTTGATTCAGGGGTCCAGTCTTTACCCTTCCAGTCGATCTGATGGGCAGGAGCTTCACGGCCGATGCCTTCCCACCATACATCACCATCATCGGTAAGGCCGACATTGGTAAAGATGGTATTTTTGCTGGCGCTGATCATAGCATTATAATTTGAATCGTAGGAGGTACCCGGAGCAACACCAAAGAAGCCGGCTTCCGGATTGATGGCATACAACCTGCCATCCTTGCCGAATTTCATCCACGCAATATCGTCGCCGATAGTTTCAACCTTCCAGCCCGGAATGGTGGGAACCAGCATTGCCAGGTTGGTTTTCCCGCATGCACTTGGGAAAGCTCCAGTGATGTATTTTACATTTCCCTTCGGATCGGTAATTTTCAGAATGAGCATGTGCTCGGCCAGCCAGCCTTCATCACGTGCCTGAACGGACGCAATGCGAAGCGCGAAGCATTTCTTTCCCAACAGGGCATTTCCGCCGTAGCCGGAGCCATACGACCAAATGGTTCTTTCTTCGGGGAAATGGCTGATATATTTTTGTTCAATGGGAGCACAAGGCCAGGCAACATCTTCCTGCCCCTTTGCTAAAGGCGCGCCAACTGAATGCAGGCAAGGTACAAACTCTCCATTTACCCCTAATACCTCAAGAACTTTATCTCCCATTCTGGTCATAATGCGCATATTCACGACAACGTAAGCACTATCTGTAATTTCAACACCAATTTTGGAAATGGGCGAACCTACCGGACCCATGGAGAAAGGAATGACATACATGGTACGCCCTTTCATGCATCCGTCATACAGGCCTGTCATAGTTTTTTTCAGTTCTACAGGGTCGACCCAGTTATTGGTAGGGCCGGCATCCTCTTGTTTTCTGGAAGAGATGTAAGTACGGTTTTCCACACGTGCAACGTCTGATGCATCGCTGCGGAACAGATAACATCCAGGAAGCTTTTCCTGATTTAATTTAATAGCTGACCCTGAGTCAACCATTTCTTTCAGCAGTCGTTCATTTTCTTCTTCGGAACCATTGCACCAGTAAACCTGATCGGGCTTGCACAGCTCGGTCATTTCCCTGACCCATGCTTGCAACTTTTTGTTCTGAGTATTCATTAGTTGTTCTCCTTCCATTAATATCGATTATCATAATATAAATCATAAACTGAGATAACTAAACTGTACAAGAGCCATTTTGTTAATTTTTTCACTTATGATAGTAACATATAACTGGGAATAGTTCAAGCAGTTATTGAAACCTCTAAATTAAAATCCTGCATAAAGAAAGTATTCCCTGGCATGAAATATTTATGTCATGATTTCACTGCAGAAGCTCATTCCAATGGGCAAGAATGCATGGGATTACAGCAAAAACACATTTTATAAATGATACCGATTTGGAGGTTCTTATGCATGAAATACGAAGATACTCGAGTGAATACAGTGAAGTCATGATATGCTTTCACTGCAGAAAACGCTATAAACCTTGTGTGATACGAACAAACTCCCGTACTGCGGCGGATAGAGAGACCCCTTTCAGATAACAGAAGCCAATGGACCTTTCCGGGATTTCTTCGGAAAGATGAATTCTATAAAGCAACCCCTTTTGCAGGTATTCCTGTGAAAATTCTTCGATAACGCAGGATATGCCAAAGTTATACTTTGTAAATTCGAGCAGAAGCTCGTGAGAACCCAATTCAATTTCAGGCTCAAGCTTAATCCCTCTGGATGCCAAATGTTTCTCGACAAGTTGCCTCGAATTGGATTTGCGTTCAAGGAAAATCAATGGATATTTCACGATTTCCTCAAGGGTTTGGGGTATCTGTGACAGTGATTTGTATTTTTCACCGCATATGAAAACGTCGTGAACAGTCATGCATTGAAGAACCTCAATGGCTGAATCCTTCAAGGGAAGATTGCAGATCGCAATGTCAATATCGCCTGATTTCACCATTCTGATCAGTTCCGGAGTGGTTCTGTTAATAATTTTCAGCCTGATATTCGGTGAATTTGAATGGAACTTTTCCAGAAACGGCAGCAGGTAATACCTGGATATGGTATCTCCCACACCAATTTTCAGTTCCCCGAACATCAGATCCCTGGATTCGGAAATTTTTCTTTCACCTGCTTCTATCAGGCTTATCGCAGAGGTGATATATTCAAACAGAAGCTGTCCATCGGTTGTCAACGTAACCCCCTTTGAAGTCCTGGTAAACAGCCGGATGTTCAGATCCCGCTCGAGGTTCATAATGGTCTGGCTGACTGCGGGCTGTGTCATATACAGTGCCTTGGCTGCACGGGAGAAGCTTTGATGCCTGGCAACTTCACTGAAAATTCGATATGCATCCATTTTTGAGATCATATAACCAGCCCTTATACCAATTATTAAATGTATTTATTTTACTTATACCATAGTGTCATGTATAATACAAGTGTCAGCTAATCAAAAATAAGAAAGAACCCATGGTCACCGTTCAAACTAACCGCTGGCTTTGGAAGGGAGATATTAGCATGGATAGAATTATAGGCACCGTCTCAAGGGGCCTTCGCGCACCTATTTTCAAACAGGGGGATGATCTGGTAAAGATCGTTACAGATACAGTGTTATTGGCTTCCAAACAGGAGGGTTTTCCCATTCAGGACAGGGATATCGTTGCTGTAACCGAATCGGTTGTTGCCCGTACGCAGGGAAATTATGCCAGTATTGACGCTATTGCGCAGGATATTCGTCAAAAATTCGGCACCGAGCCTCTGGGGGTTATATTTCCGATCTTAAGCCGCAACAGGTTTTCGGTCTGTCTGCGCGGCATCGCGAAGGGAGTTTCAAAGATTATCCTCATGCTCAGCTACCCATCCGACGAAGTGGGTAACCATCTTGTCGATATCGATTTGCTGGATGAAAGGGGTGTGAATCCCTGGACCGATGAACTGACTGAAAAGCAGTTCCGTGATCTGTTCGGGTACAATAAGCACAAATTTACCGGGATCGATTATGTTGATTACTATAAATCCCTGATTCAGGAGTATGGAATCGAGTGTGAAATCATCTTCTCAAACAACCCCAGAACGATTCTGAAGCATACAAAAAATGTTTTAGTCTGTGACATTCATACCCGTAAAAGAACAAAAAGAATCCTGAAGGAAAACGGCGGTGAAAGGGTCTACGCGCTGGATAACATTCTTTGCACACCGATTAACGCAAGCGGCTATAACGAGGCTTATGGTCTGCTCGGTTCTAACAAGGCAACCGAAGATACCGTAAAGCTCTTCCCCAGGGATTGCCAAACCCTGGTAGACCGCATACAATCAGCCCTCAGGGAAAAAACCGGCAAGACCGTGGAGGTTATGGTTTATGGAGATGGAGCCTTTAAAGATCCGGTCGGTAAGATATGGGAGCTTGCAGACCCCGTTGTTTCCCCCGGCTTTACAAAAGGGCTTGAAGGAACACCGAATGAGGTTAAGCTGAAATACCTGGCCGACAACAACTTCAGCGACCTCAAGGGTGACGAATTGAAACAGGCTATTTCAAATTATATCCGGAACAAGGACGCCAATCTTGTAGGAACCATGGAGACCCAGGGAACAACCCCAAGGCAGTTACCCGATCTAATCGGCTCACTTTGCGATCTGACTTCAGGCAGCGGTGACAAGGGCACTCCCATCATCTATATCCAAGGCTATTTTGACAATTATACAAAGTAACCTTTCCGAACCTTAATTGTGAAAAATGAAACAGAGCGTATTCATTGAAAATTTAACAAGCTTGACGTGGGCATAATTTATGTATCTTCAGTAGAAAATAGCCTGTGGAGGGATTATGCATGGAAGATATGATGAATTTTAAAAGTCTGCCCAACTCATACTGGCTTGCATCTACAGATACAACAGACTATTCCGAATTACGGGAGGATATCACCGTCGACACACTCATCGTCGGAGGCGGAATGGTTGGGATAATAACAGCTTACCTTCTAAACAAGGAGGGTATCCAGACAGCGATTCTGGAAGCAGGCCGGATTGCGATGGGAACAACCGCCCATACAACGGCGAAGATTACGTCGCAGCACGGACTCCTGTACGATAAACTGAAAAACCAGCGGGGTTTGGACATCGCCCGCCAATATGCCCAGGCCAATGAAATGGCCATAAGCGAAATTAAAAATATCGCACAGGCCTGCAAAATAGAATGTGATTATCTGCCCCAGGCCGCAGTTGTTTATACCCAGCAGGATAAAAATGTCGAGAAGATTGAGAAGGAAATAAAAACAGCTTCCGAGCTTGGCATAAAGGCTTCCTGGGTTGATGAAATTCCTTTACCGATAACCATTAAAGGTGGAATGAAATTTGAGGAGCAGGCACAGTTCCATCCAAGAAAGTTTCTTATCCCGCTGGCTGATAAAATCGCATCCGGGGGAGTCCAAATTTATGAAAACACCAGGGCTGTTGATCTGGAGTACGATGATAAGAGCACTGTGATAACATTACAGGGAAAAAGGGTCACCGCAAACAGGGTTATCATTGCATCACATTATCCATTTTACAACAAACACGGGATGTATTACTCCCGTCTTTACACTGAAAGGGCATATGCCATAGCATTCACTGCAAACGAAAAATATCCGGGTGGTATGTATATCAACGCTGAGGATCCTTCCCGATCGCTTCGGTCCCAGCCCTATAAGGGGGGCGAATTGATACTAGCAGTGGGCGAAAATCACAAGACCGGTCAGGGCAATGACATGAACAACCATTATTATGAGTTAATGCGGTTTGCCGGCAAGGTTTTTACAATGAAGGATCTGCTTTATCGCTGGTCTACCCAGGATTGTATGACACTGGACGGTGTTCCGTATGTTGGCCATTATCAGCATGACAGGCCAAATTTGTATATTGCAACAGGCTTTGAAAAATGGGGAATGTCCAACAGCATGGCATCGGCAGCCCTTCTTCGGGATTTGATCACCAAGGGCGTCAGCCCCTGGCAGGAGGTGTACGATCCTTCACGTATGAACATTGCCGGACAAATAAAAACCTTTATTGTAGAAAATGCCGATCTTGCAAAGCATCTGATCAAGGGAAAGCTGGCACCCATACCTGAAAATACGGACATTCAGCAGGGCGAGGGTAAAGTAATCGAAACAGACGACGGGCGTACTGGGGCATACCGGGATGAAAAAGGGAATCTTCATCTTGTCAATACAACCTGTACCCACATGGGCTGTGAGGTGAACTGGAATTCCGCAGAAAGATCCTGGGATTGCCCATGCCACGGTTCAAGGTTCACCTGGGCGGGAGAAATTATTGACGGCCCTGCAGTTGATCCACTCACCTCGGAACGGGATGTAAATACCGTTGAAAAGCTGATAAAGGATGAGTTTTAACTGGATACTCCTATAACCCCTGCCTCTACAGGCATTGGATAAATGGATCCCCACTTATGTGGTGGATGTAAACCCAACTGAAGAAACGAACCATTCGCAATGAAAACGGGCTGACCGATTATACCGGCAGCCCCTCTCATTTAACGTTTTTACACTTATGTATGCATCTGGTTCATAATTTTTCAGAATTAATTGGAATGTACCGGCAGGTAAGGAATAATCCCTTTCGCAAACTCGGACATGCTCATGGTCTGCAGCCAAACCTTGCCCGGGCCGGTCAGGGTTGTGAGGAACAAGCCCTCGCCGCCAAACAGGATGTTTTTAAAGCCTTTCACCATTTCAGCCTGATATTGCACACTTTCTTCAAATGCGGCTACATTCCCGGTATCCACCTTTATCGTTTCGCCTGGAGCCAATGTTCTCTCCACAAGGCTTCCATCAATTTCAAAGAACACCATTCCATTGCCGGAAAGCCTTTGCATGACGAAACCTTCCCCGCCAAACAAGCCAGCCTTAAGCCCTCTGGTAACATAGGCACTTAAAACAACACTCGGCTGTGCGCAAAGGAACGAACGTTTCTGGGCGATGATCGGGCACACCCCGACATCCGCCGCTACAATACAACCTGGGAATGAACTGGCTATGACGATCTCCTGGTTGGGTGCACGAGAGGTGTAGGTTGCCATGAACAATGACTCACCGGAGAACATTCTGCCAAGACCCTTCATTAAACCGCCTGTCATGTTGGTCTCCATGGTAATGGCGCTATCCATCCATGTCATCCCTCCGGACTGGGTATAAATGCTTTCACCCGGGTTCAGGCGAATGGAAACAGCCGGAAGATTGTCGCCAAAAACCCTGTAATTCAACTGGGCAGTTTGCATTGGCTGACCGATATTCCCAGGTGCCCCCTGGCTGACGGGCGGATTGGCATTATTCGCTGCGGAATCGGCTGGTGTACCGCAGGTGGTACAGAACCTTGTTCCTGCATTCAACTGGGCTCCACACTTTTGACAGAACATACAAATCATCCCCTTTTTTTAACAACATCATATCACTATGCACATGCTAATACAAGCAGATTACAAAACCCTTACCTTCTTATGGATTTGAATGATTAAACAGAAAAGAATACTGGTTCACAAAAGTCTTATGTCATACATTGGAACCCGTATTATCAAATGCGTAAAAATTTCCATAGTTGAAGCACCAATTTGCATGATAAGAGATAGCAGGGTTTGAGAGTAATGCGAAGAAAATTTTGTCGCAAAACAGTGCTGGACATTATCTTGAGGGTTTGCTATGATAGTATTGGAAAGGTGG
>JAGOJH010000153.1 GCA_017995215.1 Thermoclostridium sp.
GACCATGCTTGGGGCCATCATGGGCTCCGGCGGCCTCATCGCGATGAACGAAGATACCTGTATGGTAGATACAGCCCGTTATTTTATGGATTTCATCCAGGATGAAAGCTGCGGAAAGTGCGTCGCGTGCCGTGTCGGCACCAAAAGGATGCTCGAAATCCTCGAGCGCATCACCCGTGGTGAAGGCCAGGAGGGCGACATCGAGCTGCTCGAGGAATTAGGCGAAACGATTATCGACACTGCCATGTGCGGCCTGGGTCAAACAGCACCAAACCCTGTTTTAAGCACCATCCGGTATTTCCGTGAGGAATACGAGGAGCATATCCGAAAGAAATACTGCCGGGCAGGGGTATGCAGCGAGCTGTTTATCTCACCATGCGAGAATTCCTGCCCCGCCAATGTCAATATTCCCGGCTATATGGCACTCATTGCCGCTGGCCGGTTTATAGACGCTTACAATCTGATACGCCAGGAAAACCCCCTGCCGGCTATTTGTGGCCGAATCTGCACACACCCCTGTGAGCAGCGCTGCCGACGTGGAACCGTCGATGAAGCTGTCGCAATTTGCGATTTGAAGCGCTTCGTTTCAGATTATGCCATGAAGCACGAAAAGGAGTATGTTCGTGACATTGTCTGTTCGAAAAACGGTCAGAAGATTGCGATCATCGGTGCTGGTGCATCCGGCCTCACCTGTGGGTATTATCTGGCCAGAACGGGGTACGAGGTGGACATCTTCGAGCAGGAATCCGTTGCAGGTGGTGTCCTTGCTTATGGTATCCCGGAATACCGGCTGCCTTCCGACATTCTGCAGCATGAAATTGATAATATCTGCCGATCGGGTGTGAACATTATTCTGGATACCGAAGTTGGTAAGGACATTGGCTTCAAGGAACTTCGCGCCGAGTATAACGCAATCTATATAGCAACAGGTACACAAATCCCGCAGAAGGTCAATGTTCCCGGTGAAAACCTGAAGGGTGTTCTGCCGGGTATCAGCTTCCTGAAGGATGTAAAGCTGCACAATAAGGTAAACCTGAAGAATCATGTCGTTGTAGTTATCGGCGGCGGAAATACCGCCATCGACTCGGCCCGTACAGCCCTGCGGCTGGGTGCAAAGAAGGTTATGGTGCTTTACCGCAGAACCCGCGAAATGATGCCAGCCTACGAAATTGAAATAGAAGAAGCGCTGCATGAAGGGGTTGAACTGCACGAGCTGGTTTCGCCGGTGCGTTTCATCTCTGACAAGCATGGCCGTGTGGCAATGGTTGAATGTGTACACCGCCGTCTTAGCAACTTTGACAATGCAGGCAGAAGAAACACCGGACATATCGAAGGCTCCAACTTCATCATTGATGTGGATACGGTGATCACCGCAGTCAGTCAGCATGCTGACCTGCCCTTCGTCCCGAAGGATGATATCGGTGTCACGCCCTGGGGGACCTTTATTGTAGACCCTGAAACCCAGATGACAAAAATGCCTGGTGTATTTGCGGGAGGAGACGTTGCACGGGGCCCGGATGAAGTGATCCGAGCCATCGCAGATGGTAAAAACGCAGCAAAATCCATCGATCTGTTCCTGAACGGCAAGGGTGTACTGAACAAGGGTGAAAAAATCAAAATACCGGAAATCACCGATGAAGATGAAATTGTCTCCCACGACCGCTTCCCGATGGAGATGCTGCCTGTGGAACAGCGTGTAAATTCATTTGATGAAGTGGTGCTCGGTTACCATAAGCTGAACGCAATCGCGGAAGCGATGCGTTGTCTGCACTGTGACAGGAGGTGAATGTCATGTTGAATTTAACGATTAACGGCAAGGCTGTCACTGCCCCCGAGGGCAGTACGATCCTTGAAGCTGCCAAATACAATCATATTCAAATACCCAGCCTGTGCTATCTGGAAAATGTTCATGCCATTGGCTCCTGCCGAATTTGCGTGGTCGAAGTGGAAGGCGCAAAAAATCTCCAGGCGTCCTGTATCACCAAGGTTGTGGAGGGGATGAGCATCAAAACCAACAGCGTGCGGGTACAGAAAGCCCGGAAGGTGCTGTACGAGTTGCTGCTTTCAGATCACAACCGGGACTGCCTCAGCTGTAAGCGCAACACATCCTGTGAGCTGCAGGCCCTTGGAAAGCTGCTGGGTGTCGAGGAAAGCCGGTTTGACGGAGAACGGCTGGCCGATCCGCTGGATATATCCATTTCACTCACCCGTGATATGTCCAAATGCATCCTTTGCCGCCGCTGCATCACCGTTTGCAATGAAATTCAGCAAACCGGAATTCTGAATGCACAAAACCGTGGTTTTGCCACTGTTGTTGGTCCGGGTATGGATCTTCCCATCGGCTCGGTCAATTGTGTCTTCTGCGGCCAGTGCACCATTGTGTGCCCTGTGGGTGCCCTGAAGGAAACGTCCTCTTCTGAAAAGGTTTGGTCTGCGTTGAACGATCCGAAAAAACATGTTGTTGCACAGGTCGCCCCCGCCATTCGTGTGGCCCTTGGTGAAGAGTTCGGGCTTGCACCCGGAAGCCGCGTCACCGGAAAACTGGCCAGTGCTTTGGAATACCTCGGATTCGATGATATTTTTGATACAAACTGGGCAGCCGATTTAACGATTATGGAGGAAGGCACAGAATTGCTAACCCGGGTGAAAGAGGCGTTAACCGGCGGAAAAAGCGTCCTGCCGATGATCACAAGCTGCAGCCCAGGCTGGATAAAGTACATTGAGCACACCTTCCCGGATCAGCTGCCACACCTTTCTACCTGTAAGTCCCCTCATACCATGCTTGGCGCGGTGGTGAAGTCCTATTATGCCGAAAAGCTGGGAATTGACCCAGCGGATATGTTCGTTGTTTCAGTAATGCCCTGCACTGCAAAGAAGTTTGAGATTGGTCGACCGGAAATGCAGAATGACGGCTATGCCAATGTGGATGCAGTGCTGACCACCCGTGAGCTTGGAGATATGATCAAGGAAGCTGGTATCGATTTTGTAAACCTTCCAGACCGCGAGTTCGATGCTCCAATGGGAATGTCAACCGGCGCCGCCGATATCTTCGGCCTTACCGGAGGGGTCATGGAGGCCGCGCTTCGAACGGTTTACGAGCTAATCACCGGTCGAGAGCTACCGTTTGAAAAGCTGCATGTCACTCCAATTGTCGGCCTGGAGAAGATTAAGGAAGCAACAATAAAAATTGAAAACCCACTCGATGACTACTCCTTCCTGAACGGTGTTGAGCTGAAAGTAGCGGTCACCAGCGGTCTTAAAAATGCAAAGGTTTTGATGGAACAGGTTCAGGCAGGAAAGTCACCCTACCATTTCATCGAAGTGATGGGATGCCCTGGCGGCTGCATCACCGGTGGCGGTCAGCCAAGAAGCGATGATCCTCAGGTGCGTCTGAAGCGGATGAAAAACCTTTATGAAGAGGATGAATCCAAGGTTTTGCGCAAATCCCACGAGAACCCGTATATCCTTTCGTTCTACAAGGATTTCCTCGGGGTTCCCAATGGCCATCTCTCCCATGAACTACTGCACACAAAGTATGTCAGAAGGGGCAAATACAATGAATTCACCGACGAAAACTTTGTACAAAGCGCTCCGGAAAAGAAGCCACAACCAAAGACAGTGGGTAAGGTTGTTGCCCGACCTGAAGAAAAAAACACTGCAGCAAATACACGGGAAGAGCTGGAATCGGTTCGCATCCTGAACCTTGAAGCCGAGAACAAGAGCCTGAAGCACGAACTGGAAGACACCCTCGAAACTGTGGATATCTTAAAGCGCGTCATCGCCGACTACGCTCAGAAGAAGTAGCAGGGCACCGGATAAATAAGGCATCTTATATCATTATTAAGGCAGGTTCTGCGGAACCTGCCTTTTTATATGCGATGTCATTGTGATTGAAACAAATGAGCCTGACCATTTTCACCTGTTCAAAGAGAGGTTTCGTTAAACTTATAACCGAAACCGCGTATGGTTGAGATGCATTTTTGATGGGGTTTTATTGCCTCCCGCAGGGTTTTGATATGAGTATCCACCGTTCTGTCGGTGCCATAATAATCATGACCCCAAATATCATTCAGCAGCATTTCCCTTGAAAAAGCCTGATTCGGGTTTTTTGCCAGCAGAACCAGCAATTCATACTCCTTGGGTGTCAGGATGACCTTTTTATCATCTACATTAACAGTGTGGGAGATAGTATCAATATATATTGGACCAAAAACCAGATTTCGGTTGATTTGCTTCTCGTGCCCCGCACATCGACGGAGAATAACCCTTAAGCGAGCCAGCATTTCCTTCGGAGAAAAGGGTTTTGTCACATAATCCTCCGCTCCCAGGGCATAACCTTGCAAAACAGACTCTTCATCTGCACTTTCAGACATGAATACAAACGGAATATCGGCCATTTTTCGAAGCTGCCGGGATACACTTTTTCCATCCAGCTCCGGAAGCTGAATGTCCAGTACAGCCAAATCATAATCATATCGGCGTAAGTGTTTGATGGCGGTAATGCCGTCGGAAACAAGATCGATTTCATAACCTTCGGTAATGAATATCTCCCTTACTTCCTTCCTGATCTGTTCATTCCCATCCGCAACCAGTATTTTCACTTTCATTCAAACGCACCTCACATATGGTCCACATTGATCGTGCTCCACAAGAATCGGATTGTTCAAAAAAGTCGCTTGAAATGCCGTCTGGGACGAAATAGGAATTTGAACAACAGTCTGGCATCATGGGGTTGCTAAGAATAATTATACACGTCACGGTAAATAAATGCAAACAGTGCCTCATATATGCTATGTGTGCCATTTCTTCGCTCACAGACTTTTTACCCTAGGATACGTTTTTTAATAGTGGCCTGGAACATTTTCGCTGATCATTTTTTTAAGGGCACCTCTAAAAACGTCAAATTTCCTTTAGCATATCATACCCCCCCGAAAAATCAAGGGGATTTTGCAAAAAAATGTATGAATTTATCGTAGAATCATCAAAATATCTGTCTTAAACAGC
>JAGOJH010000154.1 GCA_017995215.1 Thermoclostridium sp.
CAACACTGACTGATATTTTAGCTCCAAACTCAACATCCGCAGTTGCCTTACCCCTTACAATTGGCCGGATATGCGGTTGGTGAATACTCACAATCCGATCATCAACTTTATGGATTTTATTCTTGTATTTTTGTTATCAGAATCCTAAGGCCCCCACTTAAGTGGGGGTTCCTTGTTCTTTCTTCGGTGGGGGTAGAGTCCCCCGCCAAAGCCCATTACGTATTTTACTTCGTAAAAACGCCATTACGTATTTTACTTCGTAAAAACGCCATTACGTATTTTACTTCATAAAAACGCCATTACGTATTTTACTTCATAAAAACGCTTGATGTTCAGCTTCAGCCGAACGAATTCACTCTGCTTTTTTGTCCTTGTGCTTAGTTTTCAGGTGATAAAGGTCTTTTCCGTTGCTCCCTTCATGCTGTTAAAAGTGATCTGTACACTGTTGGTTTTCGAGTGCTCGACAAGCTTAGCGTGAAGATGGAGCTGCAGGTGGTTTCATTTCATTTGCACGCTCAGTAATCAATGCTTTCAGTGAACGGCAGTCGTCAATGATCGGCTGGCTTTGCTTTTCCGTTAGATAACCGGTTTTTGCCATGATTTCAAGCAGATATTCCGCCTCCACCACATAGGAAAAAGCCTTTGTACTGTCCTTCACAGTCTGTTTGCCTGCTGACAGAAGAAGCCTCTGGGTTATTCCAATGGCTGTCGCACAGGCAAGAAATCGCTCATAAAGCGGGAATGCTTTCTTTTCCTCATCCAGATACTTAATCAGTTCCACAGCACGTATAGAAAAATCAAAGCTTTTTTCAAGAATTTGATTCACATTTAACCTCCATCAGAATATTCTTTCAAATCTGATTATAAAAGTAAATCTCAAACCAAAAAACTACATGGATGTGAGGTTTTGAAACTTTATTTTTCAGGCTTCATAATGGAATGTGAGGTTTTTTTGTTTTTTTAGTATAATAACAACGAAGCATGAAGTCTCCCACCATTATTCGTAGTGGGAGTACATCACACGAAATTTATCACATCTGTACTTTTAAAATTGTAAACCAGTATGCCTTATGCTATTATTTATCATAGGCGAAGAGGTACAAGTATGAACGTACAAACCTTGCAGACGGATAAATTAATTCCAATCAAACTGCCGGAGATATGCGCTCCGCGTTTGGAACTGCTTAGACGCTTTGATAAAGCCTCTGAAAAACGATGCATTTATATCGGCGCACCAGGCGGCAGCGGGAAAACGGTTTCCACGCTCCTGTGGATACAAAAATCCGGCTTTACTCCTATCTGGCTGGGGCTTGACGCATATGACAATACACCCTCCACATTCTACAGGTTTTTTTGTTCCGCACTTTTTTCTGTTATGCCTCAAAAGGAATGCCTGTCTGGAATTATTATGGAACCAGCCTTTAACGATTCGCCTGTAGAGTATACTATCGATATATTATCCCGGTTTTCCTTTGACGATGGCAGATACGCACTAGTTTTAGATGATTTTTATTTCATCACCAATGATGATATACTAAAGTCCATTATCTACATCCTGAAACGGCTGCCATTATCCATCACTGTGATCATCTTAAGCCGCAGCGAATTACCCCATTTTTTCGCACCTTTGAAGGAAAGCGATAAGATTGCCTTCATAAATGCCTCCGAGCTTGCATTTAAAAACAATGAAATACGACGTTTTTTTTCAAGCTATGGCCAATTTATTACTGAAGAAGAGGCAGATCGGGCCTTTTCGCTTACTGAGGGGTGGGCAATTGCGGTTAGTGCTTTGGCGTTAAGCGGGAAAATAACAGCCGATCACAAACTGGAAGGCAGCTTTCTGTACAAGTATATTGAAACGCACATATGGGACAAATTTGACAAAGATCTGCGGCTTTTTTTGATAAAAACCTCTATCGTGGACGAATTCTCTGAAAAACTCTGCGAGCAGCTAACACAAAATTTCGATGCGGGAAAAATTCTTAACATGCTCTGCAGCGAGAACATGTTTATCAGCAAGCAGGATGACAAGTATCGCTATCATCATGTGTTTTTGGATTTTTTACGACTGGAGGCCGGAGAAGTAACAACCCCCGGAGATGGTTCCCTTTATAAAAAGGCGGCGGAGTATTATCTTGAAGAGGGTAATTACTTTGACGCATTGCGGTTTTATGTCAAAACCGATGACAGAAAAGGAACTTCCACAGCTCTGTATTACTTTTGGAACAGCACAGGCAAGTCAAGCTCTGAGCTTTCAAGAATTTCTTTTATCAACGAGCTTCCTGCCGACTTTTTGGAACGGAACCCATATCTATATATTAGCTGCGCCTGGTATGCGTTATTCTTCAGCAATGCTAAGAATTTCTTCTTTCATCTGGATAAACTTTATGAACGCATCGAGGACATTGCCGGCGAATATGAAATGTTCATTGAAAGCATGCTTTTTCTTTTCACCATTGATCACAGGTATACCTTTATGCAGCAGATGGCCAGGCTGCCTGCAGGCGACGCGTTCAAGGGTGATGAACGAAGCGTTCCAAAATCTCAATGCCAATATTTTCCGTTTTTTCATAGAACACATCGGGATTATTCACATTACGCCATGAACACCGAAGATCACTTTGCAGAATTTCATCTGGCTTTTTTTATCATGCTCGGCGGCTATTATCCAATAATTGAATCGGGCGTAAGGGCAGGACTTCTATATGAAAGGAACCAGCTAAAAGATGCATTTTCTCTTGTGATGCCAAACCCAGTGACTGACTCGGATGAACTCATATTTTTATGTAAGCTGCATATTGCAGCATGCCTTTTGGCTATGGGAAAAACAGAAGAATCTGTACGGCAAAGGAAGGAAATTAAAGGTTTTTTAGAGAAGAAGAGCCTTTTATACCTTCTTCCAGTGTTTACAGCATATGAAACAAAAATTAAGCTTTTAGACGGTGACAAAGCAGCAGCAATGTTATGGCTTGACAATTACTTTGTACACGACGGACAAGACATGGAGCTGCATAAAATTTACCTTCATTTTACAACAGCAAGGGCTTACATTGTTTTAGGAGAATACAAAAAGGCACAATATTTATGTGAACGAATAAAAGCATTATCTAATGATTTCAGCAGGCTTCTTGATGAAATTGAGGCCGATGTGCTCATGATTATCCTTAAATGGATAACAGGGAAAAAACAGGAAGCCGTGTTGCTTCTTCAAACAACGCTAGCCTATGCTGAGCCATATGGTTTCATAAGAGTGTTTGCTGATGAAGGGCAGGCAATTCTCCCCATCATATACAGGCTCAGAAAGAGATTAAGCATTGAAACAATATCAACTCCCAATGACAAATATGTGCATGAGATACAACAGGCTGTCTATAACCAATCAAAAAGGCAAAGAGGTATAACATACGCTGCTGATAGGCCAATAAAGCTATCCAAACAACAAAAGTACATATTGGAGCTGTTAGCAAAGGGTTATAAAAATGCTGAAATCGTAGAAATGACCGGTCTGTCCATTAATACAATACGATCCCATACCAAAATCGCATATCAAAAGCTAGAGGTCGGCACTGCGATGGACGCTGTACTTCGTGCCAGGGAACTGGAGCTGATCGAATAGCAAATTATCGGAATAACAAATGCACAATATGCAGATCTTAAGCTTACTTTCTGAGAAAAGACCTGCATTTTTTATTGCCTTTTTGTTTCGCAATAAAAAATGCAGGAGGATAAACATGTCAAAAAACATTTTAATCTCACAGAACTTCATAACCAATCAACGGCTTTTGAAAGAATTATAAGGCTTAGTACTATAGAAAAAAAGATATAGTCATTGAAATTGGTACTGGGAAAGGCCATTTGACCCGTGCGCTTTGTGAAGAATGTAAGTACCTTTATTCAGTTGAAATAGATAAAGCATTATTTGAGAAAACACAAGCTAAGCTTTCTAATATTCGGTGTGCATGGAAGGTTTTATCCTGTTATTTGACAAACAGTGTATCCATGAGCTCCTCCATGCCCGGTGCAGTCATTTCGGTTCAAACCTTTGGCGATTTTCTTAACTTCAATCCGCATTTGCATATCATTTCAACAGATGGCTGTTTTTTTAATGATGGTAGCTTTATGACCGCTGTAACACCAAATGCTAATCATCTTGAACCACTGTTTCGGCTGGAAGTACTTAATATGTTGAAGCGTGAAGGTAAAATTACGGATGCAGTTATTGAGAACATGAGCACCTGGCATCACAGTGGTTTTCATGTTTACTGCGGCGATGTAATTCGTCCCGATGATGAGGAAGGCCTTGAACATCTTGCCCATTATGTTATTCGTGCGCCCATATCACAGGAACGGATGATCTATATCGCAGCTTCCGAAACACCAGGCGGAATTGCAAAGGTCATATATACTGGAAAAAACAGCAGAGTTCGGGAGCAATTTACTGCTCTGGACTGGCTGGCAAGGCTGGTAACACATATCCCGAACAAAGGAGAACAACTTATACGATACTACGGGTTTTACTCAAATAAGGTGCGTGGTGTCCGTAAAAAAGCGGAAGCTGTAAATACCGCAGCAAAGAACCAGGAAATAAGTAGTCCTGTACTCTCCGTGATAGAGAATAATCTTTCCCGAAAGGCCTTTCGTAGGAACTGGGCTCGACTAATACAAAAAGTCTATCATACTGACCCTCTTGTGTGCCCAAAATGCAATGGGAATATGGAAATTATTGCTTTCATCGAGGAGGAGGATACCATCCGGCAAATCTTGAAGCATCTGGGGCTTTGGCTTCCCGGGAATCATGACTGGGGTATTGGCATAAACTTTGCAGGCAATTTTTTAAAAACATAAGTATTCTTGATTATATCTATAATCCATGATATGGTAATAGAACATGTGTTCTATTAATTTTTATTTATGGGGATTATTATGT
>JAGOJH010000155.1 GCA_017995215.1 Thermoclostridium sp.
GATCATATAATCCAGGCCGCTGTCCCAGATTTCTTTTTCTGCAGCCAGCTTTGATGTCGCGTAGCAGCCCTTTGGCTTCAGATCCACATTGATGGTGCTGAAAAAAAGAATTTTAGGAATGTTGTTCGTCTTGCAAAATTCAAGGACGTTTTTGGTTCCCTGAACATTCACGTTTTCACACAGGGCCTTTGATTCGGTTTTATAATAGCCTGCCAGATGAACCAAAACATTTATTTCGGCATCTGTTTTGATCTCCGGTAATTTCTCCAGATCTCCCAAAATCGGGTTCACCTTTGGAATAAACGGGATTTGTTCCTTCTCCCTGTAAAGCACAAACAGGTTATCCACCGCTGTGTCTTCCGACAAAGCTTGTACCAGCTCTTTTCCGATAAACCCCGAAGCACCGGTTATAAAAATATTCATAGTAGGCCCTCCTTAGGGTTTAAAAAAAGTTCCCATACTTCACAAGTTGTTTGATAATCCTTGGGAAATGGAACAGGACTGTCCATTTTTTACGCCACAGCACACCGATCTCACGGGCATCATTATAAAAGCATGGCGTATTCTGATTGCACTGTTCAAGCTTTTTGCAGAAGGTTTTCCTGTCCCTGCGAAAAGTCTCCAGGCTGAAGGTATGATCGGTAAACTCAATGCAGGGGCTTTTCACACCGGTTTCGGTCATCAGGAAGGAATACCTGGCCGCATCGCATATGGGCATGCCTTCGCCCTTGATATACCGGATATGCTCCTGATAGATCAGCCAGGCCAGGAAATTGTTCTGCAGCGCTTTTGCCGACATGTATAGAAAAATCTCTGCCACATCGTCCCACTGGTATGTCAGCTCATCATTTTTCTTACCTGCCACACCCTTCACAAAGATATACGGACGGATGGCATACATAAACCCATGTTTGGAAGCAAGGTCTTCAATGTTTTTAATATCATTAAATTTTGATAGCCCGGTAATGGTCGTCGTGATGGACCAGTTTCCCTTTCGCTCCAACCCGGAAATCTTCTCGATGTTTTCAATTATCTGCGGCAGTTTATCGGCTCCACGCAGCTTTGCAAAAAGGGCCGGATCCAAAGAGTCGATGCTGATGGCCAGGTTGCAGCGCCTTTTTGCGATCTCCTGCGCCATCTGCCCGGTCAAAAGAATTCCATTGGTGATAACTGTTGGTTTGATGCGGTATTTCAGGAAAAGGTCGATAACCTGTATAATATCCTTGCGCACAAGGGGTTCTCCGCCCTGAATGAAGACATACCGAATGCCAAAGCGCTTCAGCTTTTTCACTTCGGCTTCAAGCTGGCCCAGATCCATGTCCTGGCTGGTTGTTTTCCAGATGTTGCACATCAGACAGCGCTGATTGCAAAGCTTTGTCACATCATAAATGGCCAGAATAGGCCTTCTCAGCAGTATGTTGATGAATGCGCGTAACATAGTTTTTCTTATCTCCTCATCGGTCTTGCGGTTATTATATCATGTTTCGTGTAAATTACCGAATATATTCTTTATCTGGGGGCTTAGCTGCGTGCAGCGAAGGATCTTACCAGAAGTATTGCATGGATTCTTCACTTCGTTCAAGATGAAACGCCGCGCCTATGTGCCTGCGAATGGTAACAGTTCAGTTATTGGGTTTTGGTATCACCAGGGCTGTCATGTGCCGCTGGACACCAGGAATATTATTATCCAGGCAGCACCGAAAAGGAGAATGCTTACAAGCAATGGCTTGTCGGAAAGAATGATCTCCTCAGGAAGCCTGCCTTCCTGCTCCTCCAGGATAAGCTGCATATATCGGAAAAGCCCGAAGAAAACAAACAATATCGTGATCATCGGAAGCTGGTCGGCGTATTCAAGAATGGTGTACAGTGCATAGGTGATAAAGGTGCCTGTAACACTAATCTGTATCAAGCTCTTTAGAAAGTCGTCGGTGTAACTCAGCAGCACCTTTCTATGATGGCCGGAATTTTCCTGAAGCGACGCTTTTTCACATTTTCGCTTGCCTGCGGCAAGGCACAGTGCGATAAAGAATGTGCAAACAAGAACCCACGAAGAGATATACACCTGTATAGCGGCCGCTCCCGATATAACCCTCAGCACGAAACCCAGGGAGATAATCATGATATCCAGTATTGCAATTTTCTTTAGTACCAGTGTATACAAAATATTTATAACAACGTAGGCAACAATGCACAGAACCACTGAAGGATGAATAAACCAGGATGCAACAAGGCTTCCAGCCAGCAAAGCAACCATAAACAACGCCGCAGAACCCTTTTTAACACTGCCGGAGGCAAGGGGCCTGAGCCTTTTGGTTTCATGCAGTTTGTCCTTTTCAATATCGATGATATCATTAAGAATATAGATCGCCGAAGATGCGGCAATAAAGCATGCCAGCGCGTAAAATGCCCTAAGAACCGCATCGGGATGTGTAAAGGTTTTAGAAAAAACCAGCGGAACCAGTACAAAGACATTCTTAATCCACTGTTTGGGCCGTATCAGTTTCAGCATCTGCCTTACCATCATTCGTCTCCTGCGGGGATTGACGGCGGATTTTCTTCACCCGGTATATCGTACAATAATTATTCTGGGCAATTTTTTTCAAATCATACAGCCGCCGAAATTCCGACACCGTCATGAAGCTATCGGAATCCATGGGTCCGGACCATACCAGATAAACGAACCGGAATTCGTCCATTCTCTCTTTGTATCGGCTGAAAGTATATAGCGCAATACTGTATTTTTTAGGCGGGTAATAGCATTTTAGCGTGGTATGCTGGCCTATAAGTGCTGCATCATTGCTGATAACAAGGGTTTGCTTCATTCGCGGTATTTTACTGCGCACCAGTGAAAGAACGGGAGAGTGGCGATATCCAATGTCCTGCTTCAGGCCTGTTAATTCGTATTTCCGCGCGAACCCTTCGGTGGATATCCATAATGCAGGGCTTGCAGCACCAACCAGTGCAAAAACCAGGAACCCTGCAGCAATCCAATGCTTCAGCCGCTTTTCCTGAATGTTTCTTATCAGAACATCCATCAGGAAAACCAGTGTAAGAACCCAGAACGGAAACACCGGTGCCCAAAGGCGATCATTGATCGGATCCATCGCCGCGCCTGTGGCAGATGCCAGCAATACCACCCCATACAGCAGCGTATATGAAGCTGCTGTCAGCAGATCCCTGTGACTTTTCTGCTCTGCTTTCTTTTTGTTCTTTTCCAGGAAAAATGGAATGCAAATGCACACAACAAGCAGTATAACCGCGATATAAGCAAACAACGGCGTGATATAGGTTGACCAGCCTCTGAAAACCAGCATTGAAAGCCAGAGATTGTCCCCCAGCGTAAAATAGCCCGGGGATCTGCCCCCTGTAAAGGTTCCCGAGATCAGATAATTACGGACAACCCATACGGCCATCGGGGCACAGGAAATGAACAGGTACAAAAAGGTCATCCGGATTCTTCGCAGCAGTGGTTTGTCAGATAAAAACAAAACCGCGGTCAGAACGGCGATCATCACAATGCCAAGATACCGCGTCATCCAACAGAGGCCTGATATAATGGAGGCGGCAATAAGCCAGCCGATTTTTTTCTTTTTTACATATTGCTGCAACAAAATCATCGAAAGCATGGACAGGAAAATAAACAGCATTTCGGTCCACGCGTATCCTGAAATCAAAACCATTGGAACACTCACGCATACCATCAGCAGTGCCGGAATGGCAAGCCATTTCACATTCAGGCTGTCGAACAGATACACCGACATGACATATAACAGGTATGCAAAGCATACAGCGTTGATCCATACCGCTCCCTGGGATAGGGGTATGTCAAGCAGACCAAGCAGTGCTGTAATTGCCATATAGAAAGGTGGCCATTGAACGATGGGGGTGTCATAACCGAAATATCTCAGCTCCCCGGATTCGATCAGGGTGGTTGCGGCGTATTCATAAGACTGGGAATCATGGGTATATATCGCGCCTGAGCGGGGCACGCACGCCAAAACCAGCAGAAATGCCGCTATCGCAAATAGAATTCCAGTTATGTGGCGCACCTGTTCCTCCCTCTCAGGTATAAAGCTGAAGCTTATTTTTTACTGCTCCCCGGATACAACGGATATGAGCAGGCAAAGCTGCCTGGGCAAAGCATTGAGGTTATGCAGTATATTAAAAAAGAAGCCCTTCTATTATATACAATAAAAGGGCAAAAATTTGTTGTAGGTGTTCCGCCACCGGGAAAGCCCCGGAATGCGGTGTGCACCGGCAGGTAACCCCATGCCGGCCGTTTGCCTGGGTTTGGCTGAAGCCTGACCCAAACGGTGTGAAAATAGTTCGTTCAACCCGGCTGATTGCTTAGCCGGAACCTTCATCAATCTGGTTAAAATGGCAGGTCGTCATCGTCCCCGGGCATTGGGTAGAACCCATCGTTATCGCCTGGTTGTGACGGTGCTGGAGCACCCTGTGGCGCGGGTGGTCTGTATGAAGGCTGCTGTGAGAAGCCGCCGGCTGCATCATCCCGTTTACTGTCCGCGAAATAAACCTTTTCTGCCTGCACGTCCATCGAGTAATGCTTTACGCCCTGGTTGTCATCGTAATTGTCGTTTTTAAGCCATCCTTCGACAAGAACCCGTGCTCCCTTTTTAAAATAGCGGGACACAAATTCTCCGGTGCTTCTCCATGCGGTTATTCTGAAAAAGTCAGCCTGCCGCTCTTCGCCCTGCTTCTGAAAGGGGCGATCTACTGCAATACTGAACCTGCATACGGGGATGTTGCCTGTGGTGTACCTAAGCTCCGGGTCTGCTGTCAAACGACCCATTAAGATAACCTTGTTCATACATCAAACCTCCAACTGTTTTCGGGAGTATCCGCTTTCGGATGCACCCGATCCTGCACTTTGTGAACCTCTCCAGGCACTGTAATGG
>JAGOJH010000053.1 GCA_017995215.1 Thermoclostridium sp.
CGGTTGTTAATTACCTGAAAATTGAACAGAGTGATAAAAAAGACGACAAGAAAGTATAGAGCGCATAGGTTGGGGTCTTAAAAAGTGCCCCGGAAACGCAAAGATTCATGAGTATAGGCTTCGATAAAAAAGTCCTTCCCAAGGATGGAATAGATATAAGAAGAAAACCCGATAATCATCACCAGAATGCTCCCCAGTGAAAGGGTGATCAGAGAAACCCTGAAGTTCTTCTCATCCACCAGTAAAAAAGCACTGAAAAAATACATGGCGACAACAGAAGTTTTGAGCATTTCCATCAACATCACAGTATTGGAAACATGAAGAAAATCCGGCTTATACCGCCCGGCAAACTGGGATAAGGCCAGGCTGAAAATAAGACCCGCAAAATAAAGAACAACAAGCCATCTTTTCCTTTGAAACAGCTCTTTAATATTGAAAAGCATGAGTATACCCAAAACAGGCAACAGAACATCAGCCAGGGATATATTCACCTTCGTCCCGGCGATATCAATATATTGCATAAAGGGCATAAATAGTATTAAAAGAACGCTTGCAACAGTCTGTATTTTCTGCCTCATACCCTCCAACCTTTCCACCTTATTATAGTGAAAAGAAAAGGCAAAGTAAAGCCAGGATTCATTTCCTGCAACCCTGTAACCAAAAAGAAACAAAAAGGATAACAGTTTTTCTTTTATTTGTTATCTGGTTATGGTAAAATAGGAATGCTTGAAACCATAAACTTTTTATTGAAAGAAGGAAAATACCTTGAAGCAGAAGGTAAAGTCAGGGATATTCATCATTTCAGATATTGTTTTGCTCGTTGCATCTTTTTTCCTGGCCTATCTGATCCGACATGATTTTGTATTCGATGCCATCATGCCGGAATTTGTTCAGAAAATGCCACTTGTACTGGCCATATCGATTGTACTCAAAATTACTGTGTTCGTTCTTCTTAAGCTCTATCGCAGCTTGTGGAGATATGCGGGGATCTATGAACTGGTCAACGTTTTCATGGCATCGGTCATCACAAACGGCCTTCTGTTCATCTATGTCGCTTTAGTGGACAGGCTCGCTCCCAGAGGCATATTTCCTATAGCCGGCATGCTGGATGTTTTCTTCATCGGGGGTTCCCGTCTGGTATACCGCTTGTACAGAAGGCTTGTATTGGGCAAGGTGATCAAACTGGAAAATGTGAAACGGGTGCTCATTTTCGGTGCCGGCGACGCAGGGGCCATGATCGCAAAGGAGATGGAATTGCATCCAGAAATGAGTTATAAGCTGATAGCCTTTATGGATGACAGTGATGAGAAAAAAGGCAAGAAGGTCAATGGAGTTCCAGTATTAGGGGGTATTGAAGAAATCGAAGCGGTTGTTGACAGCAAAAGCATCGATGAAATCATTATCGCAATTCCTTCCGCAAAGCCCGCAATCATTAATGGTATTTATGACAAGTGTTGTAAAGCCTCTTGCAAGGTTCGAATTCTTCCGTCCATGTCCCAGCTTATCGATGAAACAATTTCGTTGCAGAAAATTAAGGATGTGGATATTGAAGACCTTCTTGGTCGTGAACCCATTATGGCCAACCTTCAGGATATTGCACAGTATTTGGGCGGTAAGGTTGTTTTGGTAACCGGCGGCGGCGGTTCAATAGGCTCCGAGCTTTGCAGGCAGATTGCAGCGTATGAACCTAAAAAGCTACTCATGCTGGATAATTACGAAAACAATCTGTATGATATTTTAAATGAACTGACAAGAAAACACCCCGAGCTTGAACTCGTGCCTATTATTGCCAATGTGCGTGAAATGCAGCGGTTAACAGAGATTTTTAGTGAGTACAAGCCCAACATTGTCTTTCATGCTGCCGCCCACAAGCATGTACCCTTAATGGAAGATCATCCCGATGAAGCCATCAAGAACAATGTGTTCGGAACTTGGAATGTTGCCCATTGTGCGGACAAGTTTGGGGCAGAACGCTTTGTTCTGATCTCAACGGACAAGGCGGTAAATCCCACCAATGTGATGGGGGCGACAAAGCGCATTGCGGAAATGATCATCCAATCGCTCAATACAAAGAGCAAAACAGAGTTTGTGGCCGTTCGTTTCGGGAATGTTCTGGGCAGTAACGGAAGTGTCATCCCCCTTTTCAGAAAGCAAATTGAAGAGGGAGGGCCGGTTACAGTCACCCATCCTGATATCACAAGGTTCTTTATGACAATACCGGAAGCAGTTCAACTTGTCATCCAGGCAGGCTCCATGGCCGAAGGTGGCGAGATTTTTGTGCTGGATATGGGACAACCTGTCAAGATTATGGATCTTGCGAAGAATTTAATCCGCTTGTCCGGCTTTGAACCGAATGAGGACATAGAAATAGAGATCACAGGGCTACGTCCGGGTGAAAAGCTGTATGAGGAGCTTTTGATGAATGAGGAAGGGCTGAAGGCTACAAAACACGACAAGATATTCGTGGCAAAACCCTTATACACCGATTATGAGATGCTGGAAAGAGAATTAGAGGTTTTAAGCACCAAAATATATAAAGCCTCCAATCATCAGGAAATCAAGGAATATGTTAAAATACTGGTTCCATCGTATAAAATGGCACAATAGTTCAATGTTGCTGTGCTTTCGTGTTAAACATTGGAAATGACGAATGCTTGAAGTAGATGCAGTATTGTGCTATACTTTATTGAAAAGTCGAAATATATAAATTTCTATTAGTTTTTGGAGTGGTATGTAACTATACTGAAAGTGAGGGATGTTATACCGCCCTTTTAGAGCGGAATGACGTGTAATTATGGGAAATTTACTGGCTAATGACAAAATCGAGGTTATTTTAAAACAGGAAGAAAGGGCAGACGAAGGTTTTCAAGAAGATGAAATATCTCTTGCAGAGATTCTGCGTGTCTTTATAAAAGGGAAATGGCTGATAGCGTCCATGGTGGTAGCAGCCATTCTGATTTCGTTCCTGTATATCAAGTTTTTTACACCTGAAATTGGAAACATTCAAACAATCATCTCCTTTAACTATAAAGGAATTGAAAAAGGGCTTGATCCCAATGGCAAGAATATGGATGTGTCCATGCTCAAATCGCCTCTAGTATTAGATCAGGTTGTCAGAGCATTACAGTTGGAGCAATATAACATCACATCCGATGACTTAAGAAGGAACATGAGTATTACCCCTGTAATTCCAGGGAATGTAACAGAAAATATCAAGAGGCTTGAAGAAGACATCAAGGGAAATATTAATTCTTTGCAGCAATACATATATTATCCGAATAAATATATTATTGGTTTTACTGTAACAAGGAAATTGGGCATCTCTCAACAGTTTGCCCAGCAGATTGTAGATGAAGTGGTAAAGCAATACCAGCAATATTTCTATAGAACCTATTCAGATATGTCTGTGCTCGCCAGTGCCATTCAACCTATCGAGTATGACGAGTATGATTATCCTGAGATTTCCACGGTAATTCATAACCAGTTGGACATTTTTAAGAATTACTTAAGTTCTAAATTGAACGAAGAGAACGGCAGTAACTTCCGTTCAGTGGAAACAGGACTGTCCTTTAGCGATATCATGGAGTCAATATCGATCATTCAGCAGGTTGACCTGGGAAGGCTGGATTCAATCATTGGAGCGTACAATCTGACTAAAAACAAGGAAAAGCTGATCAAACTATATGAGTATAAAATTAAACAACAGGAATTAACCATGAAACAAAAGAATGACGAAGCAGCACTCCTTACAGATATCATACAAAAATATCAGAAGGATCAGAAACTGGTGCTTGCCCCCATGATGTCGACAGGTACTGACGGCACAGGTTTCCTGAATGTTGATGAAACAGATCAATATTACAACACCTTAACCCAGCAATATGTGGATGCAGGGGTGGCTGCAAAGAAAAGCCAGGTCATGATGCTTTATTATCAACAGGAGATTGACAAACTGATGACAGATACTGTTGATGCTGCCAGTAAAGCGAATGCGGAAGCTGATGTGAATGCATACATACCAGTTATCAAGGAACGCATGGAATATTGGATCGATGTTACGAACAAGACGGTTGCAGAATATTACGATACAAACCTGTTCAACCAGGCGATTACCAGAAACAGCCCATCACAATTTACATCCAAGATGAGCCAGAGTAAGATGCTGATTGCCATCGCTGCGGCAGTTGCGTTGTTATTAGGAGCATGCATCGTGTTCATCCGTTATTATTTACAAGCACATTTAAGCACACAGAAACATTAATGGTCGGCGATGTTATGGCTAAAAAGTTCAAATAGCAAATCTGTGAGGAAGCAAAGATGGATAGGATTACTCTTATCCATTTTTTTGTGCCTTTATAAAATCAACGCTTTAAAAAATAATATAAATCATATATAATCATCATGATAACACAAAAAATTCCTCATCTGCAGTTCCAACTTCAGCAGGAGGATGCCATTGAGAGGGAAAATCCTATGAGCATATATCAACAGTTGCTGGACAAGCAGAAAGCTTTGGCTGTAGTAGGCCTTGGTTATGTTGGCATGCCGCTGGCCATAGAGTTTGCAAAAAATATCCGGGTTATTGGGTTTGACAGAAATTCACGCAAAATCGCCAGTTATAAAAATAGCTTCGATGTAACCGGGGAAGTTGGCGACGAAGCTTTGAAAAGCTCATCAATTGTTTTTACCTGCGATGAAAAATCGCTGGACAATGCTTCCTTCTATATTGTTGCGGTTCCCACGCCCATAGCCGAGGACAAAACACCGGATTTAAGCCCGCTCATCGGGGCAAGCGCCGATATCGGAAAGCACCTCAAAAAAGGAGATATTGTGGTATATGAATCTACCGTATATCCTGGCGTTACCGAAGAGATTTGCGTCCCGGTCCTTGAAAAGGAATCCGGCCTTACCTGCGGTGTAGACTTTAAAGTAGGATATTCCCCGGAAAGGATTAACCCCGGTGACAGGGTTCACACGGTTACGAAGGTATTAAAGATCGTTGCCGGTATGGATGAAGAATCTTTGGATGAAATTGCAAAGGTTTACGGCATCATTGTGCAAGCAGGCATTTATAAGGCAGAGAGCATTAAGGTTGCTGAAGCTGCCAAGGTCATTGAAAATACGCAGCGCGATATCAATATTGCTTTTATGAATGAATTATCCATCATCTTCAATAAAATGAATATCAATACCCGCTCTGTTCTGGCCGCAGCCGGTACAAAGTGGAACTTCCTGAACTTTACACCGGGCCTTGTGGGTGGCCACTGCATTGGGGTGGATCCATATTATCTGGCCTATAAGGCGCAGCAGATGGGTTACCATCCGGAGGTCATCCTGGCTGGAAGAAGAATTAACGACAATATGGGGAAATATGTTGCTGAAAACACGGTAAAGCTGCTCATAAAGGCGGATAAGCAGATTAAAGGGGCAAGAGTTCTCATGATGGGCCTCACCTTTAAGGAGGATGTCCCCGATGCGAGAAACAGTAAAGTGGTTGACATTATCCGGGAGCTTCAGGAATATGGTATAGAGGTTTTGGTTTCAGATCCCGTTGCGGAAAAGGAAGACGTTCTGCGCGAGTATGGTATAAATCTTAGTAACTTTGATACTGTTGACAATGTTGATGCAATCATTCTGGCTGTCAGCCATAAAGAGTACAGGGAAATTCCTTTGGACAAGCTGCAGAAAAAATTCTCTGAAGGTAAAAAAGTACTATTGGATGTGAAGGGAATGCATTCTCCTCACAAAGCCAGAGAATCGGGCTATCTGTACTGGAGTCTGTAAGGCAGTAACCCGAAAACGGCATCGACTCAGTCCGGAAAAGGCTTTCATGGGCTAAGCCTGCGCGTAAATCATTCTTCTTCTGTTGTATATCAACAGTATAGGAGTTTGTCGCAAAGCAAGGCCTTTAAGTATTTTTAATATCAGAAAGGGGAAATAGATATGTTAAAAGAGTTCAAGGCGTTCGCACTGAAGGGGAATGTGCTGGATCTCGCAGTTGGTGTCATCATTGGTGGAGCTTTTGGAAAAATTGTATCGTCTTTGGTCAATGACATCATTATGCCGCTGCTTGGCATTATTATGGGCCAAGTGAACTTTAGAGATCTGAAATGGGTTATCCGCCCGGGTGTTGAGGGCGGTGCGGCAGAACTTGCTGTTCTTTATGGGGCCTTCATACAGAACATCATCGATTTTCTGATTATCGCAATATCCATCTTCCTGTTTATTAAGCTGCTAACATCCTTTAAGAAAAAAGAACCTCCGAAACCAGCTGAACCACCGAAGCCATCGAATGAAGAAGTTTTGCTGACAGAGATCCGTGATTTGTTAAAAAGCAAATAATTCGGTAAAATAGAAGAACCAGGGGGGCCGGAATGGGGTACCATTCTGGCTGCCCGTATCTACAGCCATGGCATTCTAAAAGTGACACTACACTAAAGTGGAAGCATGGAAGGTATTTTAATCATTATGAACAGCAATTCAGCGTGGTATGCAATTTTCGTCAAAACAGGAGAAGAGAATCTGGTCAAGGAACGCCTGGACTATCGGTTTGGAGGAAGCCCCGCTGTGATGATCCCCAAAAAGATCATCAAGGAAAGAAAGAACGGTAAATGGACACGCCGCGTCCGGGTTTTATTTCCCGGGTACATTTTCATTCACGGGGTGATGGATGCCAAAGCCTATAAAAACCTTTGGCAGGTTCCAGGTTTGTTCAAGCTCTTGTGCACCGACAGGGAGCCCGTTCAGATCCCCAACTATGAAATAGAGGTATTCAGCCATTTGTTCGACAAAGAGGACATCATTCAGGAGTCGGACATTTTTATGGAAGGGGAGCAAGTGACCATTGTCAATGGTCCTTTAACCGCGTTAAAGGGAAAGATCCTCAAAGTGGACAAACGAAAAGGAAGGGCTCGTGTCATGCTCGATTTTCTGGGTGAAGAACGCGTCATAGACCTGGGCGTTAACATTTTGCAATCGGTTCAATAGGAATGAGATACCCCAAAGCTCCTATCAACAGGTTAATGGGGATTATTGTACAAAGGGTGGATTAAGAATATGGATCATACAGCATTGAAGGCATTTACTGACAAGCTGCTTGCAAACATTGAAAAGGTGATGGTAGGCAAGGATGAAATCATCCGACAGCTTTTGATCAGCCTCATTTGCGGCGGTCATGTGCTTCTGGAGGATGTGCCTGGAACGGGGAAAACCCTTCTGGCCAAAACACTTAGCCAATCCCTCGATCTTCAGTTCAGCCGGGTGCAGTTCACACCCGATCTGCTTCCTACCGATATTACAGGTATCCATTATTACAACCAGAAGCAGGGCGAGTTTGTGTTCCGCAAAGGCCCCATTTTCACCAATATCCTTCTGGCCGATGAAATTAACCGGGCCACTCCCAGAACCCAGTCTGCGCTGCTGGAATGTATGGAGGAAAAACAGGTTTCCATCGATGGAGACACCTATTTGCTCGAGCCTCCGTTCATGGTTGTGGCGACACAAAATCCGATTGAAATCCTGGGAACCTTTCCGTTGCCCGAGGCGCAGCTGGATCGCTTCCTGATGAAGCTTTACATGGGCTACCCGCATACTGCCGATGGAATAGAGATATTGAAACGCTTTCAGTCCGAAAGTCCATTGTCAGCACTGTCGGCAGTGGCCGGTAAAGAGGATTTCCAAGGGGTTGGAGATATCTTTAAAACTACGTTCGTTTCTGAAGAACTATATGAATATATCATTAAGATCGTGGAAGCCACGCGTAATCACCCGGATATTGTTCTGGGTGTAAGCCCAAGGGGCAGCCAGGCACTTCTGAAAACCAGTCAGGCCCTCGCTGCCATCAATGGCAGGGATTATGTTCTTCCAGATGATGTAAAAAAGATGGCAAAGCCTGTTCTGGCGCACCGAATGGTCACCCGCCACATGGGTAACGATGACGGGAAGCCAGCCGGGCACATTGTTTTGGACAGCATTTTGCAGCGCATCCCCGTACCCACCGAAGACAGGCTGAAAAACCAGGCAGGTGCCCAGTGACATGTGGATTTACAAGCTGATCTTTGCTGCAATCATCATCATCTTGCTGGAGTCTGTTTTCACGATGAAATTTGGGCTTTCCAGAGTAAGCATAGAGAGAAGCTTTGATACTCTGCATGCTAATTTTGGCCAGAACGTACATATGATCGAGAAAATCAGCAACAGCAAGCTATTGCCCATTCCGTGGCTGAAGGTTGAGTCCCGAATCGATTCAGGCCTGCAGTTTGGTCTTCAGGAGGATATGAATATTTTGCAGGGGGAATATCACATCAGTGTTTTCTCCATGCTTCCGTATACGAGAATAACACGAACACATCGTGTTACATGCAAAAGAAGGGGTTATTTTCATTTGAAATCCGCTGCCCTCACCGCCCGCTCGCTTACCGGAAGCGTTTCAGCCATGCAGGACGAAGCAACCGATGCAAGGCTGTATGTGTTTCCACAGCTGCTTACGCTGCCCGAAATGAACCTCCCCTCACACAGCTGGCAAGGCGACAGGGTCGTCCGTCGATGGATTCTGGAGGATCCGTTCATACGCTCCGGTATTCGGGAATATACACCATCTGATCCGATGAAAAACATCAACTGGAAGGCTTCAGCAAGGTTTGGCACCTTACAGGTGAACCAATATGACCCTACCGCCAGGCACCGATTGATGATACTGCTGAATGTGGATACCAAGGCTACTCAATGGTCAATAACAGCAGAGCCGGAGCGGGTGGAGTATGGCATTTCCCTGATTGCCACAGTCCTGGAGTACGCCTTTAAGAATATGATAGAGGCTGGGTTTGGCTCTAATGGCTTTTTAAAGGATATGGAGAAGGAGCCGGTGCGGATAGAACCAACCACCGGAAAGCAGCATCAGCTCACTATTTTGGAGAACCTCGCAAGGCTGACAATCCTGCGTTGCCTCAGCTTTAATACGATGCTTGACCGCGAGCTGGAAAGAAACCCGAGCAATACCGATTATTTGCTGGTCACCGCGGTAGTTGATCCGGATATGGAAGACAGAATTCACCGGCTGAAGGCCAAGGGGAACGCGGTGGAAATATTTAAAATTTAATGCCCTTTCACGCATATAACGCTTAAACAATCAATGTACTGAGGACGGTATATGAATAAGTCAATTTTAATGAGATGGTTCTGGTGTTTGCTGGAATACCTCATGCTTGCCCCAATTATTCTGATAATAGCCGGGTTCACGCTGCCAGAAGCGTGTGTGATGCCCTTTATGCTGATACTTCCTTTTCACACACTGACAGGTGTTGCCCTCACCTCTGTGTTAAAAAAGTTTCGAAGGTTACTTGTGGCTGTGATTGGTGTAGTGTATGCTGCAGCGATGACATGGCTGTGGCTGACGCTTTTTCGCATTGATTCGGTTGGGAGCATGCTGGTTATCGCCATAGCAACCGGCTCATTGTTCATTTATGGCATCCGCGCAGGAACATCAGGGGGCATAAGACAATACTTCTATTACATTATTGGATTGCTGCTGCATACCTTATCGGTTTATTTAACCCATCAGGCTCCGATGCTCATTCCATTTCAGAAATTTGCGCTTGTGCTGGCTTTTTTGTACGTGCTGGCAGGCCTTCCGCTGGCGAATCTCAGGTTCCTTGTGCATGAAACACAGGAAAAAAGCAGCGTACACGTCCTTCCCGGCACAGTGCTGCGGGGGAACAGAATTATTCTGATCATGGTTCTGGCCGGAATCATTCTCTTGTCGTTTTGGAGAACCTTACTGGATGCCATTACCTATGCTGCTGGTAAAATAGCGGAGTTTATCTGGAAAGCTATTCAGTGGATCACCACGCTGCAGGAAGTGAGCAATCCCCCTCCGGGCGGCGAAGAAGAGCTTGGGGGCCTTCCGCCGGCGTCACCAGCGAACCCCATCATGGATATCGTTGCGTATGTCCTTGTGCTGTTCATTATCTTATTTTTCCTGTTCCGCTTATTGAAGAATTCCAGAAATATAATTACCGGGTTGTTTTCCTGGTTTTCTTCCCTGTTCAGCCGTTTTCGCAGCTGGGGTTCAGCGGAACAGGGGTATGTTGACAAGCAGGAAACCCTGCTGAAAACTGAAACCCCGAAAAGAAGCTCTTTTCTGTCGCGGCTTTTGCGGCGGGAACCGAGATGGCGGGACATGAAGGACAACATCAGCAAGGTTCGTTTTTTATATGCCCGGTTTGTCCTGGAGCGTGTAAGAAAGGGCTTTAACTTCAGTCAATCGGAAACACCCGGTGAAACCATCAATAGGATTCACGCTTGTGAGAAGAAGCAAAACATCACCCATGATAATCTGCGCAATGCCTACCAGCAATCCCGGTACGGAAATAAGGCGGCGGATGATGAAACGGTTGAAATGCTGAAAGATGCGTATTTGTAGGCTCTTTCTCTACAAAAACATCCTGGTAAACGATAACGCCATCAAATTCATGTCTTTATTCAGCGTCATACTTAGCATGAGTTGCGAGAAATATTGAATCAGTTACGAGAAATACAATGAATGAATGTCACTGGGGTGATTTAAGAAGAAAGCCTTGCAGGAGAATGCCTGCAAGGCTTTTGTGAAAGATTTTCCGTCCTTTCCTAATAGCAGATAAAGCTGCTGATGTTCTCCAGGTCAGTTCCAAAGTAAACCCATGAAAAACCAGTCCACCGCCAACCTGCAACCGAGCGCGGCCCCACAAACACCAGCCATGCCCAGAATTGTCTGCCGTTTTCAAGCCAGATGTACACAAAACGGAACAAGCACGGACGAATTGAACCTGGATCTACAGCCCGGATGGATATACTGTCGCCCCTTTGAGCAGGAACAAAGGAGGGTGGAGGCCCCGATGGGGGTCCACCCTGCTGTCCCGGCTGGCCAAAGGGCGGCGGTCCACCTGGAGGCCCAAAGGGCGGCGGTCCCCCCGGAGGCCCAAAGGGCGGCGTTCCACCTGGAGGTCCAAAAGGAGGAGTTCCCGCCGGAGGCTCTGGTTGTCTTCGCGGAGGGATTGGCCGGAGTTGTCTGAAAAATCTTCTGAATGGAATTTGCGCCTGATATCTGAAAGGCATATTCTCACCACCTAATCGGAACTTGTACTTTATCATATGGTCCATCCCTGCGTTTAGATACAGTTAAGCGAACTTTTTTCTTACTTATCCGAATGCTCCTTTACTTTGTTCAGATTATCAGGTTATGCTTACTCCCCCTAACTGATTTTTTCCAGCATGGTACGAAAATAACGGAGCCGGGGAAAAATGAACCTGCAAAAAACTGTGGCATTTTTTTACGTGGTGTGATACACTATATATAGTTAAAAAATTAACAAACATTTTTGCAGATTAAGGGAGTGGGTCATCATGACTAAATATTTGAGGGTACAAATGTCAGACGGAACATCATATGATATTCCCGCTGAAAAAATTGCGGAGCACAGGGCAGGCTTTTTTGAAGACAATTCTGCTGAGAAGCTTTCATATCATTCCAGCTCTGTTCAGCCCAGGCTGCTTTCCGTTGAAAAGGAATTTGCAATGAACAATGATGAAATTCTAATAGAGTGGGCATCTAAAAAGATGATCTGGAAAGATATTGAACCCTATGCACAAAAGGTAGAGCCCGAAACCAACAACAATGAAAAGGATTGGCCACAGGCCCCCAAAAAGGTAATCCTCAGGTAAGCAAAGGCTTTGCAATGGTTTTTACCGGTCGATTCATATCGGGAATAGCAAATTAAAGTAAGCCTTTTCGTTATGCCTGGAGTGACAGTACACTATTCATAGAAATATTCGCCTTCGATCACCTTATATAAGTCGTCGCTTTTATTTTTAAAGGGTTTGTTGTTGAAGAACAGGCAGTTGGCAATATTGTTGATTCCTTCGAGGGCCATTTTTGCTGCGATAACGTTGGATTTGCCCGGTATTCTTTCAGCAAAGCCCTCCTTGTGGGCAGGCGGAAACTGAACGTTATACCGGGTATCAAAGATAACCTCTTTTATTGTTCCCGGGAAGTCGGAGCTGTTTTTCCTGTTTAACACTACATTGGCTACAGCGACTTTACCTGCCATACTCAGGTTATTGGCTTCAACCTCCACGATCCTTGCAAGCCAAATCAAATCTTCATCGGTGTATGAACGGTTTAAAAAGTGGGAAGCGGGAATCTCGGCTTCTTCTTTGACCAGCTCCACCGAGCAGGTTAAGTCATCCCATCGGACGGTAAAATCAAGAACTTCGGCCAAGTGGCGGATAGGTACCATTGTCCGGCCATCCACCCCTTCAACAGGGGCGTCCATCATTATTTCGCTGTTGTTCACCAACAGCTTGCTGCTATCGATCCACATTTCAATGATGGCCTCATCATTGCTTATAACAACCTTTTTTTCATCCTGAACCCAATCCACTTCCATTTGAAAGGCCTCTGCAACAAACCTGACAGGCACATAGGTTCTGCTTTGTTTTATGTATGGGTTAGTGTCTACAAAAATGGGCTGTCCATTTATTTTCACCGTAATAAAAAGCTGCTCTTCCAGTGCGAACGATTGATTATAAGTTAAGGCAGAAAGAATGAATATTGCTACGATGCAGGTAAAAATCCTATGAATTCTTCGCATACGTTCGTTCTCCTTTACTATAGGGTTGGGGCTTCTTTGCCTCGTTATTAACGAGCTAACAGAAGGGCTCCCTTAAAACCTCCTCCTGGATGTAAAGCAATACAACGCACTGTAATTAATACAGTATGCTTTGCGGTCAAGGATCTGCAACTCCATTTTAACATAAATGAAAAAAGCGGCAAAGAACCAATTCCAGGCATTAGAGTCCCATTTTTTATGGGACCTGTGGTTAGTGTGTTTTTTCAACTGTACAATACGGCCTGAAAAATCCCGTGAATCCTGCGTTGACACAGCCTGAAACCTGTAGTAGAATATTTAAGGATATGCGCCCGTAGCTCAGTAGGATAGAGCACAAGTTTCCTAAACTTGGTGTCGCACGTTCGATTCGTGTCGGGCGTACCAGGGGTTTCAAGTAAAATTGAAGCCCTTTTTTCATGCTCACTATTCATTACCGAGGAAACGAACTGGACAAATACGATTTCAGGAAACAGTGCGCCTGTAAATTCATATGATAAAAGCAGGTGTTGTTCTGGGGGGAAGAAAAATGGATTGCCTGGCTGTTTATGATTCGGGAAATTATACGATAAAAATGAGCAGATATTTTGAAAAGAAAGGCCTTGTGTTTGAGGTGATATCGCTTCCCTGTAGAATTTCATCACAGGGCTGCGGATACTGTTTGAAATTTCCTGAAGAGCGCCTGGAGGATGTTTTGGCTGGCAGCAGAGAAATGAATTATTGCATCCGTGAGCTTTTCAGGGTGAACAGGGGGTTTATGAAAAACACATACGAGAAGCTTTCTCTACACTACTAAAGTAAACCAACAACCTCCTCATGACATTTATTGTTCATGCTTCAGGTCTGGCTTCATTTCAATCCCTTTCTAAAAATAAGCTTTTCTAAAAAGAGAATGTATACTATAATAGTGGACATACATGACAAAACGAAGGTTTAAAGTCGGGAGTGTGAGCATGAAACTGACAGATCTGTCCAAGGTATTGGCAATCGCAAAGCATTTAGCAATAGAAGCAGGAAAGGTTATCCTGGAAGTCTATTCAAAGGATTTTTCCGTTGACTACAAGGCTGATCAATCTCCTGTTACCGAGGCTGATCAGAGAGCAAACACGTTCATCGTGCAGGCTTTAAGCAAGGAATATCCCGAATGCGCCATATTGGCCGAGGAATCCCGGGACAACCCCGAAAGGCTGAAAAACCAATGGTGTTTTATCATCGATCCGCTAGATGGCACAAAAGAGTTCATAAAGAAGAACGGTGAATTCACTGTGAATATAGCGTTGGCTTTCTGCGGAAAACCCGTCCTTGGGGTCATTGGCATTCCCGTAGCAGGCGAGCTGTATTATGCGGTGAAGGGAGTGGGTGCATTTTATGAAAAGGATGGGCAAACACAGAAAATAGCCGTATCATCCAGAACAGAGGATATCCGCATGATGGTCAGCCGCTCTCATCAGTCCGACAGGCTGCTGGCGCTGATCAAGAAGAATAACATTAGAAATATTGCCAGTGTTGGCAGTGCCATCAAAGGATGCCTTATCGCCCGGGGAGAAGCCGAAGTATATTACCGGTTCGGATACACAATGGAATGGGATACTGCTGCAATGCAATGTATTGTGGAAGAGGCGGGTGGAGTGTTCAGGCAGATGGATGACAGCGAAATGACCTATAACCGGCTGAACAGCTTGAATGAAAAGGGTTTTTATGTCCTGAACGATCCCGCAAATCGTTTAATCCTATAATATCCAGGCAAAGATATCCCCTGCATCACGTTTTTTATATTAGGCAATAAACAGGCCATAATGCGCTTGTATGAAAACATGTGGTAGTGGTACTATTTATCTAAAACAGCACCCCGCATTTTTAAACTGAAGGCCATATGGCGGGTGTTCATCTATAAACACTTTAGGGAGTATATTCATGAATCATCTGGATAAGCTTGAAAACAAGTCCATTCACATCCTGAGGGAGGCCTATGCCAGCTTTAATAACCTGTGCATGCTGTGGTCCATCGGAAAGGACAGCACCGTGCTGCTTTGGCTTGCCAGGAAAGCGTTCTTCGGCCATGTTCCCATTCCGTTGGTGCACATTGATACCCACTATAAAATACCTGAAATGATTGAATACCGTGATACTCTCGCCCTGGAATGGCATCTGGACATGATTTACGGCGAAAACCGCGAAGCGCTGGATCATAAGGAAACCTACCCGGATGGCAAGGCCACCCGCATTGAATGCTGCAAAAACCTGAAAACAGCCGCCCTTAGAAACACCTTAAGCGGGCAATGGCCGCGTTATCGAATGAACCACGGTAAGAAAGCTTATGAAATCGATAAGAACTGCGAGCCTTATACAGGGGTCATTGTTGGTGTGCGCGCCGATGAAGAGGGCAGCCGATCCAAGGAGCGGTACTTTTCACCCCGTGATAAAAACAACGACTGGGACATCGGCGATCAGCCGCCAGAGTTCTGGGGGCAATTCAAAACCGATTTTGCACCGGGAACGCATCTTCGCATTCACCCGCTGCTGGACTGGACCGAGCTGGATATCTGGGAATACATCAAGCGTGAGAATATTCCCACCGTATCGCTGTATTATGATCAGGGGCAGGGGAAAAGGTATCGCTCGCTGGGCTGCTGGCCATGCACCACCCCGGTGGATTCCGATGCAAAGGATATTGACGGTATCATCCTGGAGCTGAAGAGCGGAAAATTCGCGAACATCGCCGAACGCTCAGGCCGCGCCCAGGACAAGGAAGACGGCGGAGGCCTGGAAGAGCTGCGCAAAGGTGGTTACATGTAATGCCTTTTGTGAATCGCCCGGAGCAGTAAGAAAGTGACATTGCTAACAGGGAAAAAGGAAGGTTTATTTCAATGGTGGGAAACACGACGGAGCGTCCGATCAATAAACGGGACTTAATCCATAAACAAGATATGAATATTGTGATCGTGGGTCATGTGGATCACGGAAAGAGCACGGTTATCGGCAGGCTTCTGGCCGATACCCATTCCCTGCCTGAAGGTAAGCTTGAACAGGTTAAGGAAACCTGCCGCCGCAACGCCAAGCCCTTTGAGTATGCTTTTCTGCTCGATGCCCTGAAAGATGAACGTTCCCAGGGGATAACCATCGATTCAGCCCGTTGCTTTTTCCAAACCGATGCCCGTAACTATATCATCATCGACGCACCTGGCCATATCGAGTTTCTGAAGAATATGATCACCGGCGCTGCCCGGGCGGAAGCTGCACTTTTGGTTATTGATGCACACGAGGGTGTACAGGAGAACTCCCGCCGCCACGGGTACCTGCTTTCCATGCTGGGTATTCATCAGGTGTGTGTGCTTGTGAATAAAATGGATTTAACCGGATACAATGAGCGCGCATTTCGCAAAATAGAGCGCCAATACAGAAGGTTTCTTAAAAGGATTAATGTGGAACCCACCTGCTTCATTCCCATCAGTGCGATGGAGGGTGATAACATCGCCGATCACTCGGCAAAAATGCCCTGGTATGAAGGCGTGAATGTGCTTGAGGTGCTGGATTCATTTGAAAATGAAACCGCACAGGAGGAAAAACCATTCCGGATGCCGGTGCAGGATGTTTACAAATTCACACTGAACGGCGATAATCGCCGCATTGTTGCCGGAACCATTGAAACCGGAAGGATTTCGGTGGGCGACGAGGTTGTGTTTTATCCTTCAGGTAAGCGAACCATCGTCAAAACCCTTGAAGCCTTTAACCGTGAACCTCAAAGCTCTGTGGGGGCGGGCTGGACCTGTGGGTTCACTGTCAGCGAACAGATTTATGTAAAGCGCGGTGAGATGGCATGTCTTACAAAAGAGCTTGCACCGAAGGTTACCGGGCGCATGCTGGTCAACCTGTTCTGGCTTGGGAAAAAGCCGCTCGTAAAGGGTAAAACTTATTTTCTGAAGCTGGGAACGGCCAAGGTAGGCATGCAGCTGGAAGAGATCCGCAGTGTTCTGGATGCCTCCAATTTGGACAGCCGTAAAAAGGAACAGGTGGATCGCCATGAGGTGGCAGAATGCGTGCTCAGCCTGGACAGGCATATCGCCTTTGATCTGATGACCGATATTGCCGCATCAAGCCGTTTTGTCATCGTTGATGAGTATGAGATCTGCGGCGGCGGCATTGTCATGCACGAGATGGAAGACCAAACCAGCTGGGTTCGCGACAAGGTGCTAATGAGAAACTATAAATGGGTTGGCAGCGATATCAGCAGTGAAAGCCGCGCAGAAAAGTATCACCAGAAGGCCGCGCTGGTCCTGATCACCGGTGAGAAGTCAAGCCCCCGCAAAGAGCTTGCAAGAATTGTTGAAAAGCAATTGTTTGATGAAGGAAGGTTTGTCTATTATCTGGGCATCGGCGGCCTGATGTTCGGGCTGGATGCCGATATTATTGATATCAACATGGTGCCGCTGAATAGGAAGGAACACATCCGGCGGTTGGCAGAGGTTGCCCATATCATGCTGGATGCAGGTGTAATTCTCGTTGTATCTGCCGTTGAGCTGAATGCTTCCGACCTGGATGTCATTCAAACAAGTGTTTCGCAGGAGCTGGTTTCGGTGGTATGGGTAGGAAATGAGCACACAACGGATATCCCGGTAAAGATGCATCTGCCTGAAAATGAAAACCTCGAGGCCTCCGCGCATGCAATCCGTAAACAGCTGAACCTGTAACACGAAACCCGGTTCCGATGGAGGAGATATGAGATTAACCAAGAAAAGCGAATATGCCCTGCTGGCCCTTGTAGACCTTGCAAGAGGTTATGGAAGGGATGCTGCCAAGATCTATGAGATAGCCCAAAGAAACGGGATCCCCAAGAAATACCTTGAGCAGATTTTTCTGCAGCTTAAGGGAGGGGGGTATGTGCGCAGCCTTCGGGGGGCAAACGGCGGCTATGAGCTGGCAAAGACCCCGGATAAGATATCACTGGCCGAAATCATCCGCCTCATCGACGGGCCATTGGCTTCAGTGGGCTCTGCAAGCCTGTATTTTTTTGAACATACGCCGATTGAAAGAAGCAATAAACTTCTGCAGGTTTTTAAGGATATTCGCAATATCGTGGCCGAAAAGCTTGAGAATACTACACTGGATCAGCTAATCGATTAATGTGTCAATGGGAACGTGGTAACGGGCGTGGCAACGCAAACCTCCCCATACCGCATTATCTGTCCTCTATTTTTGCCCATCTTAACGGTGAAATATTACCATCCCGAGAATATCAGAAATTCATCAAAAACGTACGAAAACCCGTGCATCAGCATTTTCAGGGTAAGCTTTCTGTGATATAATAAAATGCTGTACTTGTTCAGGCATCACAAAACATACTAAAAGCCCAAGAGGAATTCTGAATGAATTTTAACAAATTAAGTGAGAAGGATATTCGCGATTATATTAACGACCCCAGTATTTATCACCGGGGGCGAATGTATTTTTTCAATAGCTTTGTTGAAGATTTAACCCTTTCGGAAGCGGAAGGCCTTATTGTTGCCCGGGTGCATGGCAGCAAGGATTACACGGTCAAGCTGCGTATGAACTCCAGCCAGGAGCTCGTGAATGAATCCTGCACATGCCCATTTTACAGGGAGTGGGCAAGGCCCTGCAAGCATATCGCCGCTGTGCTTTTTGAAGCCCGCAAGCTGATTGAAAACAAACACACCCGTTACCGCAACAGCTATAAGGCCGTTCAGGCCGTTTTCAACAGCCTCGACGCATCAAACCGAGGTCTCTTTCAGGGCAAACGGGATCAGCTTTCATTATATCCCACGCTTTACATCACCCAGTCTGACCGTGGTGTTACTGCCGGCCTGGAGCTGAGAGCCGGAATCAATCGGCCCTATATTATCAAAAACGCTGAAGAGTTTATCGATGCCTGGGTCAATGGGAAGCGGCTGGTTTATGGCAGGCTTTTCATCCTTGACAGCAATCGACAGTTTCTTACTGAACGGGATGAAAAGATCATTCAATTGCTGAAAGAGATTTATACAACCCATCATGAGCTGTCAAAATATGAGTCAACATACCGGTTTTCCGGGCTGATCCGAGGTAAGCAGTTTCTGCTGATGCCTTCCAACCTGGAAAGGTTTTTAGAGATAATGACAGGGGAAGCCATTCCAGCGTCCATATTCTCACAGGAACTGGAGATTGTGCCCATAACCGACGGACCCATCCCAATCATCTTTGAAATCAGACAAATGGAGGAATGGCTTTCTGTCCGAATGGACTCGAAAGACCTTTTTCAAGAAATCATTCCTGGAGGGGCTTACTATTATCATCAAGGAAAGATTTTTAAAATACCTCAGGAACAGCGCAGGTATCTTTCCGTTATACAGGAAGGCTTCAGGCAAGCAGGGTTAAATGAAATCATTGTTCCTTTGCAGTATCAAAACCGCTTTATTTCCGAAGTGGTGCCGCTGATGAAAAAGACGGGAGATGTTATGGTCAGCCCGTCCTTGAAGGAAAGTATCATACAAGCGCCGTTACAGCCGGTGATCTATTTGGACCAATACAATAAAGGCATCAGCGCAAGGGTGGAGTTCAATTATGGCACATATCAGGTGAACCCGGCTGTAAAGGAAGATTCGGCAGCTCTTCCAAACCAATTCATCCTAAGAGATGTGGAAAAGGAGCAGCCAATCCTGAAATTTTTTTATCAAAACGGTTTTTCTGCTGAGAAAGGCCTGTTCTGCCTGTTGGATAAGGGGGAAATTTATCGGTTTGTATTCGAAGAGCTTCCCAACCTGCAGAAACTGGCCGAAGTCTATTATTCGGAAGAGTTTAAAAAAGTAACCGTGAAAAGGCAGGTTAAACTCTCGGGCAGAATATCTCTTGTGGAGGATCTGCTGGAGATATCCTTTGACACAGCCGACCTGGATTGGGATGAACTGAAGGGCATTCTGGAATCCTTCCGCAAACGGAAGAAATTCTTCCGCCTGAAGGATGGTGCTATCCTGCCCCTGGATGAGTACCCGGATCTGCACAAGCTTGCCGAATTGGCCGATCGGATGGATTTGAGCCCCGGCGATTTGGAACAAGGCACAATACGTCTTCCAAAATATCGTGGTCTTTATCTGGACAGTCTTTTACAGGATAACGAGAATCAACTGCTGGAAAGAACCGAAGTGTTTAAAGAATTCATCGAAGATCTTTCCTCTGTGAGAAACCAGACCTATGAAATACCTGGCACACTGCAGTCTGTGCTCAGGGATTATCAAAAGGCAGGCTATCAATGGCTGAAGGTACTAACCAACAGTGGGCTGGGTGGGATACTCGCTGATGACATGGGGCTTGGAAAGACCTTGCAGGTTCTGGCGTTGGTGCTTTCGGAAAGGGAAAGAACCAAAAAGCCTTCCCTGGTCATAGCGCCCACCTCTTTGGTATACAATTGGGTGCTGGAGGCCAGGAAATTTACCCCTGAATTAAAGGTAATGGCTGTGTCAGGGCCTCTTCTGCAACGACAATCCTTATGGGAGAACATCGAAAAGATGGATCTGGTTATCACTTCCTATCCACTAATCCGCAGGGATATCGAGACTTATAGGAAGCATGCGTTTTCCTTTTGCTTCATTGATGAAGCGCAGCATGTGAAGAATCATTTCACACAAGCTGCTCGGGCTATCCGAAAAATATCGGCTATGAACAGGTTTGCGCTGACCGGTACACCCATGGAGAACTCACTGATGGAGCTGTGGGCGATTTTTGATTTCATCATGCCTTCCTACCTGTTCACTCAGCAGAAATTCCATGAGCGGTTTGCAAAACCAATTCTCACCGAGGAAAGCAAGGAAGCCGGGATGGAGCTGAGCAGGCACATTCAGCCATTTATTCTACGCAGGATGAAGCGGGATGTACTGAAGGAGCTGCCTGAAAAGATTGAAACCACACTAATCTGTGAACTGACCGATATCCAGAAGGATCTCTATCTGTCTGTTCTGGCCCGGGTCAGGCAGGAAATTACTGCGAGCATTGAAGACAATGGTTATGAAAAGAGCCAGATTGAAATCCTCGCAGCGCTGACAAGGCTGCGCCAGATTTGCTGTCATCCCTTATCCTTTCTGGAGGATTATGAAGGCGGCAGCGGAAAGCTGAACCTTCTGGAGGAGCTTGTGGAGGGAGCGCTTGGCTCCGGACACAGGATTCTACTGTTTTCACAGTTTACATCCATGCTGAGCATTATTGAAAAGAGCCTGAAGAAAAAGGATATCAGCTATTTTTATCTGTCGGGCAAAACCCCCGCAACGGAAAGATCATCCATGGTGTCCAGGTTCAATGAAGGCGAAGGCCAGGTTTTTCTATTATCACTAAAGGCAGGGGGCACCGGGTTAACCCTTACTGGGGCAGATACGGTGATCCATTATGATCCATGGTGGAACCCTGCGGTGGAAGAGCAGGCCACTGACAGGGCATACCGCATCGGTCAGGACAAGGTGGTTCAGGTTTTCAGGCTGATCACCCGGAACACCATCGAAGAAAAGATTCAGCTTCTTCAGGAAAGAAAAAGAGAAATGATTGATATGGTCATCAAGCCCGGGGAGAACATGCTTCATAAGCTTACGAAGGATGAAATCCGTGAATTGTTTGAGTAAGGAGCATGGGAAGAGGTCCGGGAACTGTTTAAGTAAGTGACATGGGAAAAGGCCGGGGTTTGTTTCAGTAAGTGACATAGGCGAAAAAGCAATCGTACCATGAGCGCCACAATTTTTACACCGCAGTATGCAGCGTGGCTGTGATATGCTATAATTGCGTTTGAAATATGAATCCTTTTTTGAAAGGTAAGGTTATTATGTTTGATAAGCTTGAATCGATAGAGAACAAGTATGAAGAGATTAATATAAAGCTGACCGACCCTTCTGTCATCTCCGATCAGGATTTGTACCCAAGGCTGATGAAGGAATACTCCGACCTGGGTGAAATTGTGGAGAAATTCAGGGAATATAAAAGCTTTAAAAAGGCTATTCAGGACGCCAGGGAGATGCTGGAAGATAAGCCGGATAAAGAGCTGCGCGAAATGATTCTGGTTGAAATGGATGAAGCAGAAGCGGGCCTGGAAAAAACCACACAGGAATTAAAAATCCTGATGATGCCGAAAGACCCCAACGATGAACGCAATGTTATCATTGAAATTCGCGGTGGAGCGGGCGGAGATGAAGCAGCCCTGTTTTCAGGTGTGCTTTACCGCATGTTTACCCGGTACGCCGAAAGAATGAACTGGACCTATGACATCATTGATGCCAACGAAACAGAACTGGGCGGCTTCAAGGAGGTTGTTTTCTCCATCGAGGGAAAAGGGGCATACAGCCGCCTGAAGTTTGAAAGCGGAGTCCATCGTGTGCAGCGGGTGCCGGCTACCGAGGCCAGCGGCAGAATCCATACCTCCACCGTAACCGTGGCGGTTCTGCCTGAGGTTGACGATGTGCCCGAGGTAGAGGTGAACCCGGCTGATATCAAGGTGGATACCTATCGGGCCTCCGGTGCCGGCGGGCAGCATATCAACAAAACATCCTCCGCCATTCGCATTACGCACTTTCCATCGGGTATTGTGGTTACCTGCCAGGATCAAAGGTCACAGCACAAAAACAAGGATAAGGCCATGCGGGTTTTAAAGGCTAAGCTATATGAAATAGCCCAGACACAGACAGAATCCTCCGTGGCTGAAAACAGGAAGTCCCAGGTGGGCACCGGCGACAGAAGCGAACGCATCCGCACATATAATTTTCCGCAAGGCCGCATCACCGATCATCGCATTGGGCTGACTTTATATAAAATTGATCAAATTCTCGATGGGGACATGGACGAAATCATCGATGCGCTGACCACCGAGGATCAGACCAGGAAGCTTGCTAACCAAAACGGTGAATAAGGCAGAGGACAATCACTGCTTCGTTTCTTCTAGCTTTCATCGGTTATTCTCAGCTTTTTTACATCGCGGACTCTCCAGGAAGCGTTTACCGAGTTGATTACCGCTCCGATCAGAATCACGTGCATCGCCCAATGCAGCCACATAAGCAAAAGAATGATTCCGGCAATACTTCCGTAGATGCTGGCAAACTTAAAAAAGTGGTTCATAAAGAAGGAAAACACAAAAGACAACAGCATCCAGAAAATAGTGGCGAAAGCAGCCCCGGGGAATATTTCACCCAGCTTAACCTTTTTGGCGGGGACGGTTTTATATAGAAGCATAAAGATGATCAGAACAATCAGTACAGAGAACTGATATCTTAAAAAATCCCATATCCGGATAAAGGTATCGGGCGAGCCGAGATATTGAAAAAGCACTTCTCCCAGATATCGTCCGAATAAAATCAGAACTGTTGACAAAATAATCAGTAATACAAAAGCGGCAGTGAGGACTAAAGACAACCCCAGCCGCTTCAGCGGGTGGTGCTTCTCACCATCGTAAACTGTGTTGATGCTGACGATTAGTGACTCAACAGCCCGGGAAAAGGGCCATAACGAAGCAATCACGCCACCAATGGAGATGAACAGGTTCTTATTGGCCTGGGCGCTTTCAAGAATCTGAATCGTCAGTATATAGGCTGATGCTGGCAAAAAGCTTGATAAGGCCTGCATAACAAGCGTATCATCCAAATGTGTTTCCTGAAACAGTGTCAGGGTGAAGGCGACAAACGGAAAAAAGGCAAGGATAACAAAAAAGCTTGTTTGTGCTGCCAGAAAAGGCAGCTGAGCCTGTGTATACAGCATGTAAATGCTTTTTAGATAGCGAAAGAGCTTCTTAAAATAATGCTTCATCCATATCTCCGGCTGAGAAATCTCCCAACAGTATATTGTATAGATAGAAGCGAGAAATTATAGCCTGATGGCGGCTTGAAAAAAATGTTAATCAACCGGATTCAAGGGAATATCTAACTGCGTAAAAAACTTGACACTGCGTTGCCTGCTGTGTTAGAATTACAAAGCGATGTCCGAATGGACAACGTTTTTTGCTAAAAAAGCGCATATTTTTACTTGGAGAGATGGCTGAGTTGGCTTAAGGCGCACGACTGGAAATCGTGTGAGCGTGTTGAGCGCTCCGGAGGTTCGAATCCTCTTCTCTCCGCCAATATCAAGGGTTTCACGGTTTTGTGAAACCCTTGATTTTTGTGCGCCCAGCATGGGCGCAATCTAACGGGTGAAAGCCCGAACACACCCTAGTAGTGGGAAGTGTATAGCCAAAGACAAGGGTGTCCACCGTGAGGTGGAATCTGAAGGAAGTCAGCGGCAAATTTCCGGTCTGACGAACAGAAATCATATCAGGCGGAGCGAGGTGGACAAGACTGCATAACAAGTTGAAGTCCAATAACTACTCGGAACC
>JAGOJH010000054.1 GCA_017995215.1 Thermoclostridium sp.
CCGGATAACCCCTGGAATGTAACCCTGCTATACCCGCGGGCTTTGAGGAATGAAAGACACTCATCGGCGCTGTCTGTGTGGGTGATAAAATATATATAATGTTGATCCTTATCACTGTTGATCCTCTCAAGCACGGAAAAAGGAAACTTTTCAGTAAACTCAGGCTGTGTCAGATCCCAGGAAACAGCCGACGGAATAGTACCGTATTGAAAATTTGTTTTATGTGTTCCCACTGCTTCAAGTGGGGCGGTCAAGCCCTTCCAGGGCGCAAGAGACTGCTGCAGGTTTAAAAGCTTGTTTTCTTCCGCCTTTAAGGCTGTAAGCTTCTCCTCCTGCTCCTTGATTTTATCAACCGTACCCCAGGTGGATTTTCGGTCTTGATTCAATTTCTCAAATTCAGAAATGGTGATTACGCGACGGCTTTGAAACAGCCCTTTTTTCTCGGGGCAATATTTGTTCATGCTATCGATGGCGGTATGGACCTTTGCCAGTTGAGCTTCTACAGATGAAAGATCCTCTTGAACCACCGGGTTATCGGCAAGTTCCTCATAATCTTCCGCGTCGAGGGTATTGATTTCAACAGCTCCAAAGTTCATCAGGCTTTTTATCAGGTCTTCCCGCTCTTCTTCCATCCCAAGGAGGGTTATCTTGCTCATGCTAACGATCACTGTGCGTCACAATCCTTCCAACAATGAAATCTACCGCGATATCGAGTTTTTTGCCGGATAATTCCTTTATTTCATGACACTGCTGTTGTGTCGCTTCATTTTGTTCCTGAATATCCATCGCCGCTTTTTCTTCTGCACCTTGAAGCATCGCCTTTGCTTCCTGTTCAGCCTGTTGTTCAGATTTTAGCAAAGCATCTGCTGCTTCCTTTTTGGCCGTGGCAACAATTTCCCTTGCCTTTTGCTGGGCTTCGGCTTCAATTTGCTCTGCCTGCCCTTCAACAGCGGAGATTTCCTTGATTAAGGCCAGTGCCATTTTTCCACCTCATTTCGATATATATTATACCAACATCTGTTTTTTCAAAACTCAGGATTCAACTTGGAAGGCATATAAAGCCTTGATGATTCATTACCACTTTTCGGAGAACTCAAAACAAATAACAGGCATTTAGTAAATTTATATGAATTCATTTGTAATTAACCTTACAAGCTATGAGATACAAGGGACTAAGTTGAATAAAGGTGTACATTGTATACATTTTATCCTGTCCGCTGATAAAACGCAATACTCTCTTCCACACTGGGTAATATGTCTATCTGTTTTGTATTGTTTACAGGTAATCAAACGCAGCCTGCTGAACAAAGTGAAGGATCTCGCATTACTGATGAAGAGAGCCTTCGCTGCGCTCAAGATAAAGAACGGGTGACTTTATTCATTCTACTTATATCGGAAATCGCACATATAAAAAGGGAAGCTTACGCCTCCCTTTCTATGAATTTTTTCGGGGTTGTTTTACCTTCTGCGAGGTTTGTTTTCTTCAGCTCTTTCTGCTCTATCGTCTTTTTCACGATTTTCTTCTCTCTGTGCATTTTTTCTGCCGTGATCATCCTTTTCTCTTTCTTCAACGCCGGCAACTGGGAAATCGAAAATCTGGGGCGGGAAGAACTGATCAAAGGGGAAATCGATCGTGTCAAACAGATCGCAGGGGTTTTCGTCCGTGGCAGAAACACATTCACGGTTTGGTATGCAGAAATCAAATGCCGGTATCAACAGCTGTACCAGGCGGGTTAGCTTAATGATGGAAAACAGCCCGATTGTAACCACAACATTTCTTGCAGGGAACAATCCCTCTCCTGCAACTGCATTTTCATTTTCGAAACTCTCTTCATCCTGCAGATCAAACCTTTTTCCATGTGGTTTATGATGGCAGTGTGCTCTCTTTATCCTGGCATTCAGAACCAGTGGTTCAGCGACCTCCACCTTTACAGTGGGCAGATTATCCTGCTCCAGGGTTACACCACAACCATCTCCGTCGCTGCCTGGCATTGAAGGACAAGGTGCCGGGTCTGACGAACTGAAGATCTTTACCTTGCCATCGGAACCAAACAGGAAAACGGTCTTGCTGAACCAAACAAATCCGGTCTTTACATCAGTCATCAAATTACCGAATTGATCCCTGAAGCAGAACTCAACGCGCAGCTTAATCTTGTAACGTACATTCACTGTAAAGAAGCCTCTTCTGAACGGTACATCATCCAGATCTGCCAATACTTTAACAACCTCTGCATCCTTTACCCTTACCTTAATGGCTTTGTCGATCAGGCATTGTATGTCTTCAACAAAATCCACCACTGCATCTTCTACACAATCCTTTTCCCTGCAATGATCGTATACTTTCTCAACCTGCACGCAAACAGCTTCTCTTAATCTGCAGATGTCCTCACCATCAATAAGGCCTGCAACAACGCGCTCTTTGCCCATAAAATACATTCCCCCAAAATACAAAGTGTCTCAATTTCATAATATGTCTCCGGGCTTTTTTGGTGAATGAATGGCTGTTTTTTGTCACCTTTTTTTGTGAACCGGATACCAAAAACAAAGAAAATTTTAAGGATCATTTCCCCCCGGGGCATGTTGGTCAATTTTCAGGAATAGATATTATTACCTTATTGCTGCAAAACATCAAATTTTAATGAGAATTTGATGTTTTGCAGCTTTAAGGTTCCGCTGTTTGGTTGTGGGCGAACCCACTTTATTAATAAATGGGGGGATTTTGATGTATAATCCGGAGCAAAAGCAGGTGATTGTAAAAAACAGCCTTGGCGTATCTTATCATATCTTTTATGAAGCAGGCCGGGGGCTGTGTGTCAGAATGCTTGGTGAAAGCGGAGTCTGGTCCAGAGGATATGTTCTTTCAGATAAATCGGTGAATGATTTCTCAGTCATTCTGGATAAGGATGATATTTTTCATTTTGTTTCTCAATCCATAGACGGCCAGATTCTTTATGGTCACGGAAGGCATGGACAGATTGAAATACAGACAGTGCTCACGAGTAAGGATACCACTCCCTGGATGAAGCATGTCTCATTGACCATGTATAAAGATGTTATGCTGCTTTTCTACTCGATCCGGTACCAGAAAAAGTTCTTGCTTTCAATGCAGATCATAAAAGATACTGCATTTTCAAAGCCGACAGCCATCGACTATACGGACGGCCCGGGCATGAATTACCGGGTGGTGGCCGATAAAACCGGCCATTGCCGCTTGTTTTATACGAATAACGAAGGACCGGTGAAGCGCTTAAATCAAAGGCTGTACAACGAAGAAACCGAACTGTTTTCAGCCCCGGAAAGGCTGGTCGGCTCTGAGCATGAAATTATACTATGCTCTGCGATTGGTCTGGATAATCGAGCTCATCTGCTATACCAGGTTTCTTCAGAAAATCTTTACCAGCTATTCTATCGAACAGATGGCAACGTTTCTGAGTGCCTTTATAAGGGAACCTCTCCTCCGGGCTACACAGGCTTGGTTTATCACAGCGGATTTCTTCGGGTCTTCCGTATTTCTTCAGACTGTATCTATTCGAGGACATCCGGCGACAATGGCGAAAGCTGGACCGATGAAGCACTGGTTCCTTTAGGGACAGGAACCTCATTGACCTGTTTTACCTACTTTACAAACTATTTTAAAGAGCAGGAGCTTTCATGCCATGAACTGCCGGGAACTTTCACGAAAGGATATCAGCTGGCCTTTATGCAAAATGAAGCTGCTGCAAACCCTTTCGATGCTCCATACCCGGATGTGTCAAGGCCTCGCACTCCAGAAAGTCACGAGAGAAAAGAATACAGGGAGGATGAAAGAAAACCTGAGCACCGAAATGAGATTCCAGATGCTTCAATCCTGAAGGAGCTTCAAAAAAAGGTGTTGCTGCTGCAGAACCTGACCGGGAACATGCAGCGTGATCTCACGAAGCTCTGGTTGGCCCAAAAGGGACATGAAAAAAAGCTTGCGCGGCTGGAACGTTTTTATGAACATCTTAAAAATGAGCCTCGCAGTAGTGAGGAGGAGGCTGGAAACAGTGGCAGAAAAGATATTTCATCCGAGCCTGCTTTGCAGTGGGAAACCACTATGCAAAGCTCCGGTGACACAGACGCAGCACCTGAAGCTTCTCCCACTGAACTCGAAGAGGACTTTTACGATGACGATGACGCCGGGGGTTCTGAAGAAGAAAATATTAAATCCTGGTACAAGGAAGAATACGTCCCGGATATTGTACAGTGATAATCCTGTGCCATGGTACGAGTTCATTGCTTTAACTCGAAAAATACTAATCATTTATACTCCCTGGAAGTAATTTCAGCAGTAAAGCAAAGCGGAATGAAAGGCTGCAAAAAAGGGTATCCCGCAGGATACCCTTCTGAAAGAATTTTCTTTTACTGCATCGTGGATTGCCTGACCAGCTCGCGCCAGGCGAAATCACCCCGGTAAAGCCCGTTGATTAAGATTTCGGCGGTGGCCAGATTGGTGGCAAAGGGAATGTTGTGTGTATCACAATGGGAACGGATGGTATTAAACCCTGCCAGTCTGCGATCGCTTTGGTTAGGATCCATAAAGAAGATGACCAAATCCATTTCGTTGTAGGCAACCCTGGCGGCAATCTGTTCCTCGCCAAGATGACCGTATTCAAGGCAAATGACGCCAAGGCCGGTGGCCTCGGATATCATTGAGCCTGTGCCTGAAGTGGCATATATGGCATGATCCTTGAGTATGAACTTGTAAGCAATGCAGAAGGCTTCCATTAATTCTTTTTTATTGTCGTGCGCGATAAATGCGATATTCATGCATGCCTCCAACCCAAAAGCCTTGAAAATGAACGATTATCTGCCGCAGCTTTTTACGCTTCTAATGGGAATGTTTGCAATCAGGGCCGGTACAACCCCCTCACCCTCTTCGCTTACGGTTTTGGTAAGCTGGATATCCAGCGCTTCTTCATCTATTTCCATATAATTTTGTATTACCTTTATAATTTCACCCTTGACCATTTCGAGAAACTGAGGTGAAACATTGGCCCGGTCGTGGATTAAGACAAGTTTTAAGCGCTCTTTGGCAACATCTTTGGATGAACGTTTCCGAAAAAACTTACTAAACATTTCAAGCATTGTAACCCCTCCTTATGCCGATCTGAACCCGAACAGTTTTTTGACCTTTGCTAAAAAGCCATCCTGACCGTTAATGTCGACAAAAGGTACTTCTTCCCCCATAATCCTGCGTGTAATATCTCGGTAGGCTTTCCCTGCATTGGATTTCCCGTCTGCAACCAGGGGCTCACCACGGTTTGTTGAAATGATGATGTTTTCATCATCCGGAACCACGCCGATTAAGTCGATTGCAAGAATATCGATGATGTCATCGATGGACATCATATCGCCTTTTTTCACCATCTCGGGGCGGACACGGTTGACAAGCAGCCGTGGATTCTTCAACTCGTTTGCTTCAAGCAGCCCGATGATCCGGTCTGCATCCCTGACGGCAGAAACCTCGGGGGTTGTGATGACAATGCCCCTGTCGGCGCCTGCGATAGCATTTTTAAAGCCCTGCTCGATGCCTGCGGGGCAGTCGATCAGGATATAATCGTAATCCTCGCGCAGCTCATCGCACAGCTTTGCCATCTGCTCGGGGGTAATGGAATTCTTGTCCCTGGTTTGAGCAGCAGGAAGCAAATAAAGGCCTTCAAAACGCTTGTCCTTGATCAGGGCTTGCTTCACCCGACAGGTGCCTTCGATCAGATCGACCAGATCGTATACAATCCTGTTTTCAAGCCCCATGACAACATCCAAATTTCGAAGCCCGATATCCGTATCTATCAAAACAACTTTTTTCCCATTTAAAGCCAACCCAGTACCCAGATTTGCGGTGGTGGTTGTTTTGCCCACGCCACCCTTGCCGGAAGTGATAACGATAACCTCACCCATACTTATTCCTCCGCTATTTGCAGGCTTCTTAAGCTCTGTCCTGTCTATCCTAAATAATATCGGTTTTTAACTTGAATGTCAACCGCGCAACATTGCCACAGGAAAGCGTAAAACCCTCATTTTATGCGGCTTTTACCGAATTCCGACAGGCTCCACGTAAATAATTTCATCTTTAATAAAAGCCATTTCAGGTTGTACTCTCAAATCATCAGAGACATCAGGGCACCTCGTAATAATATCAGCGATCCGCAGCTGCGTCGGGCAAAGCTTTAAAGCAGCAACGACAGCATCTCTGTTCCCGTCAGCCCCGGCATGAACCATTCCCCGTAAAGCCCCCATGACAACAACATTTCCCGAAGCAACAATTTCGCTGCCGGGGTTTGCATCGCCGAGAACAACGATATTTCCCTCATAAAAAACCCTGGTACCCCCGCGGATCGTCCCCTTGACAAACTTACACATGCCTTCCTGCAGATCTTTGAAAAAGATTCTGCGAAGAGGCATTCCGGAAAGCTTTGACGGTTTTTCTTTTTCGACAGGCGCAGCCGCTTCTTCATGCCGGATATGCTCGACGATGACGCCGCTGTTTTCCACCATGACCGCAACAAGCTGCTCTTCTTCAGCTGCGGTCAGAAGCTTTCCCCTGTATACCACCTTCAGCTTCGCGCCGCGAAAAAACTTTTCTGCCGCCCGAACCTTTTCAGCCACCTGGTTCAGAAGAACGTTGGTTTCCATTTCTTCAGGAATTAAAACGATCAAGGCTTCCGCTGTTCCTTTAAAAGCGATGCTTTTTGCTTCGTTATCCATGTTTAACCCTTCTTTACTGCTATTTGTTGTGTTTTCCGGGATTATTGTGTTGTACTATGCTCTTGAATGTTAAAGTAGGTCATTAAAACATCCCTGGCAATGGATGCTGTCCAGGCGCCAACAACGCCCTTTTCAACAACAACGGCCACTGCAATTTGAGGATCATCGGCAGGTGCATAGCATACAAACAGGGCGTTGGAGGATTCGGTTTCTTCATGCCCGGTTTCAGCCGTACCGGTTTTTCCTGCCACTTCAAAGGGGAAATCCTTGAAGGCATTCACCGCAGTACCGTCTTCAGAGTTCGTAACAGCCACCATGCCCTTTTTTACAGCCTCGATGGTGGATTTTTGGGCACCGGTTTCCTGGTACGCAATTTCTGTTATGAACGTTTCACCGGAAGAGTCCTTTCTCTTCAGAACCAGATGTGGACGGTACATTAACCCTCCGTTTCCGATGGTAGATACATAACTGACCAGCTGAATCGGGGTAAAGGCATTGTAAAGCTGCCCAATGGAAGCATTGACTGTATCCGCGGGAACCCAGCCTTCCTTTAGTTCCCTGAGTTTAAACTCCCGTGATGCCAGGGCACCGATGGATTCACCGATTTCAACCCCGGTAGGCTTTCCAAACCCAAAGTTTTTTGCCCATTTCACGATGTTATCAATCCCGGTATTAAAACCAGTCTGGAAGAAAAACATATTGCTCGAGGTTGCAAGCGCTTTTTCCAGGCTGATTAAACCCTGATTCCCCTCTGGATTTCTCCACTTCAACCCGCCAATTTCCATACTGTTCGGACAGTTAAGCCTCGTATACTGCGTGATCGTTCCGGTTTCCAGGCCTGCTATTGCTATCAGGGGCTTGTAGGTAGACCCCGGTGCGTATCTCCCCTGGGTTGCCCGGTTCAATGCGGAGCTGTTCGGATCGTTGTTCAGTTCATTAATCTTTTCCCAGTTCCCCTCAAGAAAAATAAGCGGATCATAGGTGGGGAAGCTGACCATGGCCAGAATTTCACCGTTCTTGACATCCATCGCGACAACTGCCCCGGCATTGGCATCATGCAGATTCTTTTTGTGTTCCCGTTCCCGTATAAGCTGGATATTCCTTTCCAGTGAATCATAAGCCGCTTTTTGAAGGTTCAAATCGATGGTCAGGTAAATGTCCTGCCCTGGCTTGGGGGCTACTTCAATTTTATAAGACCTGATCCTGCCTTCAGTATCCACTTCCTTGCGCGTAATGCCATTAATGCCCCTTAAATTTTGCTCCTCCGCCCGTTCTATGCCGTCCCACCCGACCAGGTCAGAACTCTGATACCCCAGCTCGGGATATTTTTCAGACCACTCGGGATAGTTGTCTCCGATATTACGGATATACCCAAGGATATGACCTACCAATGCTGCGTTATAATATTCCCTGTATGGCTTCGGGTACGTGCTGATCCCCATAAACTCGGCATTCCGCTCTTCCAGTTCAACCATGGTTTCCTTCGAAACATCCTCAGCAATCAGCAGGGGGGTTTGGATGGTTGCCGGATTGATCATCATCTCGTAACGGTACTCCATGATTCTCCATGCTTCCTGGTCGGTATATAACGGATCGATTTTAAAGGTTTTTTCACGCATATATTGAAAAATTTCCTTCTCATCCGCTTCCATCAAGCTTTCTTTATCTGCATCGCTCATACCGATGACTTTCACAAGACCATCGCTTTTAATTCTAAAGGTGAAGCTGTTAAAATTAAAAATATTGCTTAGCGTAGACTTATACCGATCACCGTTTTTATCAAGAAGACGTGCAAGGCGGTTGAGCATCGCATTCTTTTCGGCATCCGATGCATTCACGTTCACATACTGAATACAGTAACCCATCCGGTTTCCAGCGATGGGAATGCCTTTCCTGTCATATATATTGCCGCGTTTGGCATACATAACACCCTTTGTGACGATTCTGTTCAAGGCATTGTCCAGATTCTTCTGACCCTCCGTGATTTGCAGATGGACAAGTTGCCGAAGCAGAACACCACAGGCGACAAGAATGATCAACAAAAACAGGATAAATCTTCTTTTTAAATCCTGAAGTTTTTTCTTCTCAATTTCCTTTTCTGTATTCATTTTCACCACCCTTAAAGTCTGGTATGGACATAATCAAACCTATCCAGCTTTTTATAAATCCTGGCTATCAAAGGATAGACAGGAACTGCCAGAACAGCGTTATACAAGCTCTCGGGAAGGATTAGCGTCGTCAGCACAAATACCATGTCCTGGTAGCCCCTGAGGAAATAATTAACAAAATAATACATCAGTTCGACGGCTGCCGTGGAGAAAAAAACAAAAAACACCAGGATGACGACATTCTCTTTGTATAGTTTTGGGTTCACCATACCAATGCCAAAACAAGCCAGGAACAAGAGAATGGCATACCATCCCAAAGCGTGCCCGATCAGGATATCCAACCCAAAGCCGAAGAGAAGGCCCATGAACGCTGACTCCATATCCTTTCTGCACAGTGCAATGGAGATCGCCGCCACAATCAACAGATTGGGGCGGATACCCAGGATCTCGACATATCCGGCTAAGGTGCTTTGCACAAGGCAAAAACCATAGAAAAGAGCAGATAAAGCCAAAACCCTTTTCTTCATGGCTGGCTCTCCTCTTCTGCGGTTATCTTGATCACGGCCACCTCTTCCAGACGGCGGAAATCAACAACAGGCTTCACGATAGCATAATAGTCAAACTGTCCTTCGTTCCGGATCACTTCAACCACTTCACCGATGATGATTCCCTTTGGATAAAGGCTGCTCATTCCTGAGGTTTCTACTTTATCCCCCACTACAACGTCCACATCAGGCGGAATATAGTCCAGGCGGCACAGTCCTTGTGTGCGCAGCTGGGTATCCCCCTTCAGGATAAAGATATCCCGTGTTTTGGACAGCCTTGCTGAAACCGAGCTTTCTGCATCGATGATCGCTACAACCGTTGACGATAAAAGGTCAACCCGGGAAACCCTTCCGACAAGGCCATCCGAATTTACAACCGGATCGTTCACACCAATCCCGTCCTTGCTTCCCCTGTCGATCGTGAAAACTTCAAACAGGTTTCCGGGATCCTTTGCGATGATATTACAGCCAGTGAACTCTTGCGTATACTGTTCTTTTATGGACAAGAGCTTTTTCAGCTCCTCGTTTTCCTTCTGCAGCTGATACACCTTGTCCATTTCCCGTTCCATTTCCTGCAGCTGCTTTTTCAGCTCTTCGTTTTCTTTTCTGGCTGCTCGGGCATCCTGAAAGAAATTGATGGTGTCCCTGATCTGATTGCCTATGCCATTAATTCCCTTTTGCAATGGTTTGAGAGGAACCGAAAGAACATTCCGGACGACGCTCAGTTTGCTGTTTTCGCCAGCGGTAAGTGCAACGATAACAAGCAGAAGGATGACAACCAGAATGATAACAACAACCTTGTTTTCAAAAAATTTCCGCAAAAGGTAGACCCCTTTCCAAGTTGTCCAAGGGGACTTACCCCCTTTTGGAATAAACCCTCACCCATATCATGATGAATTCACGCAGACACATCTGAATTGAGGCCTGCGCCTTCAAACCTTTACCGGCCTCTGTTCGATGAGATCAATACATTTTTCAGAACTTCTATTTCTTCCAATACTCTGCCGGTTCCAAGTGCAACACAATCCAGCGGGAATTCCGCTATATTCACAGAGATACCCGTTTCCTTCAATATCAGCTTATCAAGCCCCTTTAGCATCGCCCCGCCGCCGGTAAGCATAATTCCTCTTTCCATGACGTCTGCTGCCAATTCAGGAGGTGTTTTTTCCAATGTATACTTGATGGAGTCGACAATGGAATTGACAGGCTCAGCCAGGGCTTCCCGGATCTCCTGAGAGCTGATGGAAAGATCCTTTGGAAGGCCTGTCACCAGATCGCGCCCGGAAATATTGATCTTCATCTCAGTTTGGAGGGGGCTTGCAGACCCAACCCTTACTTTAATATCTTCCGCAGTCCGTTCCCCTATCATTAAATTATATTCTTTTTTGATATAGTGGACAATAGAATCGTCCAGCTCATTTCCGGCTACCCTGATGGAGCGGCTGACCACAATGCCCCCAAGAGATATCACAGCCACCTCGCTTGTACCCCCGCCGATATCTACAACCATACTGCCGGAGGGTTCCTCCACAGGAAGCTTTGCACCAATTGCAGCCGCCATCGGTTCTTCTATCAGGTAGGCTTCCTTCGCGCCTGCATGCAAGGTTGCATCGGTAACAGCCCGCTTTTCAACCTCGGTTACCCCTGACGGGACACAAACCACTACCCTGGGCCGCAGCAGTTTATTATTTCCCGTGACCTTTCGGATGAAGTATTTCAGCATGCCCTGTGTCACCTGGAAATCGGCAATAACGCCATCCTTCATGGGTCTTATGGCTGTAATGTTACCGGGTGTCCTACCGATCATGTTCTTCGCATCCAGACCCACAGACAGGACATCCCCCGTGTAATTATTAATCGCTACCACAGAAGGCTCACGAAGAACAATACCCTTCCCCTTTATATGAACCAGTGTATTGGCTGTTCCCAGATCTATTCCGATATCCCGTGTAAACATTTTTTGCTTCTTCCTTTCTACTTCGTATCATTTTATCGTAGCGCTCTTAGGTACCAGAAATTTTTGTAACAAACGTGGTGCCATAAAAGCAGATTTATTCTTCCCAGTTCACTTCACCTGTCTAAAGGTGTATGGATTCCCATTTCAGCAAGCATCATCGATACGCTGTATAACGGAAGGCCCACTACATTGGAATAACAGCCATCGATTTTTTCCACCAGAAGTGCACCCAACCCCTGTATCGCATATGCCCCGGCCTTATCAAGGGGTTCTCCGCTGTCAATGTAATCGCGGATGGCATCAGGGGTTAACGGACGAACCCGTACCCTTGTTTTTTCAACATGGGCAAGCCTTTTACCGGTTTTGATGTCGATCAAAGTAATTCCGGTCATTACCTCATGCCATTGGTCCTGAAGCATCTGCAGCATCCTGAATGCGTCGTCCCTGTCTGCTGGTTTGCCCAAAACCTTTCCTTGCAGCACAACAATGGTGTCTGCAGCCAGTACCACGGCAGAAGACCCTTCAGGCAATTGGTGAACAACACTTTCCGCCTTTTTTACGGAAAGAATCTGCACAATCTCTGCAGGCTGTTGGTTGTGGTCAATCGTCTCATCCACATCTGAGGGAAGCACGGTGAAGGGTATTCCGACCTGCTCCAGTAGCATTTTTCTTCTGGGGGATTGTGAAGCAAGAATTAGTTCTTTCATAAATTCCTTCTTAATTATGTCTATATCAGACAACATTATACACGAACTCCTGCCTTTAGGGAATAACTTTTTAACAAATGCCCTGGAGGAACTCCCGCATCATTACTGTTAAATTGCACTACTCTCACTCGCCGCTTTTCTTCACAGCCGATGAACCAAGCTTAGTAAATATTTTAGTATATATTGTTCCTGTTTCTTTGATTAACCATTCGTAGATTGGGGAAATATGATACAAGACAGTTAAAGATCCTGAATAAACCAAACTAAGGTTTTTAGATGAAAATGCGGCAGGAGACAGCAGCAAAACCGGGCAGGCGGGAAGCACACGGAACGAACCGAATGGAGAATCAGAATTTGGTACTTCTCAATACAGGGTTTTCAAAGTATAATGGTATAAAGGATTAACAGCTGTATACCGATGCTAATAGCAACGAAGTTTCTTTAAAAGAACATAAGCAGGCATAAACCACTGAAACCAGTTTTCCATAAATAAATCCGAACGATTGAAATTTGAGGATGCAGAGTATGAGAATTGAAAAAATCAACGAAAACAAAATACGCATCTTCGTCACCTTTGATGACCTGGAAGAACGGGACATCGACTTATCCTCCTTCAATTACAACTCTCCCGAGACACAGGAGCTTTTTTGGGATCTCATGGAGCAGGCTGAATTGGAGCTTGGGTTTGAAACGCATGAATCCCAGCTATGCATTGAAGCGGTTACCGATGTTGAACAGGGCTTTGTGATCACCATCACGCGCATGGACGAAGACGGTGATTTTGAGTCTATTCATAAGTTTATTAAGAACCGGTATAGACGAAATGATCTGAAGATAAAAAAGAAAACCAACAATATCTGTTCCACCGTGCTGATATACAATCTGGACAATTTCGATGATCTATGTCAGCTTTCCGCTCGCCTGAACCCGCTTTATACCGGTGAAAGCATGGTATATCAATGCGAAGGCTCCTATTATCTGGTGCTGAAAAGGATGGACGGGGTGGATTACAACCTTTCCAGGGTTGAAAGCGTGCTGGCGGAATACGGCGACAGGGTTCTGAATGTCCTTTTCTTTGAGGGCTATTTGAACGAATATGGCCGTCTGATGGTTGAAAAGGACGCAATCAGTCTTTTTGCCAAAATGAATTAAACCTGTTGCCCGCCCATTCAACCTGGCTGTTCGCTCAAACAACCGGTATTCAGATTATACCGGTTGTTATTATTCGCAAAGGAGGCGCACGATGAACATACAAATACTCCAAATGCTTCAGGGAGCAAGAAATGCTGTTGGGCTGACTGTTATCATAGATGTTTTCAGGGCTTGTACAGTTACTAGCTACCTTTTTCATAATGGTGCCGAGGCTGTCCTGCCTGTAGCAAAAATTGATGAAGCATACAGGCTGAAGCAGGATAACCCCAGCTTTATCCTGATTGGAGAAAGATATGGAAGAAAACAGGTTGGTTTTCAATATGGGAATTCACCGGATGAGATCCACCAAATTGATTTTACAGGTAAAACCATCATCCAAACCACCAGTGCGGGTACGCAGGGTATTGCGCACGCCTCCGGGGCTGATGAAATTATTACCGGATGCCTTGTGAATGCCGAAGCGGTTGCGCAATACATTCTTCAACGCAACCCGCTGCAGGTTTCTCTGGTTTGTATGGGAGTTGCCGGCAGGTTTGAATCGGAAGAAGACACCGTTTGCGCCGAATACATTAAAAGCCTTTTGGAAAACAAGCCTTATCCTGTGGAATCAGCTATTAAACAGTTGAAGGACACCAGTGGCAAGAACTTCTTTGACTCGGAGAACTGGGACTGGGCACCAAAAAATGATTTTTATTTGTGCACAGACCTGAACAGGTTCCATTTTGTACTGAAAGCAGAACGAACCCCGGAGGGGATCACCCGGTTAAGAAAAATAGAGGATTTTACAAAGTAAAATCCCCTTTTCTTTCAGTCGTTTACCGTTTTTTTCAGCCAGGCTTTAAATTCGTCCTTCAAATCATCCCGCTCCAGTGCAAATTCCACTGTAGCCTGCAAAAAGCCCATTCTATTGCCCACATCATATCTTTTCCCGATAAAGTCATACGCGTACATGGCTTCCTGGTGCATCAGGCTTTTTAAAGCATCCGTCAGTTGAATTTCTCCGCCTTTACCGGGTGTAATATTTTCAAGATGGGAGAAGATCCTTGGAGAAATGATGTAGCGTCCTAAAATAGCAATGTTGGAAGGTGCCTGACCAGGTTCTGGTTTTTCCACCATATCATTTACTTTATAAACCCTTTCCTCCAGCTGCTTGCCAGCCACGATGCCATATTTGGAAGTTTCGCTGTCCGGAACCCTCTGTACCCCCAGAACTGAAGTCTTGTACTCGTCATAAACCCGGATAAGCTGCTTCAGACATGGCTCTTCGGCCTTTACAATGTCATCACCCAGCAGCACCGCAAAAGGCTCATTCCCGATAAAGGCTTTCGCACAGTATATGGCATGCCCAAGCCCTCTGGGCTCCTTTTGCCGGATGTAGTGGATGTTGACCATGTTCGAAATGTCCCTCACCTGGGCCAGAAGCTCTTCTTTTTTATTCTTTTTCAGTTCTTCCTCCAGTTCAATGGACTTGTCGAAATGGTCTTCTATGGCTCTTTTACTTCTGCCGGTAACGATAATAATGTCTTCTATGCCTGAAGCAATCGCTTCTTCAACAATAAACTGAATAGTGGGCGTATCCACTATCGGAAGCATTTCCTTGGGCTGTGCCTTTGTTGCCGGTAAAAAACGTGTTCCCAAACCTGCTGCTGGTATTATCGCTTTATGTACCTTCATGACAATCCTCCTGATTCAATTCGTTGCGTGCTGCTACCCTCTGTTATAGTTCTCTTCTTCCCTCAAGTGACTTAGCCAGTGTAACCTCATCGGCATATTCCAGATCCCCTCCCACGGGCAGCCCGTGAGCGATTCTGGTGGCCTTTACCCCCAGCGGTTTTATCAGCTTGGCCAGGTACATTGCTGTAGCCTCACCCTCCACATCAGGGTTTGTTGCAAGGATAACTTCCCGGGCTTCTCCCGTCCCGACACGTTGGATCAGGGTTTTCATATTGATGTCTTCAGGCCCTATGCCTTCCATCGGAGAAATGACACCGTGCAGCACGTGATAAAGCCCCCGATATTCCCTGACCCTTTCCATCGCCGCAACATCTCTGGGGCTTTCCACGACGCATATCACCGAATGATCTCTTTTTTCACTGATGCAGACTCTGCAGGGATCAGTGTCGGTGAGATCTCCGCAAACAGAACAGTAGTGAATAGTTCTTTTGGCCTCGACGATAGCTTTTGCAAAAGCCATCGCTTTTTCAGCCGGCAACCCCAGAATATGAAAAGCCAGCCGTTGTGCAGTTTTATGTCCTATACCCGGAAGCTTTTCAAACTCGTCGATCAGCTTTGCAACCGGCATTGCATACATGCTCATATTGTTCTCCAAATCGGCCTTTTTCAATTTGCGCATTGAAAAACTCACAGGATTCTGCGCATTCAAACCCAGGTTTCCATGCATGAACCGGATGAATATCAGCTCATCAGAAGAACCTGGATTTCAACCCTGTAAATCGGAAAGCATTACCGGAATCGTGGAAGACCCTTCTGGTCAGAACATACCCGGTATGCTTCCCATTCCCCCGGTAAACCTGCCCATGGTTGCCTTGGTTTCATCATCGGCTTTTCGCAGCGCTTCGCTGACCGCCGCCAGGATCAGATCCTGAAGCATTTCCACATCATCGGGATCCACAACATCCTTGGATATTTCAATAGACTTTATTTCCTTACCGCAGGTTGCAACAACCTTCACAGCACCTCCGCCGCTGGATGCTTCCACCGTTTTTTCAGCAAGCTCTTCCTTGGCCTTTTCCATATCCTGCTGCATCTTCATGGCCTGTTTCATCAGGTTGTTCATGCCACCGCCGCCCATGCCCATTCCGCCCATGGGAAAGCCACCTTTTTTAGCCATACTCATTCGCTCCTTTTTTTAGGCTGAGAGCCGCTGCGCATCATAACAACCAGTCGCGAGGCAATAGCGGTTCAGCCATAATTTCCACTCATCACCATTATAACAACAGAAGCGATTGCTTGCAATCGCAACACATAGGTTGCATAGGGGAGCAGCCAGGATGCATGGGCGAACAACAAGCTTTAGCTTGTGACCAGCCAAGCAAAGCTTGCGACCAGCCCCTGTTACAAGGTTCTTACCGCTATGCGGTAAGGTTCTTCTATCAATTGAAACATTCGCATGCAATTATATCAGATCTTTATCCTTATTGCTATTTGTTATACTATTATTGTCATGACACTAAAGTGGAAGGATTTTGCTGTCCTGAAGGTTGGCAGCTTTCATCGTCTGGCTGGTCGGCTCTAATGGGGCAATCAGCATCACAGTACAATCTTTCCATACTGCAAAACATGGAAAGCTCAGCTTTTGCTGCATTGTGGTTTACATCATACTTGTGATAATGGTATATTGTTATTGCAGTTGGTGATGTTTGGCTGGCAGGGTGGTAAATATGGATCAGTGCCCTTAAACCGACTTTCTTTGTATGGAGAACGTAGTTTTTGTGAAGGATATCTCTAAAGAAGAACCTTCTAAGATAGAGGATTTATGCTTTGTAAAATCTAGCAATGAGCGACCCGTTATTATGCTGCAGCAGTGAACTCATTTTCTTGAATCATTTTCTCTGGGATGCCTGTCCCGGAAAGGACTGTTTATGAAAGCCGAGGCCCCCGGAAAGAAACAACCGGCCTGGTACCGTTTGGATAATGCCGCCATCATATACCCTTCCATTCAGTCGGAAAGGATAACCACCATGTTCCGTTTTTCGGCGACGCTGCAGGAAAAGGTGGATCCTTCGGCTTTACAGGCATCGCTTACGAAGATTATTCAGCGGTTTCCCTATTACAGGGTTAAACTGAACCGGGGCTTGTTCTGGTATTATCTCGAGCATAACCCAAAAACACCGAAGGTGGAAAAGGATGTTCAATACCCCAACGGCCGTCTTTCTCCCATTCTGAACCGCAATTTTCTGTTCCGTGTAAGGTATTACAACCAGCGGATCTCCGTTGAGTTCTGCCATGTTCTCACCGATGGCACTGGTGGGGTTACATTCCTGAAGGCCTTGCTTTATGAATATTTCAAGGAAACCGGCAAGAACCTGACCGATAGCACGGGCATTCCGACCATCGATGAAGAACCCGATCCCGGTGAGTTCGAAGATGCTTATCACCGTTTTTGCAAACCTGCCCTTCCCCTTCCCGATTCCAGTGATTATGCTTTTCATCCAAGGGGCAAGCTTGTTAAAAAAGGAATATACCTGGTGCTTTGCGGGATTGTTTCGCTGAAGGATGTCCTGGCCGAAGCAAAAAAGAAGCAGGTTTCGCTGACGGTGTTGTTAACTGCGATCTATATCGACGCCCTGCAGGCCATGCAAAACAACTATATCAAAAACCCCCGCCGTAAAAAGCCGATTGCGGTGCAGGTACCGGTAAACATGCGGAATATCTATACCACAAAGACTATGCGGAATTTCTCTCTTTTTGTCATCCCTAAAATCGATCCCCGATTAGGAGATTACACCTTTGACGAAATTTTAAAAATTGTAAACCTGAGCATGATGACTGAGATTAACGAGAAATCCATCAGCCGTCAGCTGAGCCGCAATGTCGGCGGGCAGCGGAATCTTCTTGTTCGCATGGTTCCACTGTTTCTTAAAAAGCTCTTTGTTCCGATGTTATATAAAAGGCTTGGAGAAAACCTGTGCTCCGGAACCATCTCCAACCTGGGTTTGATTACAATGCCTGCAGAAATGGAACAGTTTGTGGAAAGAATTGATTTTATACCCGGGCCTGGCCCCATCAATAAAACAGGCTGTTCTGTAACAGGTTTTAAAGGTAAGCTGTATATCTCCTTTGGCCGTCTGGTTCGTGACCCGGAGCTGGAGAGAGAGTTTTTCACAAAGCTTGTGAAGATGGGAATTCATGTCACGATCGAAAGCAATGTATGAGAGGTGATGCCTGTGGCATATTGTGTAAAATGTGGAGTTGAGCTTGAGCGGGATCTGAAATCCTGTCCCTTGTGCAGTACCCCGATATATTACCCGGAAAATGCGGATGAAGAAACGCAGAAGCGTTACCCTGAGCGGGTGCAAAGACCACGGCCGAAACATGTGAACCTTGTTCCAAGCAAGGCCTTTGTATATCTGATGACCTTCATTCTGATCATTCCGATTATCATCTGCCTGATGATCGATATTCGCAGTCGCAATACCATCACCTGGTCATTTTACCCGGCGGCCTCCCTGCTGCTGATTTGGATCTTAATGGCCTACCCTGCCCTGATGAAGCGTTACAGCTTTATGAAGGTAGTCACCATAGACATCTATTCTGTCATCATTTTTTTAGTTTCTTTAGATGTTTACTCCGGAGGATTTTTTTCCTGGTCTGTTTATCCGGTGGCCTCACTTCTATTGATCTGGGTCTATTTTCTACTCTCTTTCCTTTTCAGCAGTAGAAACCCCGTTTTTATCGTGATTATCGGATACATCAGCACAGCTTTATTTCTGTTCCTCATAGAGCAGGCTACCAAAACCACTTGGTTTTTTGACCTTGCTGTACCCATTCTGACACTGTTCTCAATATTAGCTGCAGTTATTGTCATTTTTTCGCGTCGTATTCGAGGTACGGCTTTAACCGGCCTGATCTTTTTTGCCTTAAGCCTTCTTTGCATCGGAACTGAAATTTTTATCAATCGCTTTGTTTTCCATCAGATCTCGCTATTCTGGTCCTTGATTGTAGCGGGTGTATTTCTCCCGGTATCGATCTTTTTGTTTTTTGTACAGAAAAATGAAGAGTTCCGGGTATATCTGCAGAAGAAATTTCACTTTTAAGCCGAGAGGGGCGGCTCTTCACAACACGATTTCAGCTTTTTGCTAAAAGCACGTAACTGCTGGCAGGGGGACAAATGAAAATATTATTGGTTTCAGACAAGGAGAACGATTTTATATGGGATCATTTTGATCCCGAACGGTTTAAGGATGTGGAGCTGATCATCTCCTGCGGGGATCTTCAGTCCAGCTATCTGTCCTTTCTGGTGACAATGATCAGCAAGCCCCTTTTCTATGTCCATGGAAACCATGACACAACCTATTTGCATCACCCTCCCGAAGGCTGTGATTTAATCGAGGACACCATCGTCAGTTATAAGGGGGTTCGGTTTTTAGGTCTGGGCGGCAGTATGAAATACAGCGGCAGGGCGCATCAGTATACCGACAAGGAGATGGAGAAGCGTATACGGAAATTGAGGGGTGTAATCCGAAAGCACAAGGGCTTTGATGTTCTTGTAACCCATGCACCCGCTTTGGGGATCGGAGATGGAAAGGACCTGTGCCATCAAGGTTTTAGAAGCTTTAGTCTGCTGTTGGACAAGTATCAGCCGAAGTACATGCTCCATGGCCATATGCATCTGGATTATTCCAGACAGCAAAGGATATATACTTATAATAAAACCACTATTGTGAATGGGTTTGGGTATTACATCATGGATATTTAGACCATGAACCCATTGATATGGGACGTTTTTAACCTGAGGCGAAAAAGCTGTGTCAAAAAGCTTGCCCCTCAGATGCAAATATTTGTTCTGACATTTTTACAACCTGCCGGTAGATAAATCTGACTGTAGATTGTTTTGGGTGGTATTGGGGATCTCACCGTGAACAAAATCAAGCAGCCAGTCCATGGAAAGGATTTCTTCCCGCGTGGCTGTTTTATTATCTGCAAGGCGAACGATTCCTTTTTGGTCCATCATCGGGCCGGTAAATACATGAAAACTCCCGTCAACAACAGCATCCCTGACCACACTGATCAGCTTCTGGGTATGTACAGGAACCAGTTTTTTCGAGTAGAAAAAGTCCAGTATGCCGGAGTCCATGCCCCACCAGTAGTTTAGAGTCTGTTTTTTACCTGAGCTCTCCCCCGCCGGCCGTGTCATTCCCCCCAGGATACTGCGCACCATCTTCTCGTAAAAAATTCCCCAGTTCCACACCGGAACAGCCAGGTAACGATCAGGCCTGCAAGCCCCGCCCCGAATGTTGCAAGTAAAGGTATAAACTCCATATTCCCTGGAAAATTTCCGATTGGCCAGCGTATTATGGTGTGAAAGGATATCCACCCCGGTCTTTGCAAGGCGTGTTCCCGCCTGGACAGAGCTTTCCTGATTATCCCAATCCCCTGTCCACTCCAGGAATACTTCGGTACGGGGGTTTACCATCTTTGCTCCCAGCGCAAAAGCATTCACCCCGCTAATCACTTCAGCAACGGGGCAGGTCGCGATGTACCCCAGCCTGTCTGTCCTTGTCATCGCCCCTGCAATGATCCCTGATAAAAAGCGCGGTTCATGGATCCTTCCGAAATAGGTCCGTACATGCTTGAAGGAGTACAGGTTTGAACAGTTCAAAAAGACAATGCCAGGATACTCCATGGCTATTCTTAAGGTTGCATTGATAAAAGCCGGGCTTGTGGAGAAAACCACCTGGCAACCCTGGTTCACAAGCTCCAGCAGGGAATGATAGGCTTCCATGGTTTCTGGAACCTGCGTGACCGAAATAGTTTGAACCTGATCCGCCATCACTCTTTCAAGATGCATTCGCCCCAACTCATGAGCATAGGTCCAGCTGGAGGTGAGCATATCCTTTGCCAGCGCAAAACCAACCTTGATCTTGCTTTCAGGGCGGATGGCAGATGTCAGGCGGCCAAAAATATTTCTTTCGTCCGGAACGACCGGCTCGGTTTGAACTTCGATATCGGTTGTTTGTTTATAATAATCCAGCTCTAAAATGAATCGTTTCAGAGAAGGCCGCAGCTCATCTTCAAAGAACTGATCGGGCACGCCGTTGATCTTAATGTAATCCAAAAATGCATCTCCGGTTGTAATGGGCAGGTTTTGCCCGCCCAGCTCGTGATAAACCTTCCTGAATACCCCGTAAACAGCACTCTGGAAATATTTGAACCGTTCCTCCCTTTTAACCATTCTGCTGGAGGGCTCGTAGTTACGTATCAGCTTCCACAGCTCACCAAAGCGTTTTTCTTCGGAGAACCAGATCGTGTTTATTTTTGTGTGCTTGAAAAACTTCAGAAAGGCGTAATAAATGCGGATATCCTTGTTCTGCTCATCAAATTTCGGGATCATTCTGATCACTTGGGCAGGATAACTGAAAACATCCAGAAATTTTAAAACACTGACACGTTTGTTCCCTTCGATCACATAAAACCAGTTCAAGTACTCATAAACCTTTATGGCGTCGCGAAGGCCCTGAGTAACCTGCGCGTTGTAGACTGCTTCCCATTTGAAGGCAAACTCGCTTTCCAGATCCATCAGGGGCATATAATTACGGGCAAAGGAGGTACTGCGCATATAGGTATAGGTGCCCTTTATCTTTTTCATCGGCAGATCGATCATGCCCAGATCAACCTCTGAAACAAAATCAATATTCTCCAGGATACCATCCAGATAGGGAAGGTACCCGTTTCGCCCTTGGGAAATATACCCGGAATACTCTTTTAAGGCCAGCTTTCTGGCTTGCATGTAAACGTCCGAGGAGCTTCTCACTTTTATCACCTACTCGCAGTACCGGCTGAAGACTTCTTCCGCCTGTTGAATCAATTCGCCTGAATATACCTTATTCAGCAATCGATCACACTGACGCAGCGACTGGTTCGCCTGTTCCTGCGTGATCAGCTTCTGTTCCGTTGCCAGCGCAAGCTCATCCATATCCATCACAATCACACGACCATCCGGCATCACCTTTACATCCAGCAGAAGGTCTATGAGCCTGTACAGCTTCCCATTTTCCTTCACTTCCACATGAATGATGTCGCAGTACCAGTATTTTACTTCCCTTGTGCTGTTCATTACCTTGCTGACCTTGTAGCCTTCCTTCAGATAAGTACAGGAGTAGCCTTTTGCGAAATCGCTTCTCGGATGTATCGGATCCCACCGGGTGACTATTTTGTTCTCATCCAGAAAAAGAATTTCATCTCCGGATATATCCACCTCTTCCATGGGTATGAACCGAACCCGATAGATCTTTATGTTTTCCATCCGGCACCTCATCTTCGATGATTAAGATACGTTTATTATAACAACAGAAGCGATTGCTTGCAATCGCAACACACCGTTACAAGGTTCTTATCCCATAGTGATAAGGTTCTTATTGCAACAGCAGGTTTTGCTTTAGCAAAACCATCACACCGCAACAACGAAGCTTTAGCTTCGTTATAGCAACAGAAGTGATTGCTTGCAATTGAATTACACGGTCTAGCGTCTATGGGTAAGCTGTGCGTTTCTTTTCAGCGTCATGTGTTTTATCCTGAGCGTTTCGAAGAATCCACGCTGGAGTAATACATGATTTTTAAAGTTTATGATATCAGCGCGTCAATCAGGTACAAGAGAATCATATGCCCGGGGTAAAATGCATAAAAGAAAAACTTCATCTTCCGGCCCTGCTCATGATTATACATTGAAACTAAAAAAGCCGACAGCATGGAATACAGCTGTATGGCATGGGGAAATGCTGCATGGCCGGTCTGAACAAGGCTGAGTATCACTTCATAGCACCCATAGGCCGCATGGAGTATGCTGATTCCAATGAAAATCTTTTTGATGTCTGTGCCGGCCAGGTAAAACATCAACATGTAAAACACGCCATATGCCCCGTAATCGGCGCCGGTTACCTGCGCCACCGCCGCCATGGCGATAGCTGCAAGCCAGGACAACAGGAGGTTTTTGTTCTTTAGCCTGTCAAACAGTGCAATCGCTGCAAGGCCAAAAAACAACGTCGCAAAGATATTCAGCACATAATGGGCACCAAAAAACGGGTTATTGGTCAGATTTCCATAAATGGTTGAGAACCAGTCCGGAATTTGAAACAAAACGCCGCAAACCCCCAGACGCAGCAAATATTTCTTAACTGATCGGGTATGTAAGAAGCCCTGTGAAATCAGAAATGCAAACAACGGGAACGAAAGACGACCGATAATGCGCAGAAACATGACCTGGGGGAAAAACAGTGCTCCCGTATGATCAATGACCATCAGAACAATCGCGATCACTTTTAGCTGGAAACCATTCAAACATTTTTTCATAAACCCTCACAATAATTTTGAATAACACAGTACTGATCTCACTTTACTATTCAGAGGCAAGCAGGCACAACCTGTCATCCTGACGAAGTGAAGGATATCGCATTACTCCTGACAAGCTCTTTCGCTACGCTAAAGAATGACATCGGTTCGCTCAGGATATAAAAGAAATCTCTGAACCGTAACGATTCCATTCTAACGGATTTGAGGTTCATTTTCCATAGTCCCGGTTAAAAATATCCTGCTCTATTTCCCGTTTTCTCTTTTATCAGGAGGGCTGTGATATAATGAAAATAAATATGGCTGGTCAGGGTTGAGGGATATGAACAAGAATGACCTAACAGACAGGAGCTGCACAAACTGCATCAGAGGGGTTGCCATCGGTATCAGAAATGAGATTCTGTGCCGTGAAAAGGGCGTGGTATCTCCAAGCTACTCCTGCAACCGTTTTATGGCCTTTGATAAGGATTGGCTGAAGCGCCCAATCAGTAATCGCTGTTCCGACTGTCTGCACTTTACCTTCACACCCGATGCCCACAACAGCAGCTATGGCGTCTGCAGCATGTTTTCGGTTCGTAAATGCGATGGCAGCCAGAAGAAGGCATGTTCCAAGTTTACAAAAAGAACCTCCCGCACAGCATGAAGTTTGATCAACGCCTTTAATCATTCAGGGCGAGATCAAGGCTTTATTTGCCTGGCAAATTTCTCGCACAGTGTTCGTGTTTTTCAGTAAATGAAAAA
>JAGOJH010000156.1 GCA_017995215.1 Thermoclostridium sp.
TAATACAAGCAGATTACAAAACCCTTACCTTCTTATGGATTTGAATGATTAAACAGAAAAGAATACTGGTTCACAAAAGTCTTATGTCATACATTGGAACCCGTATTATCAAATGCGTAAAAATTTCAAATTCCCTTGCAAATCAACGCACTTAGTGCTATGATGTATTCTGTTCGGCTTATTTTCAGAGTCATCGAATGATGGCTTTCAAGCCTTTATATTACGGGGTTTTGTACATATTGTCATGATTCCTAATTTTGGGGCTGTGAATGCACCATTCAGTGATTCAACCTTATAATATTATGAAGAAGGTGTTTTTATGAATGTCACAACATTCGAGCTCATCTCTATCGGGGTGGCGATTGCTTCTTTCGTCTTTGCCGGCTGGCTGTACAGCTGGGTGAAAAAGCAACCCTCCTCCAATGTAAAAATTGCCGAGGTCGGCAAATTGATCAGGCAGGGTGCAGCAATCTTCCTTAACAAGGAATATAAGGTCTTAGCTCGTTTCTCGGCCATAGTTGCACTTCTTATTCTGGTCTTTCTTCCCAGTCCCATTTGGAACGGAAACATCATGAAAAACGTTACCATGGCAATCGCGTATATCCTTGGTACTGTTTTTTCCGGCATCGCAGGAAAAATCGGCATCCAGGTTGCTACAATTGCCAATATCAAGGCAGCTGAAGCCGCCAAGCAGGGAATTAAACCCTCCTTTATGGCAGGTTTCCGTGGTGGCGCAGTAATGGGCATGGCCGTTGTCGGCTCTTCTCTGTTGGGTGTTGCCGCTGTTCTTCTTGCCACCAACAATACCACCGCTTTATTGGGCTTTAGCTTTGGTGCAAGCTCTATGGCATTGTTTGCAAAAGCAGGCGGCGGTATCTTCACAAAAACTGCCGATATCAGCGCAGACCTTGTGGGTAAGGTTGAATTGGGAATCCCTGAGGATGACCCGAGAAACCCGGCTGTTATCGCTGATAACGTTGGTGACAACGTTGGTGACGTTGCCGGTATGGGCGCAGACCTGTTCGATTCCAATGTGGCTTCCATGGCTGCTGCTCTGGTTATGGCTTCGGCTTTGGATTCCGGAACAAACACCACCCTATTCCAAAGCATGGTGTTCTGTTATGCAGCGCTGGGCCTTCTTGCTTCCATCATAGGCGTAGGCTTTGCACGTATCGGAAAGAACGGAAGCCCGACAAAGGCATTAAACAACAGCACCTATATCACTACAGGTATTTATATCGTATTAACCGCTCTGGCTACCTTTGCTTTCGGTTTTGAGTGGCGCATCTGGGGCGCTTGTGTTGTTGGGTTGGTTGTTGGTGTTATTATTGGTATTGCCACCGACTATTTCACTGATGACAGCAAGAAGCCTGTTCATTATGTTGCCAAAGCATCCAATTCAGGGCCGGCTTTTACAATCCTTTCGGGTATATCCTATGGCATGCTCAGCGTTCTTCCTGCTATGATCGGTATCGCTGTTGCATCCCTTATTTCATACAAACTTTGCGAAAGCATTAATCCGATGTTTGGTATTTCCATGGCTGCCGTCGGAATGCTCTCCATCGTAGGCATGATCATTTCCAATGACGCCTATGGACCTATTGTGGATAATGCCAGAGGCCTTGCTGAAATGGGTAACCTTGGAGACAAGGTACTTGAAATCACTGACGAGCTGGACAGCGCAGGTAACACCGTAAAAGCTGTTACCAAGGGTTTTGCAATTGCCGCTGCAGGTTTGACAGTTATCGCTCTGCTGGGTGCTTTCAAGAGTGAAGTGCTCACAGCTGCTGCAGAACATGGCATCACAAGATATACCGAGGAAACTTTGAACTTTGCAATCATCAACCCTCTCGTTTTCTTTGGCCTTTTGATTGGTGCGGCGATTCCGCTTGTATTCTCCGCGATGCTGATGCTTGGTGTTGACAGAAACGCACAGAGAATGGTTGCTGAAATCCATCGTCAGTTCAAGGAAATCGTTGGATTAAAAGAAGGAAAAGAAGGCGTAACACCCGAATACGATAAATGTATTGACATCGCTACCACCGGGGCTCTGAAAGAATTGATTCCCGCAGGTTTAGTAGCCATCATTGCAACATTGCTCGTTGGCTTCATCGGTGGCGTCGAAGCAATCGGCGGCTTCCTGACAGGGAACATCGTCAGTGGTCTGCTGTTTGCACTGTTTATGTCCAATGCCGGCGGTTTGTGGGATAATTCCAAGAAGTATGTGGAATCCGGCCATGAAGGCGGCAAAGGCTCTGTTGCCCATAAAGCTGCTGTTGTCGGCGACACCGTTGGCGACCCGTTCAAAGACACCGCAGGCCCGTCCATCAATACACAAATTACAGTTGTATCTCTGGTGGCTTCCCTGCTGTCCACACTGTTCCTTACAATGTCAATATTCTAAGAACACCTTAAATGCTGTGAAAGGCCGTGCTCTCTGTGGAGTACGGCCTTTTTTGTATTTATCACGGGTGTTTAGACTGTGGAATCTAATTTGAACACTCCATCCTCCCTATCTCTTCAGTAAATGTGAAGCATTTGTGAAATGCGAAACGAGTCTATATTCAATCATATACAATTTGCACAAATTTATCAGGAAAACATTTCGACATTTCATCTATTTCTCACAAATGCCATGTATGCTGTATATGGTAATTGGTATACTTTTCTTTGCCTGTTCTTTTTAAGCAACAACTGTGGAAAATCGTTCCATCCATTCGATTCTGAGTCACCTGAGTAAATCGTTCATCTGGCAAATCCGGTTCAGTGAGGAGGGTAAGTATGAAGAAAAAGGCTACCTGTGAAGCATGTGAAGAACAGAAGAAGTACGACGAAATACACAACATCATAGACCTGTATCGCGCAAAGGAAGGCTCTCTGATACAGGTTCTGCATGCCGCACAAAAAATTTACGGTTATCTTCCGCTTGATTTGCAGCAATTTATAGCAGACTCAATGAATATTCCCTTTTCCGAGGTGTCCGGCGTTGTTTCTTTCTATTCATTTTTCTCGGTTCATCCCCGGGGCCAGCATACCATTCGCGTCTGTCTGGGAACAGCCTGTTATGTTCGCGGAGGCAAAAAGCTGGTGGAGCATCTTCAGAAAACACTGAATGTAGAGCTTGGCGGAACCACCGCCGACGGCAAGTACACCTTTGAAGTGGCACGGTGCATTGGCGCCTGCGGCCTTGCCCCTGCCATCATGATCGATGACATGGTTTACAAACAGATGACACCCACAAAGCTGAATGCCTTGCTGGCAAAGTTTTAGGAAAGGATGGTGAAAAGGATGAGCGTTTTGATTCAGTCAAGGGATGATCTGTTAAAAATCAAGGACGAATATCTGCGAAGCTCCAAGAAATACAAACATCAAATATTGGTATGCGCCGGTGCCGGCTGTGTATCCTCCGACTGCGGTCTGGTACGCGATGCAGTTTTGGAACAGGTGAAAGCCCTTTCTCTCGATGAAGAGGTTAGGGTTTTTGAAACCGGCTGTATGGGCACCTGCGCGGTTGGACCCGTCATGCTGATCCTGCCTGATAGGGTTTTTTATACGAAGCTCAGTCCTGAAACCGCGCAAAAAATTGTAAAAGCACATCTGATCGACGGGCAGGTTCTTGAAGAGTTCACCTTTTATGACCATGCCCTGTCAAAGCATATTCCTAAAATTGACGATATCAACTTCTTTAAAGATCAGGTACGTATCGTGCTGCGCAACTGCGGTATTCTCGAATATAACAGCATCGAAGCCTATATTGCCGCCAATGGTTACAGTTCTGCAGCCAAAGCTCTTTTACACATGACCGACGCTGAGGTCATTCAGGAGGTTAAAACCTCAGGGCTGGGAGGTCGCGGTGGCGCAGGCTTCCCAACTGCCATTAAATGGGGAGCAGGCCGTAAAGCTCAAAGCGATGTAAAGTATATCGTTTGTAATGCCGATGAAGGCGATCCCGGTGCTTTTATGGATCGTTCAGTCATCGAAGGCGATCCACACACATTAATTGAAGGAATGCTCATCGGTGGCTATGCCATTGGTGCAAACAAAGGCTATATATATATCCGTGCCGAGTATCCGCTGGCGGTTGAGCGCCTGGGGGTTGCCATCGAGCAGGCTCGTCAGTATGGGCTTCTGGGGCAGAACATATTTGGCTCCGGCTTTAACTTCGATCTGGAAATCAGAATCGGCGCTGGGGCCTTTGTATGCGGTGAAGAAACCTCCCTGATGTCTTCTATCGAGGGGAATCGCGGTGAGCCCCGTCAAAAGCCACCCTTCCCCTTTGAAAGAGGATTGTTCGGAAAGCCCACCATCATCAATAACGTTGAAACCCTGGCCAGCATCCCCCCGATTATTGAAAAGGGTGGTGAATGGTACGCTCAATACGGTACGGAAAAGGCACATGGTACAAAAGTATTTGCTTTAGCCGGCGATATCGTCAATACCGGTATTATCGAAGTGCCCATCGGGATGCCCCTTGGGGAAATCATCTTTAAAATCGGCGGCGGCATGCTGGACAAAAAGAGGTTTAAAGCAGCGCAAATCGGTGGGCCTTCCGGCGGTTGCATCACTCAGGACAACCTGAACACCCCACCGATTATGAGTCCCTGACCATGCTTGGGGCCATCATGTGCTCCGGCGGCCTCATCGCGATGAACGAAGATACCTGTATGGTAGATACAGCACGTTATTTTATGGATTTCATCCAGGATGAAAGCTGCGCAAAGTGCGTCGCGTGCCGTGTCGGCACCAAAAGGATGCTCGAAATCCTCGAGCGCATCACCCGTGGTGAAGGCCAGGAGGGCGACATCGAGCTGCTCGAGGAATTAGGCGAAACGATTATCGACAC
>JAGOJH010000157.1 GCA_017995215.1 Thermoclostridium sp.
TTAAGCCATTTAAACTGAAGTCATGCCCTGAAGAAAAAGAAAAGAAAACGAACCGTACAAAAAGCAAAATTTACGTTCGCAAAAATGCGCATGAATTATCTTTTGCCGACGTACTCAAAGGGCTTGTCCTGAAGATTGGTAAGATTATCCTGCTTCCATTTGTTGTTTTTTGGAACCAAAAACTGGTCTTTTTATTGCTGATCGTATGCCTGTATCTTTTCTTTACACTGGTGCCCCTGGGACGCATGCTGTTTTATCGCAGATCACCCGACCTGGCACAGCTGAATGACAGGGTGCTAAAAACAGCGCAGATCTGGGTTGCCGATCAGATTACGCAGCTAGAGGCAATGGCCTCAGAATATGAACTGGTCCGAGATATTCAAAAGAAGATGGTAACTGAAACGCAGGAACAAGAACAACAAGCCCCAGAGCCTGTAAAGTATATTGTTACTTCAAAAACACTGAACGTTCGCAAAGAGCCAGGTACCCAGGCAGATAAACTGTTGCGTCTGGAGCAGAATATGATTGTAGAGTTTTTGAATCAAAGTACGGACATCGATGGGAAAACATGGGTTTATATTCAAACTCCTGATGGAACCGCAGGCTGGTCAAACGCTAGTTATCTGAAAAAAGTGGAGGGTGAATTAGAAGCATATGAAGGAGAATAATGTAACAAGACGTAAGGAATTGGTTTGCTCATTGCTGAAGCAGCTAAAGGATACATGTCTTCACATGAATGAACTGGCGGAAGAAATGGGTGGATCGGCGGACTTTTATCTGCAAAAGATCTTTTCTGAGAGCAATGATGAGATCATGACTCTTGCAGAAGAATATAATGGGAATATCCGGCAGGCTCAGGAAATCACACAGCAAATGACTCGTAGAATGAATGACTGGGTTGCCTTTACTACCGATGAGAAAAATTTGTCGGGCGTTTTGTTTCCGCTGCGGTACTACCTTGAAAAAAAAGAGGTCAAAAAATTCATCAACAGGTCAAGGGAACAAATTTCGGAAAAGGTTATCCGGAATCGGTTTGTAAAAGAAAAGCTGGATGGCATGGAAGAAAAGCTTCGCAGCAGAGCTGTTCTGAAAATTGAAACAGAAGATAAATTCAACGCATTCAATGAACTGACCGCTGTGAAAAAGGAAATTCTCGGACATCTGTGTTACCTGATGCCCACTATACCGGACTTGTGCCCGCTTAAATTCAGTGTTAATGATATCGATTACCTGATTCAGAAATTATCGCCAGTTGGTTAACCCGTTCTCATTGAAACACTTTCGTATGAATATATTTCAGAAAACGATTCATCTTATCGATGAATGTTTTGAGCTGTGATTGTTTGCAATGATTTTCCGCTATTGTTATAATTAAATTGATAACAGATGCAACCATTATGGTTTAATGAATGGCTGCATTGCTTTGTCGTCTGATTCAGTTACATTTTTTATAAATTTCGTTTTATCAGGAGGTCTGGAGATGGGATACAGGATAGAAAATGTTACGGTTGTAACCGCTGAGGAGCATGCCGTCAAGGTTATCAGGAATGCAACGGTTCTTACTGAAGGGGATAGGATCATTTATATTGGGGAAAATCCTCCGCCAACTCAGCACCATACTGTGATCAATGGGAAGGGAAAAGCTCTGGTACCCGGCCTTGTCAATGCGCATACCCATGTGCCGATGACCCTGCTTCGAAGCTATGCAGATGACATGTCACTTCATACCTGGCTTTATGATCATATTTTTCCGATAGAAGACAAAATGACGGAAGACGATATCTATTGGGGTTCCCAGCTTGCATTTCTGGAAATGCTGGCCGGCGGAACCACCTGTTTTTGTGATATGTATGTCTTTATCGACAGGATTGCCGAAGCAATCGAGGCTTGCGGAATGAGAGCGCTTCTTTCACGCGGCTTGATTTATGGCAACCAGTTGGAGGATTACTCTAATGAAGAAAAGCTGAAGGAAGCGGTGTCAACCTTCAGGCAATGGAATGGTGCCGGTGATGGTCGTATTAAAATAGCGCTGGCACCGCATGCTATTTATACCTGCGCTCCGGCTTATATCCGGACGATCAGGGATACTGCACAAAAGCTGGGTGCGAGGATTCACACTCATGTAGATGAGACTTCCAGGGAGCACAGTGATTGCCTAAGCCAATACGGGAAAACACCGGTGCAGCACCTTACGGATATCGGCCTTTTTGACATTCCCACGATTGCAGCACATTGTGTTCATGTTACAGAAGAAGATTTGGACATCATGAAGCAGAAAAATGTAACCCTTGCCCACAATCCCGGCAGCAATCTGAAGCTGGGGAGCGGTATTGCCCCGGTACCTGCCGCTCTTAGAAAAGGTGTGAATGTGGCTCTTGGCACCGATGGTGCTTCAAGCAACAATAACCTGAACATGTGGGAGGAGATCAACCTTGCTGCGCTGATTCACAAGGGTGTTTCGCAGGATCCGCTGGCAGTCAATGCCGATCAGGCTTTCACAATGGCTACCGTGAATGGTGCAAATGCACTGGGCTTTGATCATTCGGGGCAAATCAGGCAGGGATATCAGGCCGACATGGTTCTTTTGAATTTATCCAAACCGCATTACATGCCCGAGCACAACCTGGTTTCAAACCTGGCTTATGCCGCTCAGGCCTCGGATGTGGAGACCGTTTTCGTGGGTGGGAAAATCCTTTATGACAGAGGAGAGTATAAAACACTGGACAAAGAAAGAATCCTTCATGAAATCAGCTGTATTTTTCAAAAATTGTTTTAATCGACAGGCTCATGACGAAAACGTTTGAGAAAAGTGAACATAGACACTGGAGCACTCCAAAAGCGTCAAGTAAAGCTGCTCACCGCCTGATTCTTATAATCGATATCTGCGTTTTTACATCCGGGTAAATAAACGATGAGGCAGGGGGGCAGGCCATCATTTCGTTGTTATATGGGAGTGTTCCAGTTTGGGCTATTACTTAATCAATCATGAACTTTCCGGTGGTGAAAGCGGATCTACAATAACAGTATTATAATTCACATATATCACCATTCCAGGTTTTGCACCGGAAGGCTTTTTCACATATTTCACCCTTGTATAATCCACCTCAACCCTTGTCGAATTGCGGGCCTTGCTGAACCATGCCGCCATAGCGGCTGCTTCCAGCAGAGTTTTATCCGGAATCTCATCCGGAATCCGCGTCACCACATGGGAACCGGGGATGTTTTTGGTGTGCAGCCACATGTCTCCAGGTTTCGCAAATTTCAATGTCAGTTCATCATTTTGCATATTGTTCCTGCCAACCCAGATGGGGTAGCCTTCAGAAGAAGTCAACACAAAGGGGGAGGACTTGGGTACATTTCTCCTTCGTGTATTGGTTTTATGAACATAACCCTGCCCGCGTAGTTCTTCCCGAATCTCCTCGATGGTATCCGATGAATCAGCTTCCTCCAGCGAATAGAGCACGTTCTCCAGGTATTCCAGCTCTCGGCGGGAAAGCTTCAGTTGCTCCGAAGCATAAGCATGAGCATTTTTTGCCTTGTTATACTTTTTAAAGTACCATTGAGCGTTTTCCTGGGGAGTGCGGTTCTCATCCAATGCTATTTCAAGATAAGCTTCTTCGTTGGCATAATAGTTCAATAACGAACAGTGATCCATGCCTTTTTTCAGATTGTAAATATTTGCGGTGATCAATTCACCATATAGCCTGTAATTGTCCAAGTTGGCGTTTTCATCCAGGGTTGCCACATGGATGCGGATTTTCTTGTCACAGCGCTCCAGGTTGGTCTTTACCAAATGGATCAGATCCGCCGCCTTGTTTCGAACTTGAACCTTCATTTCCCGCGCTTTATGAAACCTGTCGATGGCTTCACTGATGGATGTAAAGGGTTCCGTCTTCCCATATTGGGTGAGTAAGACCGCATGAAAATCAACAGCTTTGCCGGTAGAGTCCAATACAACACAGGGAGTATAGGTTTCCTTCTCCCAGCAATCGATGGAATGCTTCAGGGTTTCAATCAAGCTTTGAAGGTTATTCTCCGAATGATATTTTGGCCCCATATCGGGATCAACGCATGCACGAATGCAAATTTCCCTGCACAATACAGGGCTGAAGCCTAACACAGTGGATAGCAGAATTTTTGACAGTGGACGCTCATCTTCCCTTATCGAGCCGATGAAGGCTTCAACATCCAGCCGGGAAGGTATTGTCTTATCCTGGGCTGGGGGAAGAATGTAGGTTCTTGCCGGCATAATTTCCCGCACGCGGTTCACATCCTGATCTACGTGCTTGATGGCATCGATGATCTTTCCTCCCTCGTTGACAAGAATAATATTGCTGTGTCGGCCCATGATTTCAATGATCAGCTTTTTAACGCTCCTGTCTCCCAATTCATCGTCAGCTTCAATCAGAAGCCCGATAATTCTTTCATAGTTGGAAAAATCAATCCCCACAATGGTTCCGCCGATAAGATGCTTTCTGAGCAGCATGCAGAACATGGGGGGAGAAGCAGGGTTCTCATATTCAATTTCAGTCATGTGAAGCCTGGCTGTATTGGCATTGCTGGATAACAGCAGCTTAACATTGCGGTTGTTGGAACGAATGTATAGAAGAAGGGTATCCTTCTCGGGTTGGTATACCTTATATATGCGTCCGCCTGTGATATTCCTGTTCAGCTCGTCAGCGACGGCTTTTGCGACTACTCCGTCAAATGGCATATATCTTCGCCCTTTCTTGTATAAACCAATCAAATGACTGGTGATATCTGTATTTATCAGACTCTGATCATTGTAGCACAGACAAGAGCAGTTCGATAGTAGGCTGTTGTGATAAATACATATAT
>JAGOJH010000158.1 GCA_017995215.1 Thermoclostridium sp.
TGTTGCCCGTCTAAAACTTCCAAATTGTTATCACCAACTTTGTTAAAATAGATCAATCCTATCGGATATCCCTTGAGAACTGATTCAATAACTGCCATTTCTCTTTTCCCGCCGTCAGAAGCATAAAATATAAGGGATATAGTTAGGGGAAGCTCCATGCAAAAAGATACGTTTAGCTTATTCGTCCCGGGCAGGCTATGCTTGTTTGGTGAACATAGTGACTGGGCAGGTGCTCAGCGCGTATATAACTCGAGTATAGTACCAGGTGAGGCTGTAGTGACCGGTATTGAACAAGGCATTTATGCGACTATCCATAAACATGAGCGATTCATTGTATCTTCGTCTATCCAGGGTGAGGAGAACATCTCACTGGATTGTCCAATGTCCGTTCAAACACTAAAGAAGACTGCGCAGGAAGGTGAGTGGTTTTCATATGTAGCAGGTGTCGCGTCTTTTATTAAAGAAAACTACCAGGTTGGCGGCCTGGAAATCAACTTGACTGCGAGAACTCTGCCTGTCAAGCGCGGCTTGTCTTCAAGCGCTGCAATTTGTGTTTTGGTGACTAAAGCTTTCAATCGCATGTATGATCTGCGGATGAGCATAAAAGGTGAAATGCAAGCTGCTTACTTTGGCGAACAACGAACGCCATCACGCTGCGGACGGCTTGACCAGGCTTGCGCATTTGGTATACAGCCGGTGCATATGGAATTTAATGGCAATGAAATTGAAGCAAGAAGTCTCACTCCAAAAATAGAATTATTTTATGTATTTGCAGACCTGATGACAGAAAAAGATACCATAAAAATTCTTGCGGATTTAAACAGGAGTTTTCCTTTCCCGCAGACAGAGCTCGACCGTACCCTGCAAGAAGCGCTTGGACAGGACAACCATTATTTTGTTAGCCTTGCCTGCAGGTTGATTGAGAGGGGTGATGCCCCCGCTCTTGGTGCACTGATGACCGAGGCTCAGGAATTGTTTGACAGAAAAGTTGCTCCTGCATGCCCCAGTGAACTGTCAGCGCCTGTACTGCATCATGTATTGACCGATGCAAGGATCAAAGAACTGACTTATGGGGGCAAAGGTGTCGGTTCACAGGGTGATGGATCTGTTCAATTTTTAGCGAAAAGTGAAGAATCTCAGCAGCTGCTTCTAAAATACTTAAGTGAACAACTGAATATGGATGCTTTTTCACTCACTTTAAGGCCACAATACAGCATAAAACGCGCAATCATTCCTGTTGCAGGGTTTGGGACTCGCCTATTTCCTGCAACGCATTTCATTCGAAAAGAGTTTTTTCCGGTAATTGATCAAAACGGCATGACAAAACCTGTGATTCTAATTTTGCTCGAAGAATTGGCCCGCGCTGGCATAGAGAAAATTTGCCTTGTTGTTGATTGTGAAGAAGACCGTGAAAGATATGAGGAGTTGTTCAAAAAAGAACTGCCGGATGAACTGTTTATTAAACTTCCCGACAAAATGCGCGAGTATTTTCAGTCGATACATCAGATTGGTGAGAAGCTTGAATTTGTTGTTCAGAAAGAGAAGAAGGGGTTTGGACACGCAGTTTATCAATGCAAACAGTTCACCGAAGATATGCCGGTATTGCTTTTGCTGGGAGACACTATTTATCGTTCTAATTCTAAAATTTCATGTACTGAGCAATTGATGAAAGCATTTGAGCAAACGAAAATAACGACTGTATCTATCGGTTCTGTGCCGCTTGAAAATGTAACGCAGTATGGTATTCTAGCCGGGGAATGGACGGATGACAATCATCGTTTTATGATGGTTCGGGAGATTACTGAGAAGCCAACTGCTGAATACGCCAAGGAGTTTCTTAGCGTTTCCAATGATAAAGAAGTGCAAGAATATTTTTCGGTTTTTGGTGAATATATCCTGACTCCAGAGGTTTTTGATGTCTTGGAAAATCATATCAATCTCAACAAACTTTCCATGGGGGAAATCCAGCTGACTGATGCATTGGAAGGAGTTAGAAAGACCCAAGGGATATACGGCTTTGCAGTTGATGGGAAAATGTTTGATATTGGATTGCCCCAGTCATATTTGGAGACCATGAAAGGGTTTTATTTATCTTGAACAGGTTTTCAAAATAATTCATTATCAAGTTTGGAGAAAAGAGTTTAAGCTATGAGAATTCCCGCAAAGAACGATGGTAATAGTAATTCATATGATAAACTGCTGATAACATTATCGGGAATCCTTCTTTGCTTAAGCTTTGCTATGCTCTTTATACCGGTCCGCGAGAAAATTTTGCAGATCGGGGAAGCATTACTGCAAAGGACGGTTAAAGACAGGGAGTACTGGCTGAATATGCTGCTGAAATGGTCTCTTGCAGCCATAGCCTCAGTCATTATGGCCGATATTATATTTTTTCTTAATCAAAAGAAGGCAGGAGGGCCGCTTGACAGGATTCTTTTGGAAAGAAAGCCCTGGACTGCTGCAATCCTTTCCTTTCTTGCAATACTCCTAAGCTATTGTGTTCTTAATGATGGGCATAATTGGGGAGGTGACTTTAGTCAGTATATTTCCCAGGCAATATCCATTGATAAAGGGAGTGTACAGCAGCAAATTCAGAGTAATGAGTTCATCATCCAAAACTCACCTCTGGGGTTAGGGCCGACTGTGTACCCCTGGGGTACACCTCTTTTGCTTGTGCCGGTCTATTGGCTTTTTGGTTTTAATCTGTTTGCGTTTAAATTGCCAGGTGTCTTATCATTCGGGATATTTGTTGTTATTATTTTTTATTATTACTCAAATAAATTCAGGACACCATACGCTGTATTTTTAACTTTGCTATTCTCTGTTAACAGCAGCTTTATATTATTTACAAATAATATATTGTCTGACATACACTTTCTTTTGTTTAGTACTATATCCATCGTTTATCTGCAAAAGTTACTGTCTGAAAAATCGACCAAAAAGCAACTGATATTTGGCTTTATATTTGGCTTTTCTTCTGCTGTATCGTTTCAATTTCGAACTAATGGCATCGTCCTAATAATTACTTTGTTTTGTTTTCATGTTTTGTTGATTTTGGCGTGTTTCTTTCAAAAATCAAAATTTTTAAAAAAGGCAAGCAATAATATTTCGAAGCCATATCTGCCTGCGCATGCTGCGCCTTATTTAATATTTATTCTATTCAGCATCGCAATTGCTGCCTTCCTTCCAGGTGGAGGGGAATCTCATTTTGATTATATAAGCAAAATATCCATAAGAACAATGCTATCGAATATAGTTTACTATTCAAAACTGATGAGTTCGTTTTTTCCTTTCCCAATGTTATCCAGTGCTTTTTATGCTGCTTCACTGATATGCTTTTTGGTGGGGCTAAAAAAGAAATTTATTGAAGAATTACCTGTGATTATCTACTCCACTGGTACAATGGTTCTCCTGATTCTTTGGCCGGCTACACAAGGGCTGCGGTTCCTTTTCCCAATTATCCCATTTTATATACTTTTTTCAGCATATGGCGGGAAAGCATTGTTATCCAAACTTCCGCTTATATTTAAACGTTTGGCTAATTTTCTTTTGATTTATATTTGCGCTTTGATGTTGGTGACGAGTTCAATTTCAGCGTATCGAAACTTATCACAGAACAGATTGACAGATAATGGCGCGTTCAGCTCAGATGCAGTTGAAACATATGAATATATACGCAAAAATACACTGGATTCCGATGTGATCGTCTTTCGCAAACCCAGAGTCTTATGGCTAACCACAAACAGGCTTGGTTTTTCATTGGGAAAGGATCAATCCAAGCTTAGGGTTGCTGACTATATTTTATTTTCAAATGATTTTGACAATAGAGACAGTATGAATGATGTCATGGAAAAAAACAAAAATACAATACAACTGGATCAAGTATTTACCAATTCAAGATTTAGATTGTACAGAATTATCCATGCTGAGGAGTGATGCTAATTCGCATCCAGCCTCACCGCTATTTCAAGCGCCACGACGAAATTGCTCAGCTGGTGATCACGCTCCAGCTCACCTGCCAGGATCCGCTTGTCCCACTTGGGGGCATCCAGCAGGTCACCGGTGTAAAAGAAGGTATAGTACTCCAGTTTTTTAAAGTCGCACAGTGCCTGGATGGCGCTTGCTTCCATATCAACGGCGATGCAGCCTTCCGCTTTGCGCAGGGCAACATTGTTTTTGGTCTCACGGTAGAGGGCATCCGTTGTCCATGTTCGGCCTGCAACGTAAGGCAGGCCCAGTTCATCCAGTATGGCGGCAACACGGGGGGCATTTTTGATATCGATATAATCGCCGGCCTCTTTGTAGTGGTAGCTGAGCCCCTCATCGCGGTAGCTTTGTGTCGGCACGATGAGCTTGCCCTCTGTGAGCGCGCTGTCAAGCGCCCCGCAGCTGCCAAAGAGGATATAATGGCTGGCACCCGTCAGCAGGATGGCATCCTCCAGGGTGGTGGCGCAGCCTGCCGCTGTGATGGGGCTCATATAAAAGGCGATGCGCTGCCCTTTGTAGTCCAGCGTATAAATCGGCTTGTCGCCGTTTAAGGCAATAATAACAGCGGCCTCTGTACATTGGAAATGCTCCAGCGCATGGTCGATGACTGCTTTTGAAAATGTCATCACCGGCGAAAAAAAAGGCCATTTTCACCGGAATAATTAAGGCCACAGGTCGAAAAGGATACAACTATTCCTTTAGCAGCTATGGATGCTGACCAGGAAATGATTTAAAAAGTTCGAGGGAGGGCGTTCTCCGTCTATGTGATGCTTGCCTGATTATTTATTTGATTTTTGAACTTCT
>JAGOJH010000055.1 GCA_017995215.1 Thermoclostridium sp.
CTGACCGGGCAATCCCTGGCAGCGACAGAACGAATGACAGTAACCAGGCAGACAGAACAACCCCGATATTTGGTATGAATCAGGAAAACGGCGGAAAGCTGAATCAGAAAGCTCAGTCGGCAGAAGTGTTAATAAATAGAGCTGATTCTGCTGCTTTGAGTGTAGAGCCGGAAATAGAAAAAACATTCACTCATTCAGTTTTAATTCAAAATGAGGAACAAACTACAGAAGTCCACGCTGCTGCAGCAAACGACAGCATACCCTTAAAAGATGTTGACTGCCCAAAAGCCAGCATAAATCTTCATTCAGATAACATCGTTGAACCAGTCAAACCACAAACCGACTCAACTATACAACACAGGGTTTATCATGCCTTTAATGCAAAGATGGAAGCAAACCAGAGTTTTCCTGATAAAACCATGATTCTCAGCAGGCCTTCACAGCAGGTCCCGTGTCTTATCAGCATTATTCGGCCTTATGAGAAGATTCTATTGGACAAAACACCGTTGATGATAGGACGATTGGCCGACAGTGTTGATTATGTCATTCAAAACCGGGCAGTCGGTAAAATTCATGCAGAAATCATTAAGAGTGGTGATCGTTATTTCATTGTTGATATGAACTCGGTTAACGGCACATATGTCAATGGAGAGCGCCTGGTCTGCAATACTGAAACACCCATGAACAGCGGTGACAAAGTCACTCTGGCCAATGAATCCTATACATTTTTGCATTGGGGACAGGTTCCTGTGTAAATCGAAATACAAAGGTTATCATGAATGTGTTCCTTTTCATTTTGAGTTTTGTACATCAGAAGGCAGTATAAACAAAAACATAACCGAACCGCATGGTTCAACTATATTCCTTTTGGCAACGAGCCAGATGTGGCAAGGAAAACCTCCCCTTGCCACATTCTTTTTTCTCATAGACCACATATCTTTTTTCTGTTATACTATTATTGTTTTTCAGCGGAAGAATAAACCATATGAACAAAATGAATCAGGGGAACGAGAATGGCACTTTTTCAAAAAAAAGTTACAATAGACATGGACAATATCCCGCAGCATATTGCCGTGATCATGGATGGAAACGGCCGTTGGGCCAAACAGCGCGGGTTGAACCGGAATTTTGGGCACCGTGAAGGGGCAAAGGTTGTAAAAAAGGTCATCGAAGAATCCTATGATCTGGGTGTGCGTTACCTTACATTTTTCGCTTTTTCCAGTGAGAACTGGAACAGGCCGAAGGAAGAAGTCGACGGTCTGATGAAACTTTACCTGGATTATCTGAAAAGCGCAGAGAACGAAACCAGCGATAAAAATGTACGCGTGCGCATTATCGGAAGCAGGGAGGGCTTGTCAAAGGAAATCGTTGACCAAATCAATAGAATCGAAACAAGCACAATATCCAGAAACCGTATGACATTGAACATTGCATTAAATTATGGTGGGCGTCAGGATCTGCTCCAGGCTGTGCGCAAAGTGGTTGAGGACGTACAAACAGGGTTGTTGGATAAGGAAAGTATCACCTGTGAAGAGCTTGCAAAAAGGCTTTACACCGAGGATATCCCCGACCCGGATCTGTTGATTCGAACCAGTGGCGAGATGCGCATCAGCAATTTTTTGATATGGCAGTGTTCTTATACCGAGTTTTATTTCTCCCCTGTTTTGTGGCCGGATTTTAACGAAAAGCATCTACACGAAGCGATTATTGAATATCAAAGAAGAAACCGTCGTTTTGGCGGCGTGTAGATAATAACAGACTCGTTTCGCACAATCCCGTAGCTATTGGTAACAGGCTTTCTCGGCGGGAAAACCGAATATTCAGGTTAGCCCGGTGGATCGGCGGAGGTTTTATGAAAACGAGAATCATCAGCAGTATAGTAGCTATTGCCGCCTTGATCATTATCATGGCTCAACCCCCATTTGTGACGGGTATCACCATTTTTATCGTGTCTCTCATTGCCCTGTATGAGTTCTACCAATGCGTCAGAAAGGTGGATTTTCATCCGGTGCGCGTGGTGGGCTTTTTCTCATGTATCATGTTCCTGCTGTACTTGCTGTATCAGGCATTTGCCCATGATGTGACCGACACCCTTTTGGGTGATTTGTCCCGAGTGCTGTTCCAGCGGAATATGATTTTTTTGATTATTTATCTGGTCATTGTCTATTTGATGATACAACTCATTTTCCACAGGAACAAATTCACGCTGGAGGATGTGGCCGTCACGCTGCTGGGGATCATCTATATCCCGTTTTTGCTGTCCTTTGTTTTTTTGATCCGATTTGTGGATAATGGTTTTGCACTGACCTGGCTGGTTTTTGTGGGTACCTTTTCCACCGATATCTTCGCCTATTTTATTGGAAAGTTCTTTGGAAAAAAGAAACTGCTGCCCCAGATTAGCCCGAACAAAACAGTAGCCGGCGGCATTGGCGGTGTTGTCGGAAGCATCGTATGCACGACAGCCTTCGGTATTTTTTATGCTAATGGGCTTGAAGGGCTTCAAATTCCTTTTTATCATTACATAGCTATGGGGCTGGTTTGCGGGACCATTGCCCAGATAGGTGACTGGGCGGCATCGGCCATAAAAAGAAGCGTAGGCATCAAAGACTTTGGGCATATCATTCCCGGTCACGGCGGCCTGCTTGACAGAATAGACAGCCTGCTTTTTGTTGCTCCGGCGATTTACTTTTATTTGCAGTTTCTGATATTATAAACTTGTTCAGCAACGTTTTGACAAAACATTTGATGATACCTGGAGATATGTGATGACAAAAAAACTGATAATATTGGGCTCAACCGGCTCCATCGGAATACAGGCCCTGCAGGTTTGCGACAACCTGAACATACAGGTTGCCGGCCTGGCAGCAGGCGGCAACATTGAGGCTTTAGAGGAGCAGGCCAGAAAGTACAGGCCGGACATCGTTTCAGTGATGGATCCTGATAAGGGCAGAGAACTGAAAATAAAGCTTCAGGACACCTCAACCAAGGTCGTTTGGGGGCTGGAAGGCATGCTGGAGCTTGTTTCGCTGCCGGAAGCCGATACGGTATTAACCTCTGTGGTCGGTATTGCAGGGCTTTTGCCCACTATGCAAGCCATTTCATACGGGAAGAACATTGCGCTTGCAAACAAGGAAACGCTGGTAACAGCGGGCAAACTGGTAATGGAAGCCGCCCGGCAAAAAGGGGTCAGTATTCTCCCTGTAGATAGCGAGCATTCGGCACTTTTCCAAAGCCTGTCGGGAAACCGGGCTGAGGATGTGGATAAGTTGATTTTAACAGCATCGGGCGGACCCTTCCGGGGCTATTCAAAGCAACAACTGGAAAAGGTGACGCTGAAACAGGCATTAAAGCACCCGAACTGGGCCATGGGCAGCAAAATCACCATTGATTCGGCAACCATGATGAACAAGGGACTGGAAGTGATCGAAGCTCTGTGGCTTTTCAATGTGGAATTATCCAATATTGAGGTTGTGATTCATCCACAGTCCATCATTCATTCCATGGTCTCCTATCGGGATGGTTCCATTATTGCACAGTTGGGGGTTCCCGATATGCGCATTCCCATTCAGCTTGCGTTAACATGGCCGCAACGAATGGACAATGCGTTTGGACGGGTGGATTTTACAAAGGTAGCGGCATTAACCTTTGAAAAGCCCGATTTCGAAGTGTTCCGATGCCTGAAGCTCGCCTTCAGGGCAGCCGAAACAGGGGGCAGTCTGCCGGTTGTGATGAACGCAGCCAATGAAGTGGCCGTTTCGTTGTTCTTGCAGGAAAAAATCCCGTTCACCGGGATCATGGATTTGATTGAAAATGTGATGGGAAATCATTTGGTGCATACGAAGCCATCCATCGATGATATAATAGAAACAGATGCTTGGAGCCGGGAAGAAACCCTGCGGTTGTTCGGCCGCATGTAAATGTAAATCTCTCTGGCATTCAGATAAATACAAAATTCGGAAGTGGGTTTGAATATGAACATTTTATTAGCGATTGTTGCCTTAAGCTTTTTAATTCTGATACACGAACTGGGCCATTTTATAGTGGCCCGATGGGCAGGCGTGAAGGTGCTTGAGTTTGCAATTTTTATGGGCCCGAAGCTGTTTTCATGGAAAAGGGGCGAAACCGAGTACTCTATCCGTGCCATCCCCATGGGCGGCTTTTGTAAAATGGAGGGGGAAGAGGAAGCCTCCAATGATGAACGATCCTTCAGCAAGAAACCTGCCGGCAAAAGGGCACTCATTATTGTAGCCGGGGCGGCGATGAATATACTCGTAGCAGTTATCATCACCACCTTTATCTCTTTCTCCATGGGTTACAATACCAGAACCATTGAGAACGTCGACGAGGGTTCTCCTCTGATAGAGGCCGGGTTGCAGGTTGGTGACGAAATTGTAAGCTATGACAGAAAGCATATATTCTTCCCCAGTAACGATTTTTTCCTTTTCCTGTTTTTATCCGATGGTGAAGAGGTTGAGGTGGCATACCGGCGTCCAGGCGTGAAGGGTTTGCAGCGAACAACGGTGACACCTGAAATGAGCACTCCAATGTATATGATTGGGATCACTGTGGGGGTTGATGCCGATGGCACCGCAAACAGCAAGATAGAAAAAGTTCAGCGTAATTCTCCTGCGGATATCGCTAAGATGCTTCCCGGTGACAGAATCGTCAGGGTTGATGATGCGCCCGTTGCTGTAAAGTCCGATTTGTTCAGCTACTTGCAGCAAAGCAAGGAAAACCCGGTGGATATCACGGTGGATCGTAATGGTGAAATCATTACGTTGTATGGTGTGAAGCCCCAGCCCAGCGAAACCTATTATGACCTGGGTGTACAGTTTGAATACAAAAAGGGCGATTTTTTCGGAACGATCCAAAGCGGGCTGAACTATTCCATTTCCACCATTCGCAGTGTGTATATGACACTGGGCGGCCTGTTTACCGGTAAAGTGAAATTCCAGGATGTATCCGGCCCTGTGGGTATTGTCGACACCATTGGCCAGGTGGTGGACGCAGGCACGGGCTTTTCAGGAAAGCTTTTAAACCTGCTGCAAATCACCATGTTCCTCAGCCTGAACCTGGGTGTGATGAATCTGCTTCCATTCCCGGCATTGGACGGAGGAAAGCTTTTATTGATACTCATAGAAAAAATTCGCAGAAAACCTATCGATCCGGAAAAGGAAGCCTGGATATCCATGGTGGGCTTCATTCTACTGATATTGCTGCTGATTGCCACCCTGTTCAATGACATTCCAAGGATTTTCCGGGGGTAAATATAATGGAAACAAACATTTCACGCAGGGTTACCCGCAAGGTGAAGGTGGGCGGCCTGTTTATCGGCGGAGATGCGCCGATCACCGTCCAGTCCATGACCAATACAAGAACATCTGATGAAGGGGCTACCGTTTCACAAATTCTGCAGCTTCAGCAAGCCGGCTGCGACATCATCCGTGTTGCGGTTCCGGACATGGCTGCAGCGCAGGCTGTCGCGCAGATAAAAAAGGAAATCTCCATCCCGCTGGTTGCCGACATCCATTTTGATTACCGGCTGGCTGTTACAGCCATGGAAAACGGTGTGGACAAGGTTCGGATCAATCCCGGGAATATCGGGGACAGGGACAGAGTGAAAAGTGTGGTTTCCTGTGCATCTGAAAGGGGAATTCCCATCCGCATCGGGGTCAATTCCGGTTCACTGGAAAAGGAACTGCTGGAAAAGCATGGCGGTGTTACCGCAGAAGCCCTTGTGGAAAGTGCTTTGAAGCATGTTCATATCCTGGAGGATTTAAATTTCAATGATATTATCATCTCATTGAAGGCCAGCAATGTGCCACTGACCATTGCTTCCTACCAGTTAATGTCACAAAGGGTTCCATACCCGCTGCACGTTGGCGTTACCGAAGCCGGAACCGTATACCAGGGCACGGTAAAATCTGCCGTAGGTATAGGTGCCTTGCTCGCTCAGGGGATCGGAGATACCATCCGCGTATCGTTAACCGGGGAACCCATAGAGGAAGTGAAAGCCGGTAAGGCTATTTTAAGATCTCTCGGCCTTTACCGAAAAGGTGCGGAGCTAATATCCTGTCCCACTTGCGGGCGTACAAGGATCAATTTGATTGGTATTGCGCGAAAGGTTGAAAAAGCGCTGGAAGGCATAGAAAAACCCATTAAGGTAGCGGTGATGGGTTGTGTGGTAAACGGCCCCGGTGAAGCACGCGAAGCCGACATCGGCATTGCAGGCGGGGACGGCTGCGCACTGTTGTTTAAGAAAGGTGAGATCTTGAGGAAAGTCCCGGAAGATAATGTCATCGAAGAACTTTTAAGGGAAATTGATACCATGTGATACTCTGTGCCCTGTACCCGAAGCTCCACCTTTGTGGGGTATAAAAAACATTGGACAAATAACTTCAGGCGTTATAAATTAATATAAACATGAAAGTTGAGCAAAACTTCACGTTATGCCACTATGCAACTTATTTCATAAGCGAGGTAAATATATGATTATTGGTGTACCCAAGGAAATTAAGAATAATGAATTCAGAGTAGGCCTTACACCTGCTGGTGTTATGGCCCTGAAAAAAGCAAATCATCAGGTAATTATTGAAAAGGGCGCGGGCATAGGAAGCGGTATCACCGATGAAGCATACATGGACGCGGGTGCGGATATAACTGAATCAGCCGGGGATATATATCAAAATTCAGGTTTGATTGTAAAGGTAAAAGAGCCCGTGAAAGAGGAATATGATCTTCTAAAGGCAGGTTCAACACTTTTTACATATCTGCATCTTGCTCCGAATACGGAATTAACGAAAATACTCCTGAAAAAAGAAATCACCGGGATTGCTTATGAAACCGTACAGCTGCAAAGCGGTTATCTTCCGCTGCTTGCTCCTATGAGTGAGGTTGCGGGCCGTATGTCTGTTCAAATCGGGGCTAATCTGCTGCAGAAAAATAATGGCGGCCTCGGAACCTTGCTTGGAGGTGTACCGGGTGTTCCAGGAGCTAATGTGGTTATAGCGGGTGGTGGCATTGTAGGAGCGAATGCTGCCAGAATGGCGGCAGGATTGGGCGCTCATGTGGTGGTTCTGGATATCCGAAAGGAGCGGCTCAACTACATCGACGAAACCTTTAATGGACGTGTATCCACTTTATTCAGCAACGAATATAATTTAACTAAAGTTCTGGTGGAAGCTGACCTTGTAATCAGTACTGTGTTGATTCCCGGTGCCCGAGCGCCCAAAATCATAACCGAAGAAATGGTTAAAACAATGAAGCCGGGATCGGTAATCGTTGATGTGGCAATCGATCAGGGCGGTTCGGTAGAAACAATTCCTCATGCAACCACTCATGAAGCCCCGGTATTTGTTAAGTATGGAGTCATACACTATGCCGTTGCCAATATTCCCGGAACTGTTCCAAAGACATCTACCTATGCGCTTACAGGTATGACATTGCCGTATATTTTAATGATGGCCGACAGGGGAATAAAAGAGGCAATGATTAAAGATTACGCGTTATTACTCGGTCTGAACACATTAAAGGGCTGTGTTACATGCCGTGGCATCGCCGAAGCCCAGGGGCTTCCATATACACTCCCGCAGGAGCTTCTGTAACATAAGGTAAAAAATCATTGAATAATATCGAAACGAAAAGCGGTTCTGTCAAGTTTTTTGACAAAACCGTTTTTTATCAGGTGCATGGAACCAGGTAGTTTATCTGGCGGTAGCAGATTGTATAACCGCGCATCTGTGTTATTAGCACTCGTTCATCGAGAGTGCTAAAAAGGTATTGACATTCCAAAACGAAATAGCTATGATATTGTTAATGTAATGAGATCACTCGTTGCTCCTGTAAAAGCCAAAGAAAACTGCCATAGTGCTAATCGTGAGGCAATGGTAACGCCCATCGCTTTCATGAAAGGTACATGAAGTTTATCATAACGATGGGGAAATGCAATGAGCATACTTGTTGCTTTTTTATTGTAACGGTGATGCAGCCTTCCGACATTCTTAAACAGTGCCGGTTAGGAGCATACTTCAGCCCATTGCATTCCAAACGTTTGACAATAGGTACCCTGTGCTTGCAAACACCGGGCTACGAAAGAATATTGATTTTGTGTGGGAGGTTTTTTCATGATTCAGGAAAAAGGGAACATATCCATCCATACCGAGAACATATTCCCGATCATCAAAAAGTGGTTATATTCCGAGAAGGACATCTTCATCCGTGAACTGGTCTCCAATGCTTCAGATGCCATGAGCAAGCTCGGCAAGCTCTCTGCCATGGGCGAAGCGAACCTTCGGGAAGACTATCCGTATAAAATAACCGTATCGGTCAATCACGAAGCCGGAACCATCAAAATTACCGATACCGGGATCGGGATGACCGATGAGGAAGTAAAGAAATACATCAACCAAATTGCCTTTTCCGGCGCCAGGGACTTTATCGAAAAGTACAAGGACAAGACCGATGACCAGCAAATCATCGGACATTTCGGTCTGGGCTTCTATTCTGCCTTCATGGTGGCCAAAAAGGTGCAGATCGATACCCTTTCCTATCAACAGAACGCCCAGGCTGTCCGCTGGATCAGCGAAGGCAACACAGAATATGAAATGGATGTTTCCGACCGCTTTGAAATCGGAACAACCGTAACTCTTTTTATGGCCGATGACAGCAAGGAATTCACCGAGAAGTTCAAAATGCGTGAGGTTTTGAAGAAGTACTTTGCATTCCTGCCCTACGAGCTGTATCTGGTGGATGAAACAGAAAAGCCCGAGGAAAAGGACAAAAAGGACAAAAAGGATAAGGAAGAGAAGAAGCCCGAGTCGTTAAACAATATCCATCCGCTGTGGAAAAAGAACCCAAAGGACTGCACTGATGAAGAATACAAGGAATTCTACCGGGATACCTTCATGGATTATCAGGAACCTCTCTTCTGGATTCACCTGAACATGGAATATCCTTTCAGGATGCAGGGAATCATCTACTTCCCCAGGTTGAAGCATGAATTCGAGACCATGGAAGGTAAAATCAAGCTGTATTACAACCAGGTTTTCGTTGCCGACAATATCAAAGAAGTTATCCCTGAATTTCTGCTGATGCTTAAGGGAACGCTGGATTGCCCGGATCTGCCGCTGAACGTATCCCGCAGTTTCCTGCAGAACGAAGGTTATGTGCAGATGATCTCGCGGCATATCACCAAGAAAGTTGCTGATAAGCTAACTCTGTTATATAAGAAGGAACCCGACAATTATAAGAAATACTGGGATGATATCAACCCCTTTGTGAAATATGGCTGCATCCGTGAGGATAAGTTCTATGAAAAGGTAAAGGATATTATCATCTTCAAAACCATTGGTGATGAGTATGTCACGCTTTCAGAATACCTTGAAAGGAACAGGGAGAAGCATGAGAACACGGTTTACTACGTGAATGATAAAAAACAGCAGGCACAATACATCAATATGTTCAAAGAAAACAATATGGAAGCAGTACTGCTGAACACCATGATTGACAACCATTTCATCAACTTCATGGAAGGTCAGAATAACGAAGTTAAATTCCTGCGCATCGATGCTGAAATCACCTCTAACCTGAAGGATGAAGCTGCTGATGAGAACGAGAAGGAAAGCAAAAAGCAGGCGGAAAAGCTGGAGAAGCTTTTCAAGGATGTCTTAGGGAACAAGGATATGAAGGTTCAGGTAGAGAAGCTCAAAGCCGAATCAACCCCTGCGGTTATCCTGTTGTCCGAGCAATCCAGAAGAATGCAGGAAATGAGCCGGATGTTCGGCGGCGGCGATATGGGCAGCATGTTCCCGAATGAAGAGACACTGGTGATCAACCGCAATAATAAGTTGGTAAAAGCACTTATCGCAAGCATCAAGGACAAGGAAAAAGAAGAGGAGCGTGAACTGTTGGTCAAACAGATCTACGACATCGCCATGTTAAGCCACAGGCCGCTGGAACCCGAAGCGATGACGGCTTTCGTGCAGCGCACACTGCAGCTGATGGAAAAAATTATTTAATAGCTACATGCAAAAAAATCAGAGCCAAGGGCAGGTACCTTGGCTCGATTTATACAAAAGGAGCACCAATGATGGATAGATTAAAACAGCAATTAGCGTTCATTTTGGAAGTGGATAAACTGAAAACCATCTTCAGGCAATCTCTGATCACCGATACCACCCGATTTGAAAATGACGCCGAGCATTCCTGGCATTTGGCCCTGATGGCCTTTCTGCTGGCAGAATACACCGAAGAAAAGGTTAACCTTCTGAAGGTCATGAAAATGGTTCTGATGCATGATATTGTTGAAATCGATGCGGGGGACACCTACTGCTATGATGAACAAGCAAAGCTTGACAAGAGGGAACGGGAGGAGAAGTGTGCAACACGTATTTTTTCAATGCTTCCTGATGAACAAGCCGCGGAAATGTTTGCGCTTTGGGAAGAGTTCGAGCTGATGGAAACACCGGAAGCACGTTATGCAGCAGCACTGGACAGACTACAGCCGGTTCTGCTGAACTATACGGCCCAGGGTTTATCCTGGAAAAACCATGGAATCTCTGTTGAGCAGGTGATTGAACGCAATCAGAGAATTCAAGGAAGCTCGGAAAAGCTTTGGAGCTATGTGAAGGAACTGCTGGATGATGCAGTTGCCAAGGGATATTTAAAAAGGGAAACCAAAATTCAAAAAAATTAATGCTTGACAATCTGCAAGCAGCTTCCTCAATGACGGGATTGTATAAAACGAAGACACTTTTGCCCATCATGCCATCAAAAACGTGTCGTTGAATTCGGAGAATTCCCCCGGTTATATCCCTCATAGCATGCTGCCCCGCAATCATAATCGTGCGAGCCGCCCGCTGCGCTCTCTAACCAGTTATTTTTCCGCACCTTTTATCAGCGCGATCACTTTTGCGACGGCCTCAGCAAATTCACAAATTTTAGCCGCAACCCGACCGCGACGGTTCCCATCCTGCAGGGCAGCAAGGGTAATATTGAACCCCCCTCCAAGGGCCTCCAAATCCTCTCCGTTCTGCTCATTCCACATGCGGCGCATGTGATGATAAAGGTCATGAATTTCTCGAATAAACTCCAAATCAGGGTTCAATTCGAGGGCCTTATCCAAAAAACCATGGCAGCAACTGCTGTTGGTTGCCAGATTGCACACATATATGGTATACATTGACCAGTCATCGAATTCCTCGGGCTTCATGCCGTCAAACCTGCCGCGTTCAATTTCCTCCGCCCACGAACGGAATGCTTCAGCCCCAAAGCAGAAGTTCTCGGTTCTTGTCGTTAGAAGCTGCGGCAGCGTAAGAATTCTGCTGCGATAAATGTCCGCCAGTGGAACCGTTTTTTTCTTTTCCCCAACGAAGACCCACCCATTGCAGCTCTCCTGTCCCGGCAGCAGTTCATCCGGGATAAGCTCTTCCATCGTGACCCTCTCGGGCTCCTTTATCTCGGATGTCATAAACAGCAGGGTTTTGCCATAATCCTCATATCCGACAAAGACACCCCAACCCCATCTCACTTCCGGGTTTTTGTTCCAATGGTTGAAAATGACCGGCAGTCCTTTGTCAATATAGGCTATAAGCGTCTGGACATACATCTGCCTGTTGCTGTCGAGCTGTTTAATCGGGACAAAGGTGCTGGTATATCCACATTTTGAGAAGATGCCCTCAACATAATTGACCTCTCTATTCTCGCTGAGGAAATAATCCGTCACACCGTCGCCGCGGAAGCGATCAAAAGAGAATACCTGCGCAAAATTATCACCTGTCAGCCCTGCAAAGAAGCTATAGTCATAGTCTTTTTCGCCGATACATTCCATCACATACCGCGCGCAGCCATTAAACCAATAGTTCTCCCCATAATGCATGGTGATCAGCGGGTGAATGTTTGCTATCAGGTTGTTGCTTTGATTGACAGCCATATGAAGACCTCCCTTTTTCATTTTGATTTTAGGTGTTGTTTTGAGCTGTGAAATTGTAATCGACCTGAAATATTTCTTCCCCTGTCCGTTGGTGCCAAGGACAATGGTTTCGGGCTTTTGAAGATACAAATCCGACGCCATATACGGTAAATTCACTCCGCAATACCTGATCTCACCGTTTATCACAACTGCAAAATGTTTTTCACCGACAATCCAGGTGAGGGTATTGTACTGGTTGTAATTAATTCTTCCAAGCCCTGGATAACAGCAATAGGTTCCTGAAACCGGCTGATGAAAGCAAAGGGCTTCCTTTGACAGTCTGCTGTCAGCATTGTTTTCCATATTCACAGCGAATAGATTGTTTCCATGATAAATGCGGATACTGCCCTCATCGCTGCCGTAGCCGAATTTCTCGCTCTCCCGGTCCGCCATGAACTCGATATCCACGCGGAACGGAATCCTTACGGAGACACCGGTCGAAAGCCTGCGTGCCGAGATCCAGCCTATAAACTCCGCTTCACCTGTTTCAAGCACCTTGTAATACGGATCATTGATCGGGGTTATCTGTGAAAGAGGGATTTCATATTCGCGTAAAACCGGATTCGCCTTTTCAATTTCTTCAAAGCTCGCATTTTGAACCTGTTCATTGCTCTCATCCAGCTCTGCTACGGGCAAACGTCTTTTCACTGTCAGATACAGATTCATTTTATCTCGCAGACTATCTTGTGACAAAACGGACTCTAAAAGCGATTCATGCCTGAGGGCTCCGCCATGGCGATAATCCACCTCGTAATACATGTTATTGTCAAAGCTTTTGATCATCCGCCTGTGGAACAGAGCGATATCCTCATCAGCATACACACTGCCGACGGCAAACAATCCTCCCTCAAACACCTCGTCTGCATAGGGGCTGTCATTGATAAAATCCTTGCTGATGCTGTGCAGGAAAACAGGCTGCCCGCTGGCGTTTTGGTATTCAAACAGCTGATGACTTCCGGGAGTTCCGAAGGTGATCCCCATTGACCCGAGGTAATCCCAGAAGCCTTCCACATCAGACCTGCCGGTATCTTTTTCCCTCGACGAAAGCACGCGCATCGGAGGCAAATCGACAATCGTCAGATCCGGCGGTTCCGAAATGCGTTCAGACAACGCAGCCAGGCTCTCATAGGTGAGCTCTTTTTCCATAGGATGGCTCTGTTGTGCTTCAAGCTTTTGCTCCATTTTTTCATATAAAAGCGGCAGCGCGGAGATATGTTTAATCCCTTTTTCCATCATGGTCTGCATGAATTTATTGATGATGCTTTTCAACTCTGCAAGCGCGTTGATTTGAGAATCGATGGCATTGATGCGCGCGATGAAACTATCTACAAGAACAGTTAAATCGCTGCTTTCATAGATTCTTACAATGTCTCTCACGGGAATCTGCATCTTTCGAAGCACCATGATCTGTTTTACCCGTTCAATATTTTCATTGTTATAAAATCGATATTTCTCAAATTGCAGACGTTCACTCCGCACCAGGCCCATCTGCTCATAATAGCGCAGGGTGCGGGACGTGATACCAAGCTGATTGGTCAGATCGGTAATTTTCACCAACTCCATACTTGAAACCCCTTTCGGTTGATGAGTTGATTATATCACTTGACCTTGCGTCAAAGTCAACATTATAACAAGGCCTCAATGTCCACCCGGAATTTCATTCATACCGCATACTGTCCATAATGCTCAAATCTCGTCCGGAGCGCAGCGGCAGGGCGGAAATGAAAGCCATCACCAAAAGGCCGGCTATCCCCAGGACGGTCATTTCAGTAACGGCTGGGCATACCTTCACATTCCCCCACATCATACCCACAGTCGTCGGAATGGTCATCATCATCACCAGCGCGGTGAGCATTCCCAAAAGGCTTCCGAGTAAACTGACAACAATCGCCTCTGTCATCAGCATCTTGCTGATTCCCTTTTTTCTCATGCCGATGCAACGGTATAATGCAAGGCTTCGTTTGCGCTCCAGGTACCCCGACATGATATTGTTCAACAGCCCGAGCATACCCACCGCTACGGCAAAATAGGTGTAGATATTGATGGAATTGAATATTGAATCCACTTTGTCCGCGTTTGCACTTTTTAATTCCTGCTTCGTGCTAATGGTGAGAATGCTTCTTGTAAGCTCCCTTTTCAGGTTTATCTTCAGCTGCTCCGGTGAAATATTTCCCCTGACCTGGTACTCGTCATAGTATATATTCCCTGCAAGCTTCTTTAAATTCTCCTGCGAAATATAACCGATGTGGCCGATGGCTAAATTCGTATCCACGAATGCCGTAATGGTAAAGAACATTTCCCTGTCATCGCAGGTGATGCGCAGCTCGTCGCCGAGCTTCAGGCCAAGCTTGGACTTCACGATCTCAGTGGTAATGATATTGTTTCCTTCAGAAAGAGCATCAATCGCCTCTCGGGCCTGGTCCAGTCCTCCCATCGGGTTCAGCTCGAAGAATGAGGCATCTGAAATGCCGAGTACGCTGAAAAATAGTCCATAATCAGCCAGATTGCTGTCATAGTTGGAATAAAAGCTTATGGCATTGGTCACACCATCAACCGCTTGAATCCTGCCCAGGGTTTTCTCGTCGGAGGCTTGAAGTTCCATGCTGACATCATAAAGGTAATCCTTATCCCAGGCGGTGTGCAGGTCGGTGGACATGGTATTGAAAATAGAAACCATATAAGCCACGAGGGCTATGATAGCCGCGAAAAGCTTTAAATTCCCGGAAAGCGCCTTGTGATCCTTGATGTTGCGAATCCCCAGAATAACCTCCTGATCCAGCCCTGATCGCTCGCTAACCTTCACAATCAGATGCAGGATGATGGGTATCAGCGTAATTAATCCGATTAATGCTCCAACAGCCAAGATACAGCTTGCAATCATTCCCGATAATGTGATGGGAAGGAACTGCGGCACAAGGATGCATGCAACCATCAGCAGCAATCCGGGGATCCACAGCTTCGAGTTTTTTGTAATTCGCTGTTCCGGACGATGCAGGATCACATCCTTAATGGATAATTTTGTACATTTTTGAATCGAGAACATGGCACTGCCCGTCGTGATCACCACTGCAGACAATATCGCGGTCAAAATCTCCCTTGCTCCGAAGAGCATAGGCGCGCTGCCTGCGAAGGAACCGTTATCCTGAAAATAAATGCTTTTAATGAAATAGAGGATACCTATCCCCAAGAAGCACCCAAAGGCACCTCCGACTGCCCCAATGGCAGCGCTTTCTGCGGCAAGGATACGATTAACCCTTTTTCGGGTGGATCCGAGGCTTCGCAGGGTACCAATGACCGCTATCCGCTCGGTTGTAATCAAACCAAAGCCCGTATAAATGATGAAAATGCTCATGAATATCACAGCAACGGACGAAATGCGGAAGGGAAGGACACTATTGGAGGTTTCAGCCTGAATCAGCTTCTTGTCCACGGTATAGATCACCTGATAATCTGAAAACCGTTCCGATAGCTGGTTCTTCACGGCTTCCAGGCTGCTTTGATCCCTGACCCTGATATACATCAGGTTCGTTTCACCGCCAAATATCTTGGCAATCGTCTGTTTGGGTGCGAAAAGGGTTCCACCGTCGGCCAGCTCCCTTAAATAGATACCTTGTTGTTTTGCAATTCCGGCTACAGTAAATTCGCAGGGCTGCCCATTCATTTCAAGAGTGATGGTATCTCCCACGGAAAAGCCATATTTGGCGGCGTAGATTTCACCCACGATGATCCGGTAACCGCTCCAGTCCCCAAAACTGCCTTCCTTCAGCTCAAAGGGATTGTGCTGCTGCCATTCGTCCATGTTTACCCCATAAAGATGAAAATAATACATATCCTCGACGTTTGGAGCATACAGTGCGCTCTCATAGAGAAAGGAATTGGCATAGTCCAGTTCATCGGCATATTCCATGAAAGCGCTGTCGTCAATCCATTCGCTCGCTCCCTTTTCCTGCTTGACGCTGATCCGAATATCGGAATTACCGGCATGCCGGGTATCCGCCTCATAAAACATATACTCCGTTGTTCTGCGAAAGCCTTCGTTCGCAAACATCAGCGATGCGGAGGCTGCAATCGAGAACAGCACCAGCAGCGCCCGGCCTTTCCTGTCCATTAGGCTTTGCCATAAATACTTTAATATTATCTTCATGCGACGATCCTTCCATCTTTTAATCGAATGACCCTGTCGGTATATTTTGCAGATTCCTCGGAATGCGTTACCATGATGATGGTGGTATGCCTTTCGCGGTTGATACGCTTAAGCAGCGTAAGAATTTCGATTCCCATGACGCTGTCGAGGTTTCCAATGGGCTCATCAGCAAATATGATATCTGGACTGGTGATGACCGCCCGGGCGATAGCTACGCGCTGCTGCTGACCACCGGACAATTGCGCAGGCGTATGGTTTCTGTATTCCACAAGCCCCACAATGTTTAAGATATCTTCCAGCTCCGTTCGAAGTTCCTGCTTCTTTTTTCCGTCAAGCAGCAGGGGCATCAGGATATTTTCCTCTACGGTCAAATTCGGCACCAGGTTATAGTTTTGAAACACAAAACCGATTTCCCTGCGACGCATTTTGCTCTGCTCACTATCATCAAGATGAACAATATCTCTTGAATTGATTTGAATGGTACCGTCCGTTACTGATTCCAGGCCGCCCAGCAGATACAGCAGGGTGCTTTTCCCGGAGCCGGACGGTCCCATAATGGAGACAAATTCACCCTTGTCAATGACCAGATTAATGCCCTTCAGCACAGGCACAGCTAATTCGCCCAGGTTATAGGTTTTATGTACATCCTTTACCGTTATGATTTCATGCTTCATCTTTTTTAATTCCTTCCCGTCTCTCTTGTATTTTTTGATTGATAAAATCCACATCGCGCCGGGTTTTATTCAAATCCAGCAAACATCCCACAACATAGATAGGGGTTACATATACCAGTACATGCCACAGGAATGGTAGCTGGAACCAACCCAGAAGAAGGCCGGTAACAGCCACAACTATGCTGACGGTGACATATTCAAGCAGTAAATCCAGCAGGTAATAGCTGGTTTGAAGAAAATGAAGAACAAACAAAACCAGAAACACAACTATCGACATTAGAAGCAGCTCCCAGAAAAACAGGGTATCCGCCCAATCCCCAAATCGAATGGAGGATACGGTATAAATGGTAAGAATGATCATGGCCGTAAGTGTCATGCTTTTTTTCATAAGCTCTTTCATAGTAACCCTCCTGTCATTTCTTTGCTCAGGGCTTTCTTAATCTCAGGAAGATAGGTTCTGGAAATAGTGATTTTCTCACCGTTTATAAGCGTAGCTTCCATGCGGCTGTTCACGAGCTGTTTGATATTCTGAAGCATTTCAAGGTTTAAAACGCAGGATTTACTCACCTGAACAAAACCGCTGCCCGAGAGCTTCTCGGAAAAATAGTATAGCTTATATTCGGTGCGGAACACCTGCTCCCTTGTATAGATAAAGGTTTTCTTATCGACGCTTTCTATGTAAAAAATATCATATATATTAATTTTGTACTGTCTGCCGTTATCATCCCCATAAACTGAGGTTTCGCAGGTTTGATAAAGCTGGATCAGACGCTTTACCGTTGAGTCCATTTCATGGTATCTGATAACAACCTCGGTTTCCTTATCATTTCGTTGTTCGAGAAGCAGCTTCATGGGAGATCCCCCTTCCTGCGATCAACGTTAACATTTTACACGATTTGTTACAAGAGATTCATGACCGAGCTGCAAATTCATAGAACCAACTTACATTCGTTGGGCATGTGTCGGGGTTATTATGAACGATGCACATGAAATTGTGAACTGTCCCATGATAACCCATGGTTACCAACTATTAACTTGTTGAATAGTTCATATTTATGTATAATTTTAGTATCAGGGGACGGTACTATCTCATGTCTATGAAAAACATCCGACCTCGACTGACCATTTCAAACAGATACGATGTCACAGAACCATCTCTTTTCATTCATCTGAAAACTATCACGCTGGCAGATGCTTAACTTCTATTATCAGGAGGCTATGATGGCGAAATATTGTTATCACTGTGGTGGAACTGCGGAGGAGGGAAGGTACTGTAAAAAATGCAGAACCGATACCGTCCCGCCGAACGACGTTTATTTTACCGATGAGGATTGCGGTGACTGTGATACGCCACTTCCGCGATGGGCGAACTTTTGTCCGAAATGCGGCAGGAAATTCGGGTTTACAGAGCCAACAGATCCCATAAAGGTGGCCAAACGAAATAAAGGCCTGGTTGCGGGCGCGGTGTTCTTTTCCATTGCGGCCGTTGTTGCCGCGCTGGTTTTCTCCATAGCCCTGCTTCAGCCTTCGGGCGGGATAACCTGCCTGTTTATTTAATACTGCCCCCATGAAAAAAGCATTCGTAAACCTTGGTGCTTCCGAGGAAGATTTCTTCGTAACCGTTATACCATTCAAACTCGCCATGCACCACGCAGTGATATGAATAGTCGCCATTACGGTGCACCAGAGGCCCGCGGAAGGGATACTCCTTCGGCACGAGCAGCAGGCATTCCTTCAGAAAATCTCCCGAAAAGCCTTCCGCAAGGATGCGACCTGCATAATTCATCGCCCAGAAAGGTTTATCATCCAGCCACAGTGCTTCCTCCCCGGCAAATTTTTCTCCTCCCAGATAGGTGTCAAGATATTTCAGTTTTCCTTCCTGATGGCAAAGGTCATGGGAATCGGGTCGGGAGGGAGCGGTTTCAGCTCCGTGTGCAGCATAGGTGGACTTTTTTGAGCGAATCAGAAAATCGATCACGGATTCGTTGACGGTTTCAAGAAGGGAGGACTGCCCATAATGACAGTTTTCATCGGTAGAATCCTTCACAAGCCGATCGATGGTAATCCCAAACAGCTCGCTCAGAAAAATCAGATTGCCCATATCCGGGTAAGATTGACCGACTTCCCACTTGGCAACCGCCTGTCGCGACACGCCGATTTTCTCCGCGAGCTTTTCCTGCGAAAATCCCTTTTCCTTGCGCAGTAGCTGCAGTTTTTTCTGAAATTGCATTGTCATCACCTCTTCTTAAGCATACAGCAAGAGCGGCATTTATACTACCAACAGGTGATGACAAATTTGACAATCAACGGTTGCGGGACAGCAGCCGCCAAAAAACGTCTGATACGTATTCACAAGCACCGGGACAGTACCAACTTCTGGTTTACAAAGTTCAGCCGTCCGATTGCTGCAAAGAGGCCGTGAAATTCTGATAAAATTTGTCTTATGTGCAATTTTTAGCTACAATGTTTGTTGGGCATTTAAAATCAGACTATTTTTCAAAATGCTTTTGTTTACTGAACCCTTTAGCCGGGGAAATGATCTCTGATAGTAATGTTGCCGTTTTGCCAAGCTGTATTTTTATGATGGATGAGGGGTTATCATGAAAAAAAAGACTAAAATAGTTTTGATTGCGATAGTGTCACTTTTAATTCTATCGGTCAGTTCTTTTTCCATCTATGTATCTGATTATTATAAAGCGGATGCTGATGCCATTGAAGTCATGCAAAAAGGTTCTGATAACAGCACTCAGGATAACCTTATAATACTATCGCCAGCAGTGCCCAGCGATACCGCATTTATTTTTTATCCGGGAGCGAAGGTTGAATACCTGGCTTATTTGCCCATACTCGATAAAATCAGACAAGCTTGTGGCATTACCTGTATTCTTGTTAAAATGCCCTTTAATATGGCTATTTTCGATGCAAATGCATCCTCTGAAATTATTGAACAATATCCGGAGTATAAGGAATGGTATGTGGGCGGCCATTCCATGGGGGGTGCGATGGCCAGTCAATTTGCGTCAAAGCATCCGGATTAGGTAAAAGGGTTGATTCTGATGGGGGCTTATCTCTATGGTGATTTCCCGGCTGAAAATGCGCTGACAATTTATGGCACATTCAATACCAGCGTAGCGGAAAAGATAACCTATACCGAAAATATTGCAGCGATAGAAGGCGGGAATCATGCCCAGTTTGGTAATTACGGAAAGCAGAAAGGCGATTCCGATGCCGCCATTTCGTGGGAGGAGCAACAGAACATCGCAGTGGAAGCCATTCGGGATTTCTTAACAAAAAGAAATGATTAAACCGGAGATAAAACGATTGAGTATAAAATAAAACTTCTACATCAGGCTTCAACCTATGTTTTTTGAAATAGCCTGTCGCCTAACTCAATGATTTCTTTTTTCTGCTGTTCAAAAGGCATGCGGATAAAGCTTTTGAGCTTTGTGAAGGAATTGCTGGATGATGCAGTTGCCAAGGGATATTTAAAAAGGGAAACCAAAATTCAAAAAATTAATGCTTGACATCTACCTTATGTGAATATACGATCACCTGTGTTAGGAACATGTTCCTGAAATAGTTGAATGAGACCAAAAAATTGCATTGATGCACAAAAATACATGGCTTTTTTACCGATTTTATTATTGACAAAGGTAGAATCCTCCTGTATTATATTAATTGTTCGCCCGGCGGGTGAGCGGTATATAAACAGGGGAGAGTTCCCGAGCGGCCAATGGGGGCAGACTGTAAATCTGTTGCTGAACAGCTTCGGTGGTTCGAATCCACCCTCTCCCACCAGATACGATGTGCTATCATATGCACATCGTATTTTCATATGAGGGGGTTTGCCAATGCCATATGATGTCGCCATTATAGGGGCCGGACCGGCTGGTTGTACACTGGCAAGGCTTTTAGATAAGAAATACAGTGTTCTGCTGCTTGACAAACGAGACCTAACCCGGGAAGAGTATCCGGGCATATCAAAATGCTGCGGTGGCCTGCTGGCTCCGGATGCCCAGAAAATGCTGGGTCGCCTGGGTATAGCGGTTCCTGCCTCCGTACTGGTTGATCCTCAGATTTTTTTGGTTCGCACCATCGATTTTGATAATCAATTGGAACGATATTACCAGCGGTTCTATTTTAATATGGACAGGCTGGCCTTTGACCAATGGCTGATCGATAATGTTCCAAATCATGTGGATGTTGCACATGGCTGTTCCTTTAAATCCTGCACCACGACCGAAGACTTTACACAGTTTGCTTTCACTTACAATGGTAAGGCTTACAAGGAAAAAGCAAGGATTATTGTTGGTGCGGACGGCGCTCATTCCCTGGTCAGGAAGATGTTTTTTTCAGAAGAAACAACGCCCGAGCCCTATATCGCCATTCAGGAGTGGTTTGAAACCGAAAGTGCTGCCTCCTGGTTCGGAGCGATATTTGACAAGACCATTACCGATTTCTATTCGTGGACGATTACCAAGGGGAATGTGCTGCTGATTGGATCAGCTCTGAAGAAAGACAATCTTGCCCTGGACAGGTTTAAAATGCTTAAAATGAGGCTTCGGGACAATGGCCTTGTTTATGGAAACAAGATTAAAAGAGAAGGGGCTTTGATCATGCGCCCGCGAAATGTCTCCGCCGTCCATACAGGCAATGACTGCAGTGCATTAATTGGTGAGGCCGCCGGTTTTATCAGCCCCAGTTCGGCAGAAGGCATCAGCTATGCCCTTAAAAGCGCGTATTATCTTTCCAAAGCGCTGAATGAAGGGCTGGAAGGTTTTCAGCCCAGATATAAAAAGCTGACCTCAGAATTGAAATGGAATCTCAGGCTAAAAAACCTGAAATGTCCGGCAATGTATAACCCGACACTAAGAGGCATGATCCTGAAAACAGGAATAAAAGCAGCCGAGGTATTGTTTTAAGGATGCGGATAATTTATTCGTGTAACAAAAGAATGAGTATGGAGTGTTAAATTTGCGGGTTATCTGATGATTTCACTGCAGAAACCCAATACGATGATATACGAATTAATACAGTGAAATCATCAGATAGATTAACCAAACAATATGTTTGGTATTAAGAACGGTTATATACAATTAGTATTTTAATATGCGGGGCAGTTCAGAAGCTTGCTGTATCCAATCTTGAACCTGACCTTCTGTGGGAAGCTTTCTAACAAGGTTTTTAGCTTCGTTCGTCTCCAGCATTTTCTTGTAAAGATTTTCAGCCTTGCGTGTCGCAAGCTCGGGTACAGTGTCAACACCAGCTGCTTCCAGCAATTCGGCATATTGACCAGCAATCCCCTTAATCCGGAAAAGATCTGCGTGGTTAGCCCATTTCAGGATCAGCTTTTCGGAGATATCGGCCTTTTCCGCGAGCTCTGCCCGGTCTTTTTTGGTAATGCATGCTTCCAGTAATGCTTCCACTGAGTTTACGCCTACAGCATTCAGCTTTGCTTCATAGGCTTCACCAATACCTTCGATCATACTAAGTTTCGACATATACAATACTCCTTTCAAAATAAATATCAAATTTCAACAAGTTGATATATTTAATATATCAAATGATTGCGAAAAGAACAATCTTTTAGCATAAAAAGAGTTATTTCCTGTATAGTGAACTAGAGAATAGCCCACAATAAAAAATTGTATAAGGATTCAAATTTATATTGCATTTACGATATTGAATGATTATAATATAAATGGAATTATTACTAAATTGTAATTATTATAAAATAAGGAGGCGAATATCATGAGTGAAAACAAGACATTGGAAAACCTGATGGCGGCATTTGCTGGAGAATCTCAGGCAAACAGAAAGTATACGGCATATGCCAAAAAGGCTGAAAAAGATGGAAAAATGAATGCGGCCAAACTGTTCAGAGCAGCTGCAGATGCTGAAACCCTCCATGCCTTGAAGCATTTCGAAGTGGCAGGGAAAATCGGATCAACAGCCGATAACCTCAAAGATGGTATTTCAGGTGAAACCTACGAATACAAGGAAATGTACCCGGATTTCGTCAAAGAAGCCGAGGCGGAGGGAAACAGGGCTGCATTGATGTCCTTTACATTTGCGATGAAGGCCGAAGAGGTTCATGCCAGGCTTTATCAGGATGCATTAGAGAACATTGATAATACAGAAGAAGTGTTTTATTA
>JAGOJH010000159.1 GCA_017995215.1 Thermoclostridium sp.
GTGGTGACCGATCCAAAAGGCACGATCCTCACTGAATGTGGAACCATGATCAAGCGTAATGGCTATCACATCCGGGTGCTCAATACGATTAATTTCCAGCGCAGTATGCACTACAACCCTTTTGCCTACATCCACTCTGAGAAAGACATTCTCAAGCTGGTTAATGCCATCATCATCAACACCAAAGGTGAGGGTGAAAAGGCGGGTGAGGACTTTTGGATCAAAGCGGAACGGCTATACTATTCTGCCCTGATCGGATACATTTGGTATGAAGCTCCGGAGCGGGAGCAGAACTTCACCACCCTCCTTGAGATGATTGATGCTTCCGAAGTCAGGGAGGATGACGAGAGCTTCAAGAACCCAGTCGATGAACTGTTTGAAGAACTGGAAGCGAAGTCTCCAGAGCACTTTGGTGTAAGGCAGTATAAGAAATACAAATTGGCGGCTGGGAAGACCGCCAAGTCTATCCTCATCTCCTGCGGTGCCAGGTTAGCTCCCTTTGATATTCAGGAGTTGCGCGAGCTGATGGGTTATGATGAAATGGATTTGGATACCCTTGGAGACGAAATATCAGCTCTATTTGTGATCATAAGTGATACAGATGACACCTTCAATTTTGTAGTCGCCATCCTGTACACTCAATTGTTCAACTTGCTTTGTGATAAGGCTGATGATGTCTATGGTGGAAGGTTACCGATCCATGTACGCTGTCTCCTGGATGAATTCCCTAACATCGGTCAAATCCCACGCTTCGAACGCTTGATTGCCACCATTCGCAGTCGGGAGATTTCTGCCTGTATTGTGCTCCAGGCTCAAAGTCAGCTCAAGGCGCTCTATAAAGAACATGCTGAAACGATTGTAGGAAACTGCGATAGTATGCTTTTTCTGGGTGGAAAGGAGAAGACTACTCTTAAAGAGATCTCAGAGTTGTTAGGGAAAGAAACGATCGATCTCGACAACACTTCTGAGAACAGAGGTCGAGAGAAATCCCATGGCATCAATCATCAGAAGATGGGCAAAGACCTGATGACCCAGGACGAGCTGGCCGTGATGGATAACTCAAAGTGTATCCTGCAACTTCGCGGAGAACGACCGTTTTTATCAGACAAGTATGACATAACCAGGCATCCCAATTATGGATTGCTGTCTGATGAGGATCCGACAAAAACCTTTAGCATAGAGACCGAAGTTGGTTCACATTTTCAGATTGCCACAGACCAAGTTTCTGCTATTTATGATATGGGCAGGATTGATGGTCAATAATTTGAAATCCTGCGTAAAGAGAGATATACTCCTAACGATACACAACAAAATACTTTTGTGTATCGTTAGGAGCATTATTAATGAGTGTTCACGAAATAGCTGAAAAGACAATTCGAGAGTGTGGCGGAGTCGCAAGAAATAGTGATTTTCAACGTGGTGGGCTTAGGAATTATCAAATCACTAAGCTTTGTAGCCTTGGGTTTCTTGAGCGGGTCAAGAGGGGTTATTACCAACTGAGTTCTTACCAGGACTCCGAGGAAGAAAAAGTTATTGCGAAAGCCTTTCCAGATAGCATCCTGTGCATGGATTCTGCTCTTTTTTACTATGGGTATAGTGATCGCACACCCCTTGAATGGACGCTTGCCTTTCCACGTTCTGTATCTCGCAACCGCTTGAGAACCAAAACACCAAAGATTAAGCCATATTTCATTAAGGAGGATCTATTCCTGCTCGGAAAAACAGAACAGGAAATCAATGGCGTTCATCTTTCAATTTACGACCGAGACCGCACAATCTGCGATTGTTTTAAGTACCAAAGAAAAATAGACAGTGAAATGTTTAACAAGGCCATCGTCGCCTACAGCAAAGATGTGAAGAAGAACCTCGGAAACCTCATTACTTATGCTAAAAAAATGCGGGTCTACAGAAAAATGTCCGAGATTATGGGAGTGCTAATCAATGGCTGACAGGGCTGCATCTGTTTTGGCAAGATTAAGAAATCAAGCGAATCTCACAGGCAGAACTTTTCAACTGTGTCTGCAGTTGTTCTGTCAGGAAGAATTTTTACGTCGCTTGGCTTCCTCGTTATACAAGAACAATTTTGTTTTGAAGGGTGGGCATTTGATTTATTGTCTGACGGACTTCAGCAGTCGTCCAACCGTAGATATCGATTTTCTGGCACGAGATACAACGAATACCACAGAGGCGTTGGAAGGTATCCTGGCGAATATCATCAACACACCGACAGGTAATGACTTCATCGCTTACGAGATTATGTATATAGAACAAATCTCGATTGATAAGAAGTTTCCTGGGTTATCTGCCGTTCTTGAGGCAAGGATAAAGAATACAAAGACGCCAATAAAAATCGATTTTGGTTTTGGGGATATCGTTTATCCTGAGGAACAGACTAGAGAAGTGCCAACACAGTTGAGTGACTTTGCTTTGCCGATTGTTAACGCTTATTCTCTTGAGACGATTGTTGCTGAAAAGCTGGATGCGATTCTCGATTTGATGGAATTTTCCAGCCGGATGAAAGATTACTATGATCTTTACTATCTTTCTCTCCAGTTTAACTTTGATGGCAGTCTTCTACGTACAGCATTGGTCAGAACTTTCGCGAACAGGGAAAGGTCCTACCAGAGTAATGATTTTCTAAATCTTATTGCGTTTGCCTGCAATGAAGATATGCAGAAGAAATGGGATACCTTTAACAAGAGGTTGAAATTGCCACCGATTCACTTTGATGAGGTAATCGCAGGCTTTGCTGCTTTCCTGGAACCAGTAATGGAATCTATCTATGCTGATGTTTCTTTTGGGTTTTATTGGCATGCCCAAGATCGCATGTGGAAGGAGACTGGCAATAAAACGTAAAAGTAGATTCCTCGTTTTGCGTATCTGACTAATGGGATACTGGAGCTATTAACTTGAATCCTCTTTAGAGTCCAAAGTCAGCTTAAGGCGCTCTATAAAGAACATGCCGAAACAATTGTAGGCAACTGTGACAGCATGTTGTTCCTGGGTGGCAAAGAGAAGACCACGCTTAAAGAAATTTCTGAACTTCTTGGAAAAGAAACAATTGATCTCGACAATACCTCTGAAAACAGAAGCCGGGAGAAATCCCATGGCATCAGTCATCAAAAGATGGGAAAGGACTTGATGACCCAGAACGAGCTGGCGGTGATGGATAACTCAAAGTGCATCCTACAACTTCGAGGAGAACGCCCTTTTCTCTCAGAAAAATACGATATTATCAATCATCCGAATTACAAACAGCTTTCTGATGCAGATTTAAAGATAGCTTTTAATTTTAGAAAAGGAGTTGATGTACGCATAAGGTTAGAAAAAGACCTTGTATCCGATTTTTACGATATGGGATTTGTTTGATAAGCTGAAAGCACCCATGTCAGCTAATGTGGGCGTTCATATTACAGAGACCTGATGGTTCTTTCATTGTTAATTGAACAATTTATTAACAGGCTAGGGGTAATTTGTTGAACTTTCATTGTGATAAAGTAGATGATGACTACTTTTTCTCGATGAACAACCAAATTTGATGTTCCTTGTTGAGTCGCTTAAATTCCAGAATTCAAGATATTCCTTCTACTTTTTACATCAATCCGGTGGTGATCAATTTACAGAAAGAAAATCTCAAAAGTCACCTATGTTCTCAGTTTCTTGGAATTTTCCTGCATTGGAAGAAACAAAGACAGAACTTAACACGGATTTAACAACCTATTGTGTAAACTAGATATAGAAAGGAGGTTAACCGAAGAGACTTAAAACTAATAAAAAAGATGAGTTAAACACGGATCAATCAAAAAAACAAAAAGGAGATATGATGAAAAAATGGACTGTGATATCAATCGTCCTGATAGCTTCTATGATGCTAAGCACCTCCGCTTTTGCCCAAGTAGTTTCAAGTGGGAAGACTCTTACTGCTGAACTTGTTGAGTTGGATCCCTTCATCTCAATTAGATATGTAAATCAAGTCCCCCTTCAGGAATTTGACTATGAAGGAGCGAAGCAAGCAGGCTTTTCACCTGAATCCTTAGAATTAGCATTGGAAATTGTAGCGTATCAGAACGAATATAGATTATCCGTTGTTTCAGGAAATGTAATGGATGATATTAGCATTCATACCCTGAATCCTGCCAAGTTTCCGAACCTCTCTATTTATTTATCCGAGAATAGTAACATCGCCGCCGAACAGGATTCCCAAAATTTAATCACTGCTGATCCTACACCATGTGGAAACAAGGATTATCCAGTACCTAACTATACCCCTTCATGGTTTCCCTTTTCCGGTTATCCAAACCCAGGGCAAACACTTATCAATTGGGGGTTTCACAAAACCGCAGGATACGCTTGTGGTCAAGATCCATTAGTCACTTGCGACTACGACTATACAAGAGGCAGGTCGTATTCTGGGCCTTATGGAGTTTGCAGCTCCCCTCGTTTTCGAGATCAAGGGATTGTCGTGTCCTCGACTAGTTTCAATATCCAATATGGAGAGCCCAACCCTGAAATCCTCTCATACTCGTGGCCATATTGGAATTGGGGTGTATACGTCCAATGGTGGCATAACAATTATTAGGATCTGCATGATGATGATGAAGTTTATCAGCTTCATCATCATCAATTGGAGAAAATATGCAAAAAAGAAAATGCTTGCGAATTTTATGTATTCTACTTTTTGTATTTACATTCTT
>JAGOJH010000056.1 GCA_017995215.1 Thermoclostridium sp.
CCCAACCACTTCTGTTTAACATAAACCGATGCACCTGACAATTCCGACCAGTAAAGCATACAGGCTCCCTTAACATCCAGCTTCGTCCTATCATATTTCAAACCTTTGCCCGCCATATTACAATCTTATTATTTCTTGAAAACAAGAAAAGAATTCTGTTTTTTTGATTTGACTATATTTACATATTCCATTAAAATTGACGTTGTATTATGATGAATTATCACCTTTTCAGGTAATTTTTTATTCATTTCAATTTCAAGGGGGCTATATGATGGTTGAGAAATTTTTGAACGAGCTTGGGCTGGATATCCGTTCAACACTAATTCCGCAGCAGGGCATCGACATGCAGAAATGGTCGGTCGTGGCCTGTGATCAATACACTTCCGAGCCTGAATACTGGAAACAAGTCGATCAGTTGGTTGGCAGCTGCCCATCTACACTGCGTTTGATTTTCCCCGAGGTTTATCTTGACAGGGAAAATGCTGATGAAAAGAAACAAAGAATTTCCAATATCAACCTTGCCATGTGTGATTATCTGGACAGGGGCTTTTTTCAGGAGATCACAAATTCCATGATCTATATAGAAAGGACAATGCGAGGAGGAAAAATTCGCAAGGGTCTGATCTGTGCCATTGATCTTGAAAACTATGATTTTTCAAAGGGCTCAAAAAGCTTAATCCGTGCCACGGAAGGCACCATTCTGGATCGCCTGCCACCCAGAATAAGAATCCGCGAGAATGTCTGCCTGGAACTTCCCCATATCATGATGCTGATTGATGACCCGCAGGCCAGGATTGTTGAACCACTTTCCATGTGCAAAGAGCAGATGGACAAGCTGTATTCCTTTGACCTGATGATGGATTCAGGACATATCGATGGCTATCGGGTGAATGATGAAGCCCTGCTTCGAAATATTTTCCAGGGTTTGATGTCCCTGAAGTCCGCTGATAATTTCTCTGTAAAATATGGTGTTGATCCCTCAACCAGCCCGTTGCTTTTTGCGGCAGGCGACGGGAACCATTCCCTGGCCACGGCGAAGTCCTGCTGGGATCAGCTGAAGTGGTCTCTTTCTGAAGAAGAAAGAGAAAAGCATCCCGCCAGGTTTGCATTGGTCGAGTTGGTGAATGTGCATGATAAAGGGCTGGATTTTGAACCTATCCACCGTCTACTGTTTCATGTGGACAGTTCCAATCTTTTGTCGGCGTTTTGCAGCCATTACTCAGAAAGCGCTGTTCAGTGCGGCTATGAATATGTTTCAGATTTTAAGGAAATTCCAGACAATACCCCGGACCGTCATGTCATTGCCTTTGTTCATGGGGATAAGACCGGATATTTATGGGCCAGCAAGCCTTGCTTTAACCTGGATGTGGCAACCCTGCAGCATTTTCTAGATGCATACCGTAAAAATAACCCTGAAGTTGAAATTGATTATGTGCATGGGGATGATGTTATTGATCGTTTGGGCAGACAAGAGAACAACATGGGGTTCATCCTCTCCCCTATGGACAAGGCAGACCTGTTCAAAACAGTCATCCTGGACGGAGCATTGCCCCGTAAAACATTCTCCATGGGCGAAGCTGCAGACAAGCGCTTCTACCTGGAATGCCGAAGCCTGCGCTAAATAACCGCACTAAGCGTTTACACCGGAGACAGGTTCCTATGTAAAGCTTATGTCTACAGAGAGTGTCATCGAGGGGATGAAAATTTGGCAAGTGATGTCAGACTTCGTCCCCTTAATTCGTTTATCTGAAACTATATGACAACTCATTTGCGGTATCCAACAATGTGCAGGCAACGGTATTTTTGATAGGTATAATTCGATAAGGGGTAGAAATCCCGGTCATAGGTATGAGTAGCGATCTTTATTTGTTCGGGATCATCCCCTTTTCCCTTTTCAACAACAATCAGAGAATGCCTGAAAATGACTCCGTTGAAGGATAGCTGTATGATGTCCCCTGGAACCAGTTCTCCCATCGGGATTTCTTTTGCGTAAGGCCCTGTACCTTCATTTCCAATCATAAAATTATACAAAAATTGTACTCCTGTCCATGATGCGGTTCGGTTGTAACTGCTGTAATAATACCAGCCATGAACGGGTTTAGGGTTCATTGTGTTGCAGCCGGCATGAATACATTGAGAAATGAAGTTGGTGCAGTCGCCCCCATACCTGCTAAAATCCAGGTATGCAGGATTACGGCCAAACGCCCATTGATGCGCATAGGTGAGTGCTTTCTCCCTGTTATAGGCTTGTGTTTTCATAAGACAGCTCCGAATTTGTTTCTGTTACCATCTTATGAAAAACCGCTGTTACTGTTCTCTTGCGGGACGAAATCCCGCGCGAAGTATACGGCAAATCTTATCAATCTTCTCACTGCTTTTTTGATTGGGTACATCTTCGGTGCCGGTAAGAATATCAACACCGTAAGGGTCTGCATCCTTAAGGAACTGTTCAAGGTTATCTGCTGTTATGCCGCCTGATAAAATGAGTGGCTTTTTGGAGATTTGAACAATGCTGCGACAGAAATCAGCATCAAGCTGGCGCGAGCAAGAAGCGGGTGAGGCAGCACAGCGGGTATCGATCAATATAGCCGCAACCTTGGTGCCTGAAAGAGCAGTGACAGCCTCAGCAACCGAAGAGAACCCCGGCATTTCGCAACTGCCGTCGTGTCTTACTGGAACGGCCTTGATAGTTTTTATTCCATAAGATAACAATGCTTCCGCCAGATACTGCGTCTCTTTAAAGCTCTCCTTGTAATGCAGCTGAACGCAATCAGGGCGAAGCTCAACTGCCAGCGATAAAATGTCCTCAGCCTTACCACCGGTCACAATACAGCTTTCCACTGTTTCAGGGACTCTTGCAAGCAATTTTTTTGCCCGTTCCTTTGTAAGTGCCCACGGTACCGCAACCGGATAATTGATGACAAAGCCAAGCATATCCGCACCGGCTGCCGCACTAAGCAGGATATCATGTTCATTCATCAGCCCACATATTTTTAGCCTTGTCATGCTTTCTACCTTCCCTTACTGAGAACTTCATAATATTGTGCAGGATCATCCGCCTGAAGCAGCGCCGAACCAATTAGCAAAGCGTCAGCCCCTGCATCGATGGCTGCACAGACATCCTCGCGGGTGCGCAGGCCGCTTTCGTTTACAATCAGCGCATCAGCAGGTGCTTGAGAGATTAATGTGAGCATTTTGTTTACATTTCCGTCGTCCATTTCCAGCCTGCCAATATCTTTGTTGTTGATACCAATAAGCTTTGCTCCCAATGCAGCAGCGACCTCCAATTCCTGTGCCGTATGGGTTTCGACAAGCACCTCCAGCCCCAGCTCATGGGCGGCAAGGAAAAGCTTTTTCAGCCGTTCGGGGCTATGCATGGAACAAATCAGCAGAACCGCAGACGCGCCTGCCCGTACCGTATCTTCAAGCTCTTTCACCTCTGTAATGAAATCCTTTCGCAGAACAGGCAGGCCGCTGATCGCAGCCACCTGTCCCAAAGCATCCAGCGAGCCGTGATAGTTTTCCTTTTCAGTAATCACGGCAAACGCAGGAGCACCAGCATTTTTGAATGTCAGGGCAAGCTCGGGGTGTGTGCGCCCCCGAAATAAATCGCCATATAGGGGCGAATATACCTTAACATCAACAATAATTGGGATTCTCCCCTGCTGCGCTTCAGTGCGAAGCGCATTGGAAAATTTACGCTCCATATCAAGAAATAAAAGCGTTTGAGGCTTTTTGCAGCTCTTCCAGTTTATGCTCAGCCGCACCGCTGTCGATAAGGTCCGTTGCCATTTTGATTCCATCCGCGAAACTGGAAACGCGATTGCCAATATAAAGAGCACCCGCAGCATTCATCAGGATTGCATCCCGGCGCGGTCCTGCTTCCTTCCTGCCAAAGATATTGCGGATTGACGCGGCATTCACCTCCGGTGTGCCGGTCTTGATATCTTCAAGGGAGCACCGCTTCAAGCCAAATTGCTCGGGTGTAATCTCATATGTCCTGATCTCCCCGTTTCTTAGCTCGTTGATGCGTGTGGCGCCCATCAGGGAAATTTCGTCAAGACCGTCAAGGCCGTGTACGAAGAGTGCATCTGTATATCCAAGGTCTTTTGCAACCTGAGTGACCGTATCGACAAGCTCGGGCTTATAGACACCCAAAATGTGACGGGTAGCAAAAGCGGGGTTGATCAGTGGGCCAATGATCGTATAGAAAATGGTCTTGATTCCAAGCTCGGTTTCCGGAGGAAGCACCTTGCACATGACCGGGTGGAACAACGGTGCATAAAGAAAAGCAATGCCGATGTCTTCAATAAGCTTTTCCGCCTGCGCAGGTGTCAGGTTGATGTTTACGCCCAGTGCCTCCAATACATCGGCGGAGCCGGAAAGGCTGGATATGGAGCGGCTGCCGTGCTTTGCCACGGGAATGCCGGCTGCTGCCGCAACAATTGCCGTAGCCGTTGAGATGTTGAAGGTACTCAGCCCGCCACCGGTACCGCAAGTGTCCATCAATGGTTCGCTAACCTTTGGCTTCAGCTGTACACAGTTTTCCCGCATTGCGTGGGCGATGGCTGAAGTTTCGCTGAGTGTCGGAGATTTCATCAATAGAGCGACCTGAAAACCGCTGATCTGGACATCTGTTATCCTGTCATTGGCGATGGCAGAGATTAAATCTGAAATTTCCTGTGCTGTAAGATCCTGTTTTGTGGTGAGTTTTGATAGAATTTTTTTATACATGGCAAATACCCCTTTCATATTATAAATTTCTAAACTACCTATTTTATTGAGTAAGGGCTTATTCTTCCATCCAGTAAGTCCTGTGGATGCATTCCGTAAAATGAGAGACTAATTTACTGAATGTTTCTTTTGTCGTTTAGGCATGGTATCTTACCGACTGCTAAAACACGTATTGCTCAACTGTTACAGAGAATTTCTACTGCTCTGTTATTGCCTTTTTAATTTGCGAAACATAAGTCGTCACAGGATCAAGGCAGTTTTCACCATGCTCAGCGATTATATTCACGATTGCGCTGCCAACGATGATGCCGTCAGCGTACTGTGCCATCTGCTTTGCCTGTTCAGGTGTGGATATGCCAAACCCAATAGCGCAGGGAATGTCGCTGACTCCACGCACAATGTTGATTATAGATGCAATTTCACCGGTCAGTTTTGTTCGGACACCGGTAACACCGAGTGACGATACACAATACAAGAACCCTTCAGCAACCTTCGCGATTTGTGCAGTGCGATCGGCGGATGTTGGAGCAACCATGGATATAAGCTCGATGCCGTACTGCTTGCAAACATCCGCAAACTCATCTCTTTCTTCATAAGGGGTGTCGGGGATGATGAGACCATCAATACCGCATTGCGCACAGCGTTTCATGAAGCGATCAGTTCCATAGGCGAATACCGGGTTTGCGTATGTCATGAACAGCAATGGTATTTGGATGTCTTTTCTGAGTTCTTTGACCATGTCAAACAGTTTATCCACAGTGCAGCCTGCTGCAAGTGATCTGGTGCTGGCAGCCTGGATTACAGGCCCTTCAGCAATGGGGTCGGAAAACGGTATGCCGATCTCAATGATGTCAGCTCCGGCCGCCGCTATTGCCCGGATGATCCCTGCCGTTGTTTCTATATTGGGGTCTCCACCGGTGATGAAGGCAATGAACGCCTTCCCCTTTCCAAAAGCTTTTTCTATCCTACTCATAAAGATCCACCCCCTTATAACGGGCAATTGCAGCGACATCCTTATCGCCGCGCCCGGATATATTAATGACGATGGTCTGTTCAGCTGTCATTTCCTTTGCGATCACCATGGCGTGGGCAACGGCGTGGGCACTTTCAATTGCCGGAATGATGCCCTCGGTGCGTGAAAGATATTCAAACGCAGCCACAGCCTCTTCGTCTGTCACCGGGACATAGCTGGCGCGTCCATTTTCCCAGAGCATCGCGTGCTCGGGGCCGATCCCGGGGTAATCAAGTCCGGCGGAGATGGAGTAAACCGGCACGATCTGCCCAAAATCGTCCTGACAAAACAAGGATTTCATCCCATGGAATATCCCTGGTCTTCCGGTGGCTATCGTTGCCGCAGTCTTATCCGTGTCAATACCACGTCCTGCAGCTTCACAGCCAATCAGCCTGACAGACTTGTCATCGATAAAGTCATAAAACGCGCCAATAGCATTGCTGCCACCACCCACACACGCGATTACCACATCGGGCAGCTTCCCTTCTGCCTCCAGGATCTGATATTTAGTCTCCTCACTGATGATCTTCTGGAAATCACGAACCATGGTCGGAAACGGATGAGGCCCCATGACTGAACCGAGAACATAATGTGTGTCCGCAATTCTTGTTACCCATTCACGCATTGTTTCGTTTACCGCATCTTTCAGGGTTTGGGTTCCGCTGGTTACTGCATGCACCTTCGCGCCTAAAAGCTTCATGCGAAACACGTTCAATGCCTGACGTTCGGTGTCCTCCTTACCCATGAACACTTCACATTCCATATCCATCAATGCGGCAACGGTCGCTGTTGCGACGCCATGCTGCCCTGCACCGGTCTCAGCTATAACACGCGTTTTCCCCATCTTTTTTGCAAGAAGCACCTGACCAATTACATTATTGATCTTGTGAGAGCCGGTATGGTTCAAATCTTCACGCTTCAGATATATTTTTGCTCCGCCAAGATCCCGTGTCATTTTCTCTGCGTAATAAAGCAGTGATGGTCTGCCGGCATAATGCTTCAGCAACGATGCAAGCTCGGTTTTGAATTCAGGGGCATTGCTCCATCGCGTATACTCCCTTTCAAGCTCCTGCAGTGCAACCATCATTGTCTCTGGAGCGTATTGACCACCATACTTTGAAAATCTTCCATTAATCATGGCTTTCTCCCCTTTCGAGCAATTAAAAAAAGCCTTTGTCCTGTAAACATAGGACAAAAGCTTATACTTCTGCGGTACCACCTAAATTGGTGCAATGATGCACCCACCTCGTCACGCACTATCATGCGCATTCCTTTGATAACGGGCGGAAAACCCGGTGAATATTACTCGGCTTTGCGGCCTTTCTCTTCACCCTCATGAACCCATTCGGCATTGTGCTGACTGCTGCAATCACACTATCTGCAGCTCTCTGGGAGCCCTCGATTCAATGCTTACTTTTTTCAATCGACGGTTTAACGATATTGGAATTTATTATATGGATTTTTTATTCATCTGTCAACAGGGAATTTTTATCCAATTAAGGAAAACGGATGAATGCTCATCTATCCCCAAATTTCCCTGGTGACCCTATGGAGAAACCAAGTCCATATCCCCCGCGGTATAACGGTGAATTTGCGTAGGAACCTGGGCCCCGCCCCGTGAAATTAAAAACTGTTGCGCAGTTCCTCCATGATTTTCTTTTCCAGACGAGATACCTGTACCTGGGATATTCCAAGCTTCATGGCCACCATCTGCTGGGTTTCCTCTTTAAAATACCTTAGAAATACCAGCTCTCTGGAGCGTTGATCCAGGTTTTGCAAAGCTTTGCTTAACGCAAGGCGTTCTAAAATGACCGATTCCTTCAGATTTTCCTCGGATTGCAGCATATCTATCAAATAAATGGGATGCTGATCGTTATCACCGATGGTTTTATATAAAGACTCGGGCTGATACCCTGATTCCAGTGCCTGTACCAGCTCTTCAGGCTCTACCTCCAGCTTTTCTGCCAGTTGATGAATGGTGGGGCACTGCCCGCTTTCCTTTTCCATGGACTCCCGAAGCATTCTTGCTTTCTGCCCCAGTTCCTTCAGCACCCTGCTGACCTTGATAGAACCATCATCACGCAAAAAACGCTTGATTTCCCCCATAATCATCGGCACCGCATAGGTGGAAAAACACACTTCAAAACCCGGATCGAACTTCTTAATCGCCTTCACCAACCCAATACACCCAATTTGAAACAAATCCTCCGTTTCTGCATCCCGGGACTTGAAACGCTTTAAAACACTCCATACCAGGCCAAGATTCTCCTGAACCAGCGTGTTTTGCGCGTCGGAATCCCCTTTTTGAGCCTGTTTTATCAATATCAGCGTTCTTTCCTCAATGGTCTTTGGTTCAGTCGTGTGATTGTTCACAATGAAAACTCCCGTCTTTTGTACAGTTGGAAAAGGAACAAAAAATGGTTTATGTAGGAAGTTTCAAAACCGACAAATTAACATAGTACCCGGGCTATGCCCTTGGTAAAAGTGATAATGACTTTTTTGTCTATCTTTTGCAGAAAATCTTCTTCATGATGACGGTCGTACCCTTGCCTGGAAATGATTGTACTGAAAGGCTGTCCATAAATGTCTGCATGATTGTAAAACCCATTCCGGAACGCTCCAGCTCGGGCTTGGAGGTGTATGTCGGAATCTTTGCCTTTTCTATGTCCTCGATGCCTGTGCCGAAATCCTCGATGATGACCTCAATGCTGTCTAGATATAACATACATTCCATCGTGATCATGCCCGGCTGTTGTTCATAACCATGGATGATGGCGTTGGTCACCGCTTCGGATACGGCTGTTTTCAGGTCTGCCAGATCTTCCAGGGTGGGATCCAGCTGTGCTGCGAAGGCTGCCGCGACTACCCTTGCAAATGCCTCGTTGGAGGATTTGCTTTCAAATTCGATTTTCATCCTGTTCATCGGTTGCATATTCCTACCTCACTCACCCATTTATATAGCGTGGATCGGGGTTATCCTCCCGGGGGAGCGTTCCAATGGGTACGCTCCTGGTTTGGGTTATCCTCCCGGGGGAGCGTTCCAGTGGGTACGCTCCTGGCTTGGGTTATCCTCCCGGGGGAGCGTTCCAGTGGGTACGCTCCTGGCTTGGGTTATCCTCCCGGGGGAGCGTTCCAGTGGGTACGCTCCTGTTCTAATTGATTTTCATTAATTTTTCAATTCCGGACATTTTCAATATTCTTAACAGCGACGGACCAGGATTGGCAATAATCATTTTTCCGCCGATGCTTCTAACCCGATTAAACCTTCCGGCAATCAAACCGATTCCGGAGCTGTCCATAAAATTGACGCCCGCCATATCCAAAACAAAAGTTTTAAAGGGAGTCTTGACCAGCAGCATGTCAATCGTGTCCTTCACACTGACCGCTGTATGATGATCCAATTCTCCCTTTAGAAAAACAGTGAGCGTATGATTATCCTGCTTGACCGTTATCTCCACTATCACCACTCCATTAATTTCTGTTTATGATCTCTATGATAGTATTCGATATTTCCCGTAAAAATCCTGCAACGGTCACCTCAGGTGCATTCCATATGTCTTTGGCTTTTTAAGAACCATGGCACTTTACCGTTAAGGTAATAGTTTATGCCACCAATTTGTCTATTTTTAACCTTATACAGATTGTTTCGATTATGCCATTCATTTATTGCTTTTTGTACTCTGTTTTATCCGATGCAAGCTTTTCCAGTTTCCTCAGGCGATGATTTACACCGGACTTACCCAATACCGGAGTCAGCATTTTCCCCAGCTCGGTCAGGCTGGCCTCCGGATTCTCCAGCCTCAGGCGGGCAATCTCCTTTAAACCCGGCGGCAGGTTTTCCAGTCCCAGAACATCATCCAGCAATCTGATGGCTTCCACCTGCTTCACCGAGGCATAAACGGTTTTTTCCAGGTTCGCCGTTTCGCAATTGACAATCCGGTTCACCTGGTTGCGCATATCTTTCAGAATCCGAACATTTTCCATTTCCATCAGTGCAAGATGCGCTCCGATGATATTCAGGAAGTCAACAATGTCTTGTCCTTCCTTCATATACACAATTTCATAACCCTTGCGGGTAATTTGCTTCGGCTTCAGCTGAAAATGCTCCATCAAAAGCCTGTATTCCTGAGCAACGCCCTTGTCCATGAACGCTATTTCCAGATGGTAGGATTTGTCCGGACTGATGATGGATCCGCCGGCCAGGAAACCTCCACGCAGATAGGAACGCATGCAGCATCGGCTTTTCATGGTGTACGGACTAAATTCCAGGCATTTCCCTTCATGGCGGACATGAATGCCCAGATTATCGAACTGCCGTATGCTTGTGTCCGTGCTGGGAACCTTGTTCAGGTTCAGCCTGTATACAACATGCTTTCTAAGGCGGGCAGTTTTTTCTCCTGAAATCTCAGGCCTGCTGCTTGTTTGGGCTTTAATATGAGCAAACAGAAGCCTGGATACAGAGGCATGCTCGGTAATAAAAAGAAGCGCAGGTTCCCCCTGAGCCTCACGCAGCATTAGACCTGTCCGCAGCAAGCCGGCAAGCTCCGCCTGCTGGCAGCAGGCTTTCTCATTTTGAAGCCTGGCCAGTTCATCTTTGATATCAGAAGAAAATGACATGACAACCCCCAAATTTGAAACACAGGGATGGTTATATTGCCTCATGGATCATGAAGCTCCAAAACCATCCCCCTGCTTTCCGCTTACTTATCTACATAGGCTCTTAAAATTTCAGATACACTCCAGGCCTGGGCACAGCATCCCCTTGGCAAAAGCGGTTCATCGCCGTCAAAGATTTCAGAAATGCTTCCAATACAGGCATCCCTGAGGTGATCCTGGAATGGCTGGAAGAACACTTCCAGCTGCTTTTTAAGGCCGGGCTCCCCTTTGTATACTCTTGCGTATGCCGTTATAAACCGGCCCAACGGCCATGTCCATACTGTCCCTTGATGATAGGCACCATCCCTGGCATATTGATCACCCAGATAGATGCCCCTGTACTGCGGATCGTTTTTGTTCAGCGTGCGCAACCCCAATGCAGTATAAAGCAGCTGATTAACGGTATCAACAACCCCTTTGGCCTTTTCACCTTCTAAAATAGGAAAGGAAAGACTGACAGCAAGAATTTGATTGGGTCGGATCTTCTCATCAGGATTATTTTCATAAATCAAATCATACAGACAATTGGCTTTTTTGTTCCAAAACACCTTGATAAACGACTTTTGCACTTTTTCAGCCAGCTTCAGATACGTAGAGCCGTCGCCGCCGGTTTGTGCCGTTATTTCCGCCAACACTCGCAGTGCATTGTACCAAAGCGCGTTTATTTCAACCGGTTTTCCATGACGCGGGGTCACCACCCAGTTGCCGGCTTTCGCATCCATCCAGGTCAGCTGAGTGTCCTCATTGCCGGCAGCAATCAAAGAATCCTTTTGCATGCCGATTTCAAAAGTCGTCCCCTTTTTATAACCTTGAACAATCCTTTCCATGACGGGCAGCAAATGCTGCTGAACAAATTCCAAATCCTTTGTATACTGTAAGTATTGATAAACCGCCTCAAAATACCATAAAGCGGCATCCACTGTATTATAGGCCGGTTCGTCCCCGCCATCGGGAAAAACGTTTGGAATTAACCCATCTTTTTCATAACGGGCAAAGGTGAACAGAATATCCCGGGCATCTTCATAGCGTCCGGTTGCAAGCGTCAACCCCGGCAGGGCGATCATGGTGTCCCTTCCCCAATCTGTAAACCAGGGGTAGCCGGCGATCACAGTCTTTGCATCAGTGGACCTGCGATGAACAATAAATTGATCTGCAGCCAGAATGAGTTGTTCCAGAAAAGGATCCTTTTTAGTTGCTTTTCCTGGTCGCTCTTTTTTCAACAAGGCTTTCTGCCTGGAAATCTCTTGCTTGATCATCGCCTCGCCATTAAGGGAGCTGATTTCCTCCCCGGCACTGCAGACCATTGTAATGGTCTTTTCTTCTCCCGGCATCAGCTCGATGTCGTAATGACCGGGAATATAGTGGTCCTCGGTGCCATCCAATCCTCTTTCATGCTCGTAGGGATAATCCATGCTATAGAAGTAACAGGAGGACACGAGCACAGGGCTTCCTCCGGCACAATCCAGATAAATTTTTCTTTCTTTGTCAAATGGGGTAATTTCCATACGATTACCGGTGAGAACCGTATCGAAGCTCATGTTCATTTGGGTTGACAGATAATGATAATTCCGGTAATTCACAAGCGGTGTCAGTCGGATAACAGCCTTTTTATCGGGTTGATTTTTTATCTGGTAAACAACAGCCACCTGGTTCATCCCGTGGCATAAGCAAATGCGCTTTGTAATGGTCATCGTACCCACACGGTAATGAAACTCCGGGATGAACTCATGGTAAAAGCCTTCTAGATAATGCTCTCCATGACCTTGAAAATCGGGAGTTCTAAAGGCATGCAAAAAAACAGGCGCCTGAGGCTTTGGCTCAGCCGAAGAAGTGTCTGTAGATGTGGGAGCGCTCTCAGATTCATAGAATCGAACGGATTCGCTGATAGCCGATAGTATCAGATACCGCTCAACGGGGGGATTGAATGAAGCTACCAGCAAGCCATGATATCGCCTTGCATTCATGCCGATGATTGTACTGCCGGCAAAGCCGCCGATGCCGTTGGTGAGAAGCCATTCCCTCTGAACGGCCTGTTCCTGTGTCTTCCAGTATGATTTTCCAAAAAACATATTTACCCTTCCTTACTCTGCTTCCGGTAACTGCAAACTTCGGCCACCGCCTGCATCAGCTTCACGGGATCATGCCGCACATAGCCCTTGTTGATCTGCAGCAAATCCCTTTCAACGGTTTTAATCCCAAGTTTTTTGATCTTACCGGTGTCTGTTTTTACCATGGTAGCGCCGTCCTTTAGATACCGTTGATATATTTCGTCTGGCACTCTGCCGGTATTCATAATGCAATAATCGATAAACCCTTCAGCCCGGGCATGCCGGTATATGGCCCGTATATGGTCATATACGCTGTAGCCCTCAGTTTCCCCTGGCTGCGTCATCACATTCGCCACATAAACTTTAAGAGCCGGGGACTTTACAATCCTATCGACCACACCCTCCACCAGCAGGTTGGGAATAATACTGGTATAAAGGCTTCCTGGGCCGAGGATGATCACCGATGCACGCTCGATGGCCGCCATGGCGCTCTCCAAGGGCTTCACATTAGCCTTGTCCAAATAAACTCTTTTTATACGGCCTGGATGTGATATATTGTGTTCCCCAATCCGGGACTCCCCTTTGATGATAGTGCCGTCCTCCAGTTCGGCGATAAGGTTGATATCCTCGGAGGTTACAGGCAGAACAGTTCCCGTTACAGCCAAAACCTGGCTCATATTGCGCACTGCGTCTTCAAAATCAGCACTGATGCCGGTCATCGCCGCCAGAAACAGATTTCCAAAAGACTGACCCTTCAGCTCCCCTTCCTTAAAGCGGTATTGCAGCAGCTTTTCCATTTGTGGTTCGGTATCAGCCAGGGCGAGAATGCAGTTGCGAATATCCCCGGGGGGGAGCATACCCAAATCTCTGCGCAGCATTCCCGAGCCTCCGCCGTCGTCCGCAACGGTAATGATGGCGCTGATATTGGAAGTGTACTGCTTCAGGGCGCGAAGCAGCGTGGATATGCCTGTTCCTCCGCCAATGACTGCTATCCGCGGACCTTCCCGCAATTGGGTTCGCTGGAAAATCGTCTTGCCGATGTCACGGATGTTGTGTAACGGCATGTGACCGTTTTTTGAAAAATTGATCAACGCAAGAATGATTCTCCGAAAGCATATAAAGCACAACCCCAGGCCCAACCCTGTGATGACAAGCGCAATGGTAAACTGGGCAGGCGCTATTTGTGAGTTGTACACAAACAGGATCATGCCGACGAAAATCATTATAAAGCCTATAACACCACTTGTCAGCCATTTCCTGTATTTATAGGTGGCGGAGAGCCACTTAAAGGGTTTCATTTTTTATTCTCCTGTTATCCTTTTCAATGTCTCTGTGCTCCAGCACAATGCTGCTGTTCTTGGCCTTCAATATATCAAACAGTTTGTTGGCAATGGTGACCGAACGGTGCTTTCCGCCCGTACAGCCGATTCCGATGACCAACTGGTTTTTTCCTTCCTTCACATAGTTGGGAATTAAGAAATCCAGCATGTCCACCAGTTTTGCCAAAAAAACATGGCTTTCATGAAAGCTCATCACATAGTCGCTCACGGCCTTGTCCATTCCCGTAAGCAGCTTTAGCTCTTCAACATAGTAGGGGTTGGGGATAAAACGCAGGTCAAAAACCAAATCACAATCGATGGGAACCCCATACTTGAACCCAAAGGAGGTGACATTGATGATCAACCCCGAAAAAGGCTTACCTTCAACAAACAGGTTCAGGATTTCCTGCTTCAGCTGCCTGGGGGAAAGGTTTGAGGTGTCGATGACATAGTTGGCTTTATCCTTAACAGCCTCTAATATACCGCGTTCTTCGGCAATTCCATCGGAAATGCGCCCTTCGGGAGACAGCGGATGCATCCTGCGGCTTTCCTTGAACCTTTGCACCAGCACCTGATCGCTGGCTTCCAGGAACAGAATCTTATACGAAATGCCATAGGAAGCAAGGGTATCAAGGGCAGGAAACAGCTGTAAAAACATAGCGCCCCCACGGATATCCATGATCAGCGCAATTTTTTCCATCTTGTTCTGTCCCGGCAGGCACATCTCGGCAAATTTCGGCAGCAACGAAGGGGGCAGATTGTCCACGCAAAAAAAGCCGATATCTTCAAAGTATTTCACGCACAGGCTCTTACCTGCCCCGGACATGCCTGTAATAATCAGAAATTGCATGGTTTTATCCTCCCAGTATTTTCACTTCCTCCTCCAGCATCACCCCGGAGCTTTGGAAGACCTTATCCTTTACCAGTTCGATCAAAGCGATAACATCGGCGGCTGTGGCATCACCGGTATTGACGATGAACCCGCAGTGCCTGTCGGATATTTGCGCTCCGCCAATTCTGACGCCACGCAGCCCTGCCTGTTCGATCAGCTTTCCTGCAAAATTATCCGCAGGCCTTTTAAATACACTGCCGGCACTTGGAAGGTTCAGCGGCTGCTTCTCCCGGCGGCGGGCATTGAGGGATTGCATCTTTTCTTTAATTTTATCCGCTTCACCTGTTTCAAGCTTTATGGTTGTTTCCAGTACAATCAGATTTTGCTTTTGGATCAAGCTTTCCCGGTAACCGAACTCATGCTCTTCACCGCTGAGATGAACCATTTCACAGTTATCGCCGATAGCAGTGGTTTTGATAACAACATCCTTCATTTCGCCATCATAAGCCCCTGCATTCATCGCAACTGCGCCGCCTATAGTCCCTGGAATTCCCGATGCGAATTCAAAGCCCGTCAACCCTGCCCTGTAAGCAGCATTTGACACTGCAGCAAGGCTTGCACCTGACTGCGCTGTGATTTGATCCCCACAGACCGTGATGGCGGCGAAATTATCGGCCAGCTTGAGGATCACGCCGGAATAACCATGATCCGATACAATGAGGTTTGTACCGTTACCTATAATCGTGTGGGAAACATGAGCACGCACAAGCACTTGAAGAACCCGTTTTATTTCCGCCACACTATAGGGAAGCACAAGCATTACCGCCTCACCGCCCACACGCATGGAGGTGTGCTCCTTCATTGAAACCTGGGTGAGCAGCTGTTGCGGCTGCAGGAAACTGATTAACTGGTTGTAAACATGTTCCATGAATAAACACCTATAAAGCAGAGATAAACCCGTCGACCCATATTGGGCTGCTACAGGCTCATTCATCTGCGAAACTTATTAATACTATTTTACGGGTTCTTATGACTGGGATATACCCATTATGGGAAATTATTATTGGAAAACACCAATCCCTTGCCAGGCAAGATCGCTGTTAATGTTATGAAACAAGCTTCTTCGCTTCGCTATGATGACAATCACGCAATCTGTTATTTGTTCTCTTATCTGCACGCTGTGTTCATTATTCCTACTCGATGTCATGCATCGAATTTCTCTCGATCTCCCTCAATACTCTTTCATTCAACACCCTTGCCGCGTTATATCCCATTTTTTTCTGGCGATGATTCATGGCTGCCACTTCAATGATAATGGCCAGGTTCCTTCCAGGCCTGACAGGGATGATCAGCGAGGGAATCTGCAGCCCAAGGATATCAGTGAATTCATCATGAAGCCCCAAGCGGTCGTATTGCTTTTTTGTGTCCCACAGCTCCATATTGACAACCAGGTTGATCGCCTCGGTCATTTTGACCGAACCCACACCATACAAATTTTTAACGTCTAAAATGCCAATGCCCCGGATTTCAATAAAATGACGGATGATTTCCGGTGAGCTGCCCACCAGCGTTTTATTCGACACCTTCCTGATTTCCACCACATCGTCGGCTACAAGCCGATGTCCGCGTTTCACAAGCTCCAGCGCAGTTTCGCTTTTCCCGACACCGCTTTCGCCAAGCATCAGAATCCCTTCTCCGTATACTTCAACCAGAACGCCGTGCTTTGAGCATCGCGGGGCAAGCTCTACGTTTAAATAATAGATTAAATAGCTGGCAAAGCGTGAAGTCTCCTCGGCAGTTCTTAACAGAGGCCTGCTAAATTCGGCTGCAATCTCATACATCTCTGGGAAAGGTTCCTTGGAACGGGCAAGAATGACACAGGGGGTTTCCCGGCTAAAAAAGGTATACAGGCTGGCATACCGCTCTTCCTTGGACAGGTTGCTCAAATAAGCCATCTCTACGTTACCAATCAGCTGAATTCTGTCCGAGCCGAAATATTCAAAAAAACCAGCCAGTTGCAGACCAGGTCGGTTAATATCCGAGCTTCTCACTAAAATATCGTGTGCTCCGGGGACATGATTCAATTCTTCCAGACCAAATTCACTGATAATCCTTCCCAGAGTTACGCTGTAATCAGGCTCAGCCAAAGATTTCGCCTCCTTTAGGTTTTACTCAGCTATTCCATGTTCAGTAGCTTTAATAAAGTGCTGCTCATATCATCTTTGTCGCAGACAGTTCGGTGTAATACTTCCTTCTTATCCAGGTTTTTCAAGCCTTCCGGGATTTCCCATCCGGTTTTTTCTGCCAACAGTGGCAGCAGTTCAAACTCGTTTTTTCCTCTTGATTCCTCATTTATAAGGGCTGCAGCAACACTACCGTTGAACTTGAAGGGGCTTGCCGTGGATACAATTACAGTTTGAGATAAATCCCCCGTCTTGATCACATATTTATCATAAACGTCCATGGCTACAGCTGTATGGGTATCCATCACATAACCAATATCTTCATATACGCCTTGAATGCCCGACAGGGTTTCTTCATCGCTGGAAAAACCACCCCAGAAAACTTTCTGGATGCGCTCTTTGGTTCTGTCATCCACTTTATAAATACCCTTTTCCAGCAGATCCTTCATCCAGCTTTGCACCATCACTGCATTTTTTCCGCTTAATTCATATAGCAGGCGCTCGAGGTTACTGGAGATTAAAATATCCATCGATGGAGAAAGGGTTTTATAGAAGTCACGCCTTTTATCATAAACACCTTGAATAATGAAATCGGTAAGTACATTGTTGCCGTTGGACGCACAAATGAGCCTGTTTACCGGAAGCCCCATGTCTTTTGCATACCATGCAGCAAGAATATTCCCAAAGTTTCCGGTCGGGACGACAAAATTGATCTTTTCGCCGGGGGTGATGGTACCGTCTTTGATCAATTCGACATATGCGGAGAAATAGTACACAATTTGGGGAACAAGCCTTCCCCAGTTAATTGAATTAGCTGAGGAGAACTTTAAGCCAGAGCTCTGCAATCTTTCCCTTATTTTTGCATTGGTGAAAATTTTCTTAACGCCATTCTGGGTGTCATCAAAATTCCCATTAACAGCCACAACTCGGGTGTTTGCGCCCTTTTGCGTCACCATTTGCAGCCTTTGCACCTCGCTGACACCGCCATTGGGGTAGAAAACTACAATGCGGGTGCCATCAACATCGGCAAAGCCTTCCAGTGCAGCCTTTCCGGTATCACCGGAGGTTGCGACAAGAATAACGATTTCGTCCTTTTCACCGGTCTTCTCAATAGCTTTCACCAAAAAATGCGGAAGGATCTGCAGCGCAATATCCTTGAACGCACAGGTTGGACCGTGCCAGAGCTCCAGCATATGCAGCTGCTCGTGAAGCCTTACCACAGGAGCAATATCCGGTGATGAAAACTGGTCACCGTATGCATTGCGGATACAGCTTGCAAGCTCTTCCTGGCTGTAATCGGTTAAAAAAAGAGACAATATTTTATAAGCCCGCTGCTGGTATGTATCGCTTACCAGGCCATTGATAAACTCCAGATCGACGGTAACCTTCTGCATGGGGACAAAAAGCCCGCCATCGGGTGCAATTCCCATTTTTATTGCCTGAGCGGCAGAAATGTCCTTCAACCCACCGCGGGTGCTCTCATAATTCATAGTTGACCCTCTTTCACAATTAAAAATACAGAACACAGCTTCAGCACAAACAAAGCGGCAAAATCATTTTTCTGGGGTTAACCAGTTTTTACTCACGCATGGCAACCAGGCCACACGCCTTTGATGCCCATCAGCCGTAAGGATTGCTGGCATCGCTTTCCAGCCTGTGCTTCACACCTTTAATTGTTCTTATCATAATATACTTCTATTGAAAAAGCAAAATATATTTGCTCCTTCGCCTTCTGTAAACCCGTATGAGATAAATTTTGTTCATGATTTGTTCATAACTTTAATCATCTCTTAATGGTAATTTTCGTAACCGTATGTTATACTATAACCATGACAACATTCAAACTTTTTTTCATTTTGTTCCTCCTTTTAATAATAGATGTTGTTTGAGTTTAATTTAGATCAAATGAATTAGAAGCACATTGTATCATCGCTATTATTTTATAAGTACATATCATATGTGCTTTTTTTCTGCCCTTTTTTCGGTTTAGGGAAAAGATGCAACTGTTGCGATGGCTTCACAGGTATCTGGCAACCCATCAAAACAACTGCTTTTCGCTTCATTTGCCGGGGTGTTCAGCTTGATCAGCCGGATAGTCGGCAGCTCAAAAACAACCTCCCCCAGGCTTAACAGCTTTGCTTGCTGAAGCTGCGTGAACTTTTTCCACTCCAGATCTCCGATCACAATATACTCTACCGCATATTTTTTCAATAATTCAACAGTCTGATCCAGGTCGTCGGATTCATAAATCACCTGCACATCATCCACCCGTTCCTGCACCACATGGTAATCATCCCTCCACAGCCACTCATGAACATACCATCCCTGGATCGTCGGGAACCCTGTTGCCATAGACACTCTGCCATAATAAGTATAGCTGTCCCCATTGGCTTCGAGAACAGTGGGTTGACCCTCGATATTTTCGCGCATCCACTGGATCAGAGCATAATCGTCCGGATATTCCCGCTGCAAAAATGCCAGCCCGTCCAGGCCTTCGTACAGCTCGGGTTTCATTTCCCTGTACCAGCTGGGAATGGCATATTTGATTGGATATATCATCGGGAGGAGCACCATGATAATGGTCAGGGCGATTGAGGCAGTGCGTTTCCATCCTTTTTCAGCCATCTGCCAGATCCGTATAAAGACATACCCGCAGCCCAGTCCAAACATGATAAAGGACTGATACGTAAGCTTGAACATAGTGTTGGCCCGTTTATGCTCCCCGGTGTATATATCCTCCACATAAACGAGCTCTGGAATGATGACAAGCCCAATGGCCGAAACAAACAGAATAACCGTAAATACGTCTTCAATACTGAACCTTTCCAGAACATTGCGGATTCTTGCAAGGAAGGTGAGTTCTTTACGTATCTTTTCACGTTCCTTATTCTTCGCTCTTCTCCATATTAGATTCTGCTCTGTAAAAAGAATCATCACAAAAAATATAGCAGCAATCACCAGTTGATATCCCCATAGCACCAATAACTGATAGATGTATGAATGATCCTTTGACAGTCTTATTCCCGTAGCTATCTTATCAAAGGTCATATTGAAAGGGTAGGCAAATGCCAGTGAAGAAGCCACTACAATTATAAAGCGCAAAATGGCTGTCTGCAGCATTTTCAATGTAAAGCCGTGCTGCCGGATACCGGCACATAACAGGGTAAACAGGGTTACCGTGAGGTAAATCGGGAAATCCCAGAAATTCGACATTTGAAAGATCCCGATTAAAAAACCAGGAACCAGCAGCTCCGGGAAAAACACTGCGTCGATAAAGTTTTTTGCCTGCCAGCCTGATTCCGCCCTGAACTGAAGCTTTCTGAAAATAGCAATCAATACGCCCAGCAGGGTTAAAACAAAGATCATATTAATGACATGGGCATGCAGATCTGATACGACAAAAGAGTAAACGGGGAATTCATGGATGGTTTTATCGGAGGTTTCCGGATTATAGCCGATATAACGGGTTGCGTCGGGGAACCAATATGCTTTTCCCTCGGTTGTATACTTTGACAGGGTACCATAAATAAAGGAATGGAGATTTCCACCCAGCGAAACCAGCGTGGCACCCACCAACCCACCGAAAATGGCTGAACCATTTTTTAACTTCTGGCCCTTTAAAAGGTTTGATACGATGGAAAAGCATAACGCCATACTGAAGGCAAACAGGGCTGCCATCATCAGGTTATAGGCAATTTCAGTTTTTATGCCGCTAAGACGGTTGATAAACGCGGATACATACTGTCCGAAGTAATAGTAATTAATGGATTTGCCAGCAAACCACATGTCCTTTGGGGGCGCGAAGCCTGAGCGAAGAATGCTGTTGATAAACCCATAGTCCATAAACTTTTCCAAGCCTTCCAACCTGGCATTAAATCCCCTTAAATATGTCCAGAAGCTTAAGGAGAACAGAAAGATACTCTCCCCGATTAAAATCCAGGACAGGGCGTCCCCCTGCCTAAAGCCGCTAAGACTAAGCCTGGCCTTTTTATAGAATGCAAAGAAAATGATCACTCCACAGCCTAAAACGACGCTCCAGCATCCAAGCCCATCGATTTTAAAGATCTTCAAGGTAGAAAGAAGCCACAGCGCATAAGAACTGATTGCAATGCCCAGTCCCTTTGAAAACAGATACCCCTTATCGGTAAATGAAGAAAAAACAGTGGCTGAAAGGGGAAAGGCCATTAAGCCTAGAATTAGTATGATCACCCACCAAATCAGAACATAACTGAATTCATCCTTTAAAATGATCTCCCAGAACAGCGCGGTGAAAAGCAATAATATCACTGGTATGGTTTTCTTCATGAAGCAGCCTCCAAAAGATTTATAATATCGCACGAAGTTGCGTTGATACGTCCTTACGGTTTCCAGTCACCCTGCACGTTCTGCATTCAGGTTATCCTGGAACCCGGGAACAGTTAGATTGAGACCAAATGATGAAACCCTCGCAAAGCGGCGGGAGTTTAGAAGGTAACACAAGATTTTTCCAGCCGCTGCGGCAAAAACATTATATCAATTCATTCTAAAAACCTCAAGTACTTCATGCGGTTAGCATGGGATTTGCAGGATCATCTTTACTGTAATTCGTTACTGTTCACACTCCCCTTTAATAAGTTCATAAGTTACTACAGAGGTATGTGTTATATCCTGAGCACAGCGAAGGATCTTAGCAGGAGTAACGCGAGATCCTTCGCTTCGTTCAGGATTAAAGGCTGCGCATGTTTACCTGTGAATAGTAATGCACTTAAAACAACCGGTTATTCTCCAATCGTTGCACAATGATTTTCGAACTGATATAATACTTTCTGCCGGAAGTTGTAAAACTGGCCAGGACAAAACACCTGTATCGGCTGAAAAGAACTGCTGCACATAATTTAATCCGTTTATGAAAATACTGAACCATAAATCCGGAGGAGTTACAAATGCTGGCTGTGATATACCTAATCGCTTCGATGCTTGTGGGGGCTGTTTTGGTTTTCCTTACGAAACCCGCATGGGATACCCGGCTCAAAGCCTTAATCGGCAATAAGAAAGCCGTCAATCTGTCATTTCTGTTTTTCCCGGCCAGTTACCTTACAGGAACCCTGGTGTTATCCTGGATCACCTATTTTCTGGCTATTGCTTTCGCAGCATCTGAAAGTCCGTTGCTCTACGCCAACCTTGCGGCTTTACTGCTTACTGCAGTTTTTATTGCCTGTGCTTGTTATTTCAAAAGGGATTGGCTGAAAAAATGGTTTTATGAGTTTAAAAAATACGGGTTGCACATACAGTTCTCCTGGCAGGAATGGACCATTTTGATTGGCTCCGCGCTATTCTGGAGCATTTTCATCTTCCGTTCGCTTTATGCACAGGGGGAAATTCTTCATGCCGGTGTTTCAGCCTTCAGTGATTTCGGTGCACATTTTCCTGTCATTCGCTCGTTTTCACGCGGCAGCAACTTTCCAGCACAATACCCTCATTTTCCAGATGGAACCATGCGTTATCATTTCATGTTCTATTTCATGGCCGGGAATTTGGAGTTCCTTGGGTTCAGCTTTCCTCTGGCGCTGAATCTGCCCAGCATCCTATCCCTCGTTTGCTTCAGCACGCTTTTGTACAGCCTTAGCGTTGTTCTCACCAAAAAG
>JAGOJH010000160.1 GCA_017995215.1 Thermoclostridium sp.
GAAAAAAACGAAAATGTGGTGTTGGATAAGCTTTGGGGTATTAATGCTAAGTATTGTGGTAACAGCTGTTTCTTATATTGCTATTTTATCCAGCCCTGAATACCAGGAAATGTTGGATCAAATTATGAATATGCAGTATCAATATGACTAATCGAAAGATTGTTGAAAGCAAACTGATGAAAAAGAGGCTTACTCTGCTGGGTAAGCCTTTTTTTAGAGCCTTCCTTCTGATTGCCACCTGCCTGATACTGATTGCGGCAGTTCTGTTTGTGTATTGGGTGGAGCCTTCAAAGAACCCTTTTGCACCGGGCTGTTCTTTTTACCGCCTAACCGGATTCTACTGTCCTGCCTGCGGCATGACACGAGCCATACACCATGCGCTGCATGGTAATTTTGCACAGGCCTTTTCGATGAACATCTTGTGGCCTGGTATTTTACTGTTCTTTGGTGCATCTGCCGGGCTGTGGTTTTTCTGGCTTCTGACCGGCAAAAATCCGCTTCATCGGGCAAACTGGGTTTTACGAGTATACCCTGCCATTACATGGTTCATCATCATCATGCTGTTTGGATTCTGGATTTTAAGAAACATTCCGGTTTATCCATTCACATTGCTGGCGCCGTAGCGGATATCTTCAAAGCTTTGCGGCAAAGATGTCGAAGATGGTATAGCCGGCCACTGTCATGGCAACGACATAGCCAAGCAGAAGAATGATGATCCATAACAGGCATGCTCTCGAAAAGTTTTTTCTGTGAACATTCTCTGTGGATGAAAACGCCCAGATTGCCATGACGATGATATTGACGATGGGCAGAAGGAAAAGGAGCAAGGTGATCATCCATTCACCAACGCCAAGGACCCGATTATCAGGAGCATCGTGTAGAGTGTTTTGTTGCGGTCCTGTATTGGGAGTTTGTGTGTGCCCCTCGAGCGCATTGGAGGCTGCCTGCTGCTGTTCGGGCTGGGCTTCCAATTGCTGCTCCAGCGATATTGAATTCAATTCTCCTTGTTGTTTCCTGTCCACTTTATATCTCCCCTTCCTTGCTTACTCGTAGAGCGGAAGCAACCCGCCATAATCAATCACTTCATTTTCGTCCAGGCAAATCCATTTTACATCATATTTTTCCAGAAATGCTTTCACATCCTCTGCATCATCGAGCGTATCCAGATTACCCGTAAATGCAATCAATTTTCTTGCGATAAACCCTGCAGTTCCTCCGATAAAGCCATAGCTCAACCCGGGAAGGCGTATCTTCGTCTGGACAGGCAGGAATAGAACATCAAGCCCATTGTCACAAGCCGCCCTGGCAATGGATGGATCAGACGTAATCAGGCTTTCGGGTGTGATCGGCAAGGTGGCGCATTTTGCATATCCCTGGTTGACGTGGATTAAATGAATGGAGAAACGCTTCAGAAATTCAGCTGCAACACTGTCGGTATGGCGCATGTTATGAAATGCAAGCTTTCCGACAATTGCAATATTGTAAGCGATATCAAGAGGATAGGCTGCTTTGAGCACCGTATTTCCCGGAACCATTTTAAACCCGAAATGCCGGAGCTGATCGAAAAGGTTTGCCGGGAGTTGTGGATGACAGATCAGGATGTTATCTGCAATGTGCAGCAGCTGCATGTCTGGATGCCCTGAAATGGAAGGCTGCAGGCTTTCGCTGCAGGGAACCTCAACAAACCGGAGCCCAAGTTGTTGAAGCCTGTTCTTCATATCTGGCTTTATTCGTTCATCAACCGCTATAAGTGAAACCCGGTTGTCAGGAAACAATGTCCGGGGAAGGAAACCCATATGCACACCTGCCCGTCGTCAAGCATATGATGTTTACAGCCGGAGGTTTTCAGGGCCCGGAGCCTCCAGGCTTTTCACATAAAGCGCCGCATCCGCATGGGTGCGGCATTTTACCTGTCGAATGATTCTTTTAGACACTGAACTTGCCGCATCCATATGGGTGCAGAGTTCTTCAGACTAGGTGCTGATTCTCTCCAGAATTTCTTTCAGTTCCGTCAATGCATCCTTAGGGACAGCCACACCTTTCTAACTGGGCTTGAATTCGTCTTCCGTACCGTCATGCCAGAAAACTCTGATATCAACATATTCCTTACCACCTTTTGAAACTTGCTTTATTTGAATTTCTTCGGTTCTGTTCTTTGTAATCTTTCCAATTAATTCTTCTTTATCCCAAAAAGATGCCATAGATAATTGCTCCCTTCCATCTGTCTGTATTGAAAATGTTATATGCTCTGCCTGCACGAATGCTGGAATTTTATGCAATTAATACGTGATTTTCTAATTTCAAATCATGCATGAATGAGGTTTTGCAGTGAAATCATTATATCATATTGCAATGAAAATGGCTTAACTTGAATTCAGTATTTTTTGAAATGATTTTGGTCATACTAAATGCGGAAACCTGTAATAACAGGAATGATTATTTCCGTTACAGGATTTTCATTAAGGGTTTGAGCTGTTAAACAGCTGTGACCTTTGGACACTATGGAAAAGGAGTTGTGGGTATGAGAACACCTGTTGACAGATTGGCAGTCCTGCTTATGATTGTGGGAGCGATAAACTGGCTGATGGTCGGACTTTTTGGGATTAACTTTGTAGGCAACCTGTTTGGTGGCGCCGATCAATTAGGCAGTCGGATTGTTTTCTCTCTGGTAGGGATTGCAGGCCTTTACAGCATAAGCCTTCTGTTCCGGGAGGCACCTGCCAATGATTAATCTGTGACGCTGCCCCCGCAATGAATTCGGAGTTCCTACTCCTGGTAATAAAGGCGCATTTCTTTAATGAAGATGCGCCTTTTGCCATAACTGATTTTTTGTGTGAAATACTTACCAACCCTGAAGTATTCCCGCTAAAAGGTTGCTTTTTATAGGGCTTTAGTTCTTTGTAATCATCAATTCAATTCTGCGGTTTTTCTGTCGCCCTTCCACCGTGCTGTTATCTCCTATGGGTTTAAACTCTCCGTTCCCTGCCGCAGTTATCTGATTTGGCTTGATGCCGATGGTATTGACCATATACAGAACAACGTTGGTGGCCCGCTTGGTGGATAGCTCCCAGTTTGAAGGGAAGAGCGGCGTATTAATGGGAACGGTATCGGTATGACCGACGACCATGATTTCATTCTCCAGAGAAACCAGGGATTTCCCCAGAATATCCAGGGTGTTTCTGCCGTCTTCCATAATTTCAGCACTTCCGGGCTTGAACAGAACCTGAGCGTTCAGCCTGACCAGCAGATAATCTCTTTCATCAATTACTTCTATCAACTCCGACAGCCCCAGGTCAATCACACCGGATTTCATTTGATCCATTGCTCTTTGCATTTTTTCTTTTTTGATGCTTTCGGTATCATCCAGAATAATTTCGTCAGCTGTTTCAATATATTTCTGATTATCGACCTGTTTCTCACCGGTATCGTCCGGGTTGACAAAATTTACCGTTAAGATGCTTTTTCCCATGTTACCTCTCAGGTCACTCCCGTTACCCTGCCCCTGGAATGAACTGCGCAGAGAATTCGCCAGTTCTTCGTATTTTTGATTGTCGATGGTTGCCATGGAAAAAAGAAGTATAAAAAAACACAGGAGGTTCGTCACCAAATCTCCGTAAGTAGTCAGCCAGTTTCCGGAATCGTCACCGCCACCGCCGCCCCTTTTTTTCAGCGCCATATCTTCACCGCCTTATGCTTATGCCGGATGTTTATGCTTTCTATTTTTCCTTATCCGCAGCTGAATCCTCTCCAACAACAAGCTTTTCATAGTCAGCCCGCTGATCAGGGGACAGGAAGGTCTTCAGCTTGTGTTCCATGATCCTGGGGTTTTCACCAGACTGGATGGACAGAACACCTTCTATCATCATTTCCTTGATTCGAATTTCTTCCTCACTGCCTTGCTGTAGTTTTGCCGCTATCGGAACACAGACGAAATTTGCCAGAACGCTTCCGTAAAAGGTCGTCACCAATGCCAGAGACATGGCCGGGCCAATTTTAGCAGGGTCATCCAACGATTTCAGCAGATTGATCAGACCCAGCATGGTTCCAATCATGCCCCAGGACGGGAACTCTGCAGCAAGGGTTTTAAAGATCGCTACTGCCTTACCATGCCGAACGCTCATGTTATCGAGCTCCAGCTGCATGGAGTCCCGGATGATTTCGGGCTCAACACCATCGACAACCAGTTCCAGCGCCTTTTTCAAATAGTCGTCCTTAATACCTTCCTGCCCGGACTCCAAAGCCAACAAGCCTTCTCTTCTGGCTTTCTGTGACATGTCTACCAGCATCTGAATGGTTTGAAAGGGAGAATCGTCCCGCTTTTTAAAGATCTTGGGCATGACCTTGCCAAGCTTTTTCAGGTCATCCATGGTAAAACCGATAATGGTTGAAGCAATACCTCCGCCCATGGTGACAGCTATCGAACTTAAACTCCAGAATGAGGAAAGGGTTCCCCCTCCATCGAGCATTCCATACACCAAAAAAGCAATACCTAAAAGCAGGCCTAACAAGCTGGCAAGATCCATAAACGAAATCTCCTGTTCCTTATTTTGCATTCTGATAACCGAAGACGG
>JAGOJH010000057.1 GCA_017995215.1 Thermoclostridium sp.
CCGGAAATTATCTGTCACATGTGCAGGGCTTCGCAGGCAGCCGGTGTCGGCCCAATGGCTGCCATAGCAGGTGCTTTCAGCATGTATGTTTCCTATGATCTGGAACCACTGTCGGGGGAATTGGTCATTGAAAACGGAGGCGACCTTTATCTTACTGGCAAAAAACAGCGGGTTGTGGGCATTTATGCGGGGAACTCACCATTATCCAATAAAATCGGGCTGGAGCTGCATCCGGAACAGCTTCCCATATCCATATGCACTTCTTCGGGCACAGTGGGGCATTCTCTCAGCTTTGGCCTTGCAGATGCGGCGGTGATCCTTGCGAAGGACGCATGCCTGGCGGACGCGGCGGCCACTGCAATTGGAAATCTTGTAAAGACAGCTGCTGACATAGAACCAGCTTTGAAAAAAGCTCAGACAATAAAGGGGATCTCAGGTGCGATGATCATCGTGGGTGAAAGCATGGGTGCCTGGGGGGAAGTTAAGCTGGTGAAGCTTTAGGAGCGTTTGAATTTTCATGTAAGCCGGGAGTGTACCGCAGGCATCAGCCGGGGAACACTCCCCTTAATGCGCTTTCAATGCCTGCATTCCTCTGGAACGCGCCTGCATTGGTGTTAAATTCACACAAGCCTCAATGAGCCTGTATTTTCATGTAAGCCTTGCTTTGGGCGAGGCAGCGAAAAAACAAGGGGGATTTCATGTTTATTATCACACAGGCGATCAGCGCGACTATTGCCGCGTCTATCCTGGCCTATATTGCGGCAAACGCAAGAAGGAACCGCTCCACTTTCAGCTATATGCTCTGCATTTTCCTGCTGATGCTGTGGCAGATCGCGGAAATTGGTGTTATCCTCGCACAGGAGCCCATGCACGAAATGCTTGCCCTGAAGGTGAAGTTTTTGCCCGTGGTCTATGTTGGGCAAAGCTGGTTATATTTCTGCCTCAGCACGGGACATTCGAGGCTGGTGGATAAAAAGTGGTTCGTATGGACGCTGTTCACAATTCCGGCTATCTTCTACCTGTTTATGGTGACCAATGAATTTCACCATCTATTCTTCAGAGAAGGAATTTATGAGGTAAAAAACTTCAGAGGGCCTGTATTCTGGATACATGCGGCCGTATCGTACAGTTGCATACTGTTGGGGACCATATATCTTTTTGCCAGCATGAAAAGAAAGTTCGGTAAAAGCACGAGGGAGCGTAATTGGCTTTTGATGGCGGTTCTGCTTCCGATGACAGCCAATGCCCTCATGCTTATGGGCGTTATTCCCAACAGGGGGTTGGATATCACTTCATATGTAATGCTTTTTACATTGACTTTCTTTGGGGTGGCTGTATATCAAAAAAGGTTTTTGAACCTGATCCCCGTCGCTGCCAGACATTTTATTGAAAATACATCATTGGGCATGATCATTATTGACCATGAAGAGCTGGTGGTGGGAGTGAACGAAGCAATTTCCCGAATCCTTCCGGACATGCAGCTGAAGATTCATGATCCTGTGGAAAAAATAATCAATTACTTTCAGAAGAACAGTGCCCTGGAAATCGAGCCGGAAATAGTTGAGGCAATAAGCGGTACCCGATTGAAGCCAGCAGAGGGCTATCTGAAGCTGAACGGGCTGTATTTATACATCGAGGCAAGAGTATTGACGGGCGTTAAAGAAGCCCCCAATGGGCGATTGCTCATTTTAAAGGATCGCTCCGAAGAGCAGCAGCTGATCGATGAAATCAATACGAAGAACCATTTGTTGACGAAAACCAATGAAAGGCTTACGCTGTCCAACAGTATGCTGACTGAAGCCAACCAAAGGCTGGAGCAATTATCCACTACCATTGAGGAACTGGCGATTTCCAAAGAGAGAAACCGTGTGGGCAGAGAAGTGCATGATACAATCGGTCACACCCTGACGATACTGGTTGCGTTGGCTGAGAATATGAAGCTGCAGCTGAATGATAATCAGAAGGAGATCGCAAATACGCTGGATGAAAGCATATTCCTGTCACGGCAGGCTTTAAATGATATTCGAAGCTGTTTGAATGGTTTTCCCCATGAATCCTTTAAATCAAAAGGGCTTTCCGAGTGGATGAACCAGTTGCTGAAAATCAACGATACCTCGTTAACCAATGTTGAGTACTCCATTTCAGGTGAAATGCCCGAGCTTGATGCAACCAGGGTGATGGCCATCTACCGTATTTGCCAGGAGTCCATTACCAATTCTATACGGCATGGACAAGCCCAAAAGGTGAGTATCATTATCAAATGCCTGCAGCATTCAATCAGAATTTACATCTTCGATGACGGGAAGGGCTGTGGAGAAATTGTTAAAGGGTATGGCCTGACAGGCATGGAACAAAGAATTAAAAAGCTTGGAGGAAGCATCAGCTTTGGCTCTGATGGAGAAAAGGGCTTTAACATTATTGCGGAACTTCCGTTGCCGGAACAGTCCTGTAACACTGCAGAACCAGCGATGCTGTCCAGTGGGGAAAACTCAGATTATCAACCTGTACCCAAAGGAGGCTGACTGTTATGGAGGGTAAGGCCATACGGGTGATGATTGCCGATGACAGCTTGATTTTCAGAGAAACAATCACGGCGCTTCTTGCAAAGGACCCGGACATTGTTGTGGCTGCCAGCGCAGGAAATGGCCGGGAGGCCTTCGCGCTGTGCCAACAGTACAACCCCGATGTGGTGCTGATGGATATACGGATGCCGGAATGTGATGGGATTGAAGGAACGAGGCTTATCAAAAATTCTTTTCCCCGAATTAAGGTAATCATCTTCACAACCTTCGAGGATCGGGAATATATCACCGAAGCGTTGCGTTATGGTGCTGAAGGTTACGTTTTAAAAGATTCGGGGCAGGATCATATCCGGATGGTAATAAAAAGTGTTTACAGGGGGTACCCGGTCTTTCATGAAAAAGCGCTTGACACCATGGTTCAGTCTGTTTCAGAAATGCAGTCCGGGAAAGCAACGGTGGAGCTGTCACCTACCGAACAGCAGATTCTCTCCCTTATCGTGGAGGGCAAGAGCAATCGTCAAATCGGCCTTCTTTTACGGCTGAGCGAAGGAAGAATCAGAAACATTATCAGTGAGCTTTTTTTAAGGACAAAGACAACGGATCGCACACAGCTGGCTGTTTTTGCAGTTAGAAACGATTTGGTGAACTGATGGAAGCAGGTTGTGTACGGCAGGGCTGCCATGCGAAAAAAGAAAGAGGTTAAACTGTAGGGGGGCAAGGGATTATACAGTTCAACCTGCTTGATAAAAGATCAATTTTATTTTAACGCATTTTTACTCAATTTGTAAGTGCCTGATCCTCACTTTATTGTCAACTCGAATCGCCGATGGGTTAACGTTCGCTGCGCAAAACACTTTGCAAACAATTGGATTGTATTATATAATGAATGCTGAGAATTGCGCAATAAGCATCTCTGAGGGGTATGCGTGTTCCAGCGGGTACGCTGCTCAGTCATGCGAATACATTGGCGCACTATTTGCACAAATGCTCATTGAACCATGAGGAGGCGGTATCGGGCTTATGGCGGTGCTATATTTTTATGTACCGGCTCAAAAGCTGGAGGATGTTATTGACTGCGGCCTAAAGCTTTCAGAGTGGAAGGACAGAAATCAGGCCACGCCCTGGAGTGATGCCAAACCATGCATCCGCGCATTTTTGCACCCGATGGATGACAAAAGGCATGGCGACCCAACCTTCAAATGCATTAAACTGGATGTTCCGGTTGAGTATTGTGTCGTCGGCGACAATGACCTCTATCAGTTAAGCCTGGAGCACCCGGAAATTCACAAAACCTATATGGAAAACATGGTTCCACTGGACAAATATCTTTTTGGTTCCTTCCGCAGCCCCGAATGCCTGGTGTTTACAACCGTCCTTTCAGATCAGCTCAGCCCGTTGGGCAAAGGGCTCGGTGATCCCATCCTGTATGAAAACTCCCAGACGTTGTATGTAAACAATCTCCTTGAGCGCTATAACAGCTGCTATGATGAAATCAACCAGGTTCTGCTATACAGCTTCTTAACACTGCAAAAGCAAAATGGCTGCATTGAAGGCTTGCAAAGCGACGAAAAAGGGCTGGCGGTTTTTTATAACGGGGAGATGAGCCACCCCATTACGGTCCCCATCCCCGACTTTAGAAAGTACTCGTGAAAGGCAGGCTTCAATTGGATACAAAAGAAAGTATTCTCAAACAGCTAACCGAAATGAAGAGTAAATTCGTATCAGGCGAAATCCTCAGTGGTTCTCTTGGTATTACTCGCACAGCTGTCTGGAAGCACATCAAAAGGCTCAGGGAAGAAGGCTACGAAATACAATCGGTTTCAAAACGGGGCTACAAACTGGAAAGCAGCCCGGAGTTGTTTGACAGGAGTGCTCTTGCCATTAACCTGCACACGAGAATATTTGGCAGGGAGATCATTTTCCTGAATGAAACCGATTCCACCAACAATGAACTGAAGCGGCTGGCCGCCGGAGGTGCACCCGAGGGCACGGTTGTTGTCGCACAAAAGCAGCTTTCGGGCAGGGGGAGAAGAGGAAGGATGTGGAGCGCGGATGAGGGCAAAGCGATTACGATGTCCATTCTGCTGCGCCCCGATATTGCTCCGGCCAATATACAAGCCGTCACACTGGCGGCATCCAGTGCTGTTGCCCGTGCCATCGAGCCCTTTACGGGCATAAAGCCCGAAATTAAATGGCCCAATGATATTCTTCTGTCAGGGAAGAAGGTATGCGGCATCCTCACGGAAATGACATCCGAACCCGACAGAATCCTGTCCATCATCGTAGGCATCGGCCTGAATGTTTATCAGCAGGAAGAGGATTTTTCAGACGAGCTGAAGCAAACGGCCACATCCATTGTGCTGAACAGCTCCAGACCGGTTTCACGCAGTGTCCTTGCATCCAGGATCCTGGAGGAGTTTGAGCAGCTTTATCTGGATTTTATCCAGCGGCAATCCACGGCAAAGTTTCTGGATATTTGGCGCAGCTTTTCAGGAACTATCGGCTGTGATATCATCATATACCAGGGGGACAAAACCTGGCAGGCTAAAGCGCTGGATGTGCTTGACGACGGGAGCCTGCTGGTTGAAACCGCAGATGGCGTCAGGCAGGCCATAGCATCGGGAGAAATATCAATCAGAAAAGCAGATTGAACGGAGGAAATAAAATGAGTCAGAACCAAAGCAGCAATCCCAATACAAACAACACCAACAACACCAACAGCCAGAACAATCAACGCAGTGCGCCCAATCGCAGCCCTGCAGTGCGTAACAGCAATCAACAAAACAGCGCGGCAGGCACTGTTAATCACGGCAATGCCGGCAATAGCAACCGCAGCGATGCCAATAAGCCCAGGAAGGATTTCGCGCCCAGAAAAGAAAACGGTCCGCGCCAAAATTTTAGCAGAAACAGTAATAATCCGGGCAATAACCGGGTGGATAACCGAAATCAAGCTAAAAATGAAAACAGAAATGACCTTCGTACTGAAAACAAAAATGAAAACAGGACGGAGAACAAAGCCGAACACAGAAATGATAACAGGGAATTCAACAGAAAGCCGCAGCCGCCAAGAAATAACCCTGAAAGCTACGCCACAAGGGTTATGAGCGTGAAAAGGGAAGAAACCGTCGATGATATCAAAATGGATATTGAAAAGCTTGAAAAGGATATTCAGTTTGAAGTAAAGCAGATCCGCAGCGTTAAGCTGGGGCTTTAATCCGATCCGGGAAGGCTTGGGCAATAACCTGAAGAAAGGGTGGCGATTTTCTTTGCTGCTGGCCATTGATGTTGGAAATACAAATATTACATTGGGCCTTTTCGAAGGCAATACGTTGAAACACCATTGGCGCGTCTCTACCGATCGTGAAAAAACCTCAGACGAATTCGGTATTTTGTTTATGTCTTTGTTTCAATATGCCGGGGAAGACATTCATCTGGTCAGGGATGTTATTGTTTGCTCTGTTGCCCCGCCAATCATGCATTCGATGATCAATGCGATTCTCCGGTATTTCCACAAAGAGCCCATTCAGGTCGGCCCCGGTATTAAAACCGGTATCAATATCAAGTACGAGAACCCCCGGGAAGTGGGAGCGGATAAAATTGTGAATGCTGTTGGCGCATTAAGCCTGTATGGAGGGCCGGTCATCATTGTAGATTTTGGAACCGCGACCACCTTCTGCGCGGTCAACAGAAATCGGGATTACTTGGGTGGCGTCATATGCCCGGGCATTAAAATTTCAGCCGATGCATTGTTTGAAAAAGCTTCAAAGCTCCCCCGCGTAGAGCTTGTTGAGCCCGGCAGGGTTATCGGAAGAAATGTGGTAACCAGCATGCAGTCGGGCCTGTACTATGGGTATGCCGGGCAGGTGGAGTATCTTGTTCAGAAGATCAAGAATGAAATGAAGGAAGAGAACATCAAGGTTGTGGCGACCGGAGGGCTGGCCAAGTTTATGGCGTCCGAATGCCATTGTGTCGACGAAGTTAACCGGATGCTCACGCTTGAAGGGCTGAAGGAAGTTTATCACATGAACAGCAAGTAAGCTCAGATAAATCTGACAGAATCTCTGCTATACAGGTATATTTTTCCCTCAGCAGTAAATCATATACAAAGCTTTGGTAAATACCCCGGGCCCCTGGGTACTTTTGAACCCAGGCGAAGATTATGCGGGGGATTTAACCACTATTTGTTTCAACAACTGGCTGTTATCGGATTGATATCGAGAAAAATGAAGCAAACCGAAGTAATGCGCAGATATCTTAATCCAATCGGCCTCGAACAGCATATTTGCCGAAAAACATAGTGAATAAATGTTTGCCTGAAATAAATGGGATATATTAATATAATATTAGCACTCGATTAAGGTGAGTGCTAATATTATGAACTGAATCGTGCTTACAATGGAAGGTGTTCCTGGAAGCACTGGTTCGCATTTTACAGGAAGAAGACCGGTAAAAGCCGGAAAATGGATAAGGAGGGTATATCATGAACATTAAACCGTTAGCCGACAGAGTGGTTGTGAAGATGGTTGAAGCAGAAGAGACCACTAAAAGCGGAATCGTCCTTCCGGGTACTGCCAAGGAAAAACCTCAGGTTGCAGAAGTTATGGCTGTTGGCCCCGGCACAGAAGAAGTAAAGATGGAAGTCAAGGTGGGCGACAAAGTGCTGATCAGCAAGTATGCCGGTACCGAAGTAAAGATGGACGGGGTTGAATACACCATTCTCAAGCAAAATGATATCCTTGCTGTTGTAGAATAAGGAGGAAATGAAAATGGCTAAGAAAATTGTTTTTGGCGAAGAAGCCAGAAAAGCCCTGGAAACCGGCGTCAACAAGCTTGCTGACACAGTGAAGGTCACACTTGGCCCCAAGGGCAGAAATATTGTTTTAGACAAGAAGTTCGGCTCCCCGCTGATCACCAATGATGGCGTGACCATTGCAAAGGAAATCGAACTTGAAGACGAATACGAAAACATGGGCGCTCAGCTGGTCAAGGAAGTTGCCACAAAGACTAATGATGTCGCAGGTGACGGAACCACAACGGCAACTCTGCTGGCTCAGGCTATTATCCGTGAAGGCTTGAAAAATGTCGCAGCCGGTGCAAACCCGATGATCCTTAAAAAGGGAATCAGCAAGGCTGTTGACGCTGCTGTCAAAGGCATCGTAGAGATCAGCCAGAATGTGAAGGGCAAGGAAGACATCACCAGGGTTGCTTCCATTTCTGCCAACGACGAAGAAATCGGCAAGCTGATCGCAGACGCCATGGAGAAGGTCACCAATGACGGTGTTATCACCGTAGAAGAATCCAAAACAATGGGAACCAACCTTGAGGTGGTTGAAGGCATGCAATTCGACCGCGGATATGTATCCTCCTACATGGTTACCGACACTGATAAAATGGAAGCGATTCTCGACGATCCTTACATTCTCATTACCGACAAGAAGCTGACCAACATTCAGGAAATTCTCCCTGTTCTCGAGCAAATTGTTCAGCAGGGCAAGAAGATGGTGATCATCGCCGAAGATGTTGAAGGCGAAGCATTGGCCACTCTCATTCTCAACAAGCTCAGGGGCACATTCATGTGCGTGGCTGTCAAGGCTCCCGGCTTTGGTGACAGAAGAAAGGAAATGCTGCGTGACATCGCTACCTTAACCGGTGGTGAAGTGATTACCGAAGAACTGGGTCTGGAACTGAAGGAAACAACATTGGATCAGCTGGGTCGTGCAGGAAAGGTTGTCGTTCAGAAGGAAAACACCATCATTGTGGACGGTGCCGGCGATCAGGCAGCCATTAAAAACAGAATTTCCTCCATCAAGGCTCAAATCGAAGAAACCACTTCCGATTTTGACCGTGAAAAGCTTCAGGAAAGGCTTGCCAAGCTGTCTGGCGGTGTTGCTGTCATCCAGGTTGGTGCCGCTACTGAAACTGAAATGAAGGAAAAGAAGCTCAGAATCGAAGACGCACTCGCTGCTACCCGTGCTGCAGTTGAAGAAGGCATCGTAGCAGGCGGCGGAACCGCATTCATCAATGTCCTTCCGAAGGTGAAGGATTTGGTCAAGACCCTCAGCGGTGATGAAAAGACCGGAGCCAGAATTGTTGAAAAGGCTCTTGAGGAACCTGTACGCCAAATCGCGCTGAACGCAGGCCTGGAAGGCTCCGTCATCGTAGATAAGGTAAAGGGAAGCAAACAGGGTGTTGGCTTTGACGTGTTGGTTGAGAAGTATGTAAACATGATCGAAGCTGGTATTGTAGACCCTGCAAAGGTTACACGTTTTGCACTGCAGAATGCTGCTTCCGTTGCATCCATGGTATTGACCACCGAAGGCCTTGTCGCTGATATTCCTGAAAAGGAACCCCCGATGCCGGGCGGCATGGGCGGCGGAATGCCGGGAATGATGTAATCGCATAATGTTATCACAGGGGTATGGAGTGTTCCGTACCCTTTTCTTTTTCGAATTCACAAACCGGATGATTGATTTCAAGGCCCTGATGCGATATGCTTTTACTAAAGCCAATGAAGATCTGAATTGCTGGGAGGGTATATGAGTAATAACCTGTTCCCCAAAACATGGCAGGAGTTTATGAGCAAATCCGGGTATATGCCGGTGGTGATCAATTCCATCGAGCGGCATTTTGATGCCGATTGGTCTCAGACCGAAAGCCATCACCGATATTATGAGATGGTTTATGCCAAAAAAGGGATTTCTGTTTTTGATATTGAGGGGATAAAGACTACCATTGGCCCCAATGACATCCTGATCATCAAGCCGCAGAAGGCTCACACGCTGAAGGTGCAGGAAAACAGCACCGGAGAGTTCATTGTGCTGCATTTCAGTTTTGCAGCAGGCAGCGGCAGAAGTGAAAGCCATTATCCCTCTGAAATCTCCATCGAGGATTTCATCAACTTTTTCACCGGGCCTCATACCGGACCGTTTTTAAAGCTGAAGGTAAACCATAAAAATGATATTATCACCCTGCTGAACAGAATCGTGTCGGAACAGGCCGAGGAGCAGTTCGGAAACGAGTTTCTGGTCTATCTTTTAATCCTGGAGCTGTTTGTGATGATTTCCCGTGTTCTGAAACTGGAATGGGAACGAAGCATCACCGAAGACAGCCCAAAGCAAAAAGAGCTGGTACAGCTGGCAAAAGAATTTATTCTGAACCATTACGAACGAGATATAGGGTTAAAGGACATTTGCGGATATGTTTTCTTAAGCCCCAGTTATTTTGCCAGGGTTTTCAAACAGGAAACCGGTCATTCCCCCATTAGCTTTCTGATCCATACCCGCATTGATCGAGCGAAGGAGCTTCTGGCCGAATCCGAAGACAAAGCCAGTGATATCGCGCTGAGCGTAGGCTTTTCAAACCAACAGAGATTTAATGAAACATTCAAGAAGCTTACTGGCATGACACCCCTGGAATACCGTAAAAAAATGACAGGCAAGAGCGAGTAGCCGTTGATCGGCGTGGGGCGAGGGCCAGACTAATTCCTCATTCAATCGTCAATACTTCGTTAAAAGCTTCCTCCACTGCATACAGTGGAGATTCACGAGCCAGTCTTCCTTTTTGTAGTCCGTCATGGTTCAAAAAGTTTCCACTTTTGTATTCAAAAAATTTGTCAAATGTAGTAAAATACTGTTATAAGTACGCGTAAAAACAAAATGAAAGTAAATTTCGGTTGAATATGGATCCTCGATTCAATCCTCCAATATTATCGACCCCAATGAGGTGTTTATCATGGCTGATATCCGACAAATAGAAAGACAGATCCACATACTCTCGATTCTCTCAGAAAGTAAACAGGGCTACACCGTTCAGGAGCTTCATCACAGCATACAAAAGCTTGGCATTGATGTGAGCAGAAAAACCATTGAACGGGATATTGACGATTTATCCAAGCATTTTTACATCTATGAAGAGGAAGGGCAGAAGGAAACCCGTTACAGAGCGGACAAGCTGAAGATAGACAACATCACCTTCAGTATCTCCGAGCTGCTGTCTTTATATTTTCTGCAACAGGTGATAAAGCCCTATCAGAAGCTGGATGTGGGGAAAACCTCAGAAAGTCTGATTCAGAAAATACTTGAACGGGCCCCGTCGGTGGATCAGGCCTATATTGATTCGGTTTCCGATCTGTTCATCGTAAACCCGGCGGATGTTGTCAGGGAGAAAAACCTGGATGAAAATCATCTTCAGCTTGCCCGTGAAGCGATAGAGAAAGAGTATCGGCTGAAGATTGAATATCTGTCGTTCAATAGTGACGAGCTAACCTGCAGGGTGATTGATCCGTATATTCTTGAAATCAGGGAAGGCTGCTACCATTTGATCGGCTTTTGCCACCTGCGCGAGGAAGTGCGTGATTTCCGCATCTCGCGCATCAGGAGCATGGAAATGCTGAATGAAACCTTTGAAAAGCCGGAAAAATTCTATGAGCAGTACAGCCAAAACCGATTCGAGAAAATGACCAGTGATGAAGAAATTACCCTGAAAATCATCTTTGAAGATGAAACGGCCCGGTATATCAAGGAATACGAGGACAATAAGGCAGATAAGATTACAGACATCGGTGAGAATAAAATCCTGTTTGAGAAGAAAACCACCTACACGCCGGATATCCTGCAATGGGTGCTGCGCTTTGGCGGGGATGCCGAAGTGATTGAGCCTGAGGCATTACGGTTTGAGGTGATGTGGGAGGCAAAGAGGATGGGGCAGAAGTATAAAAAATAAGTGCAGCTGGCTGTCATCCATTAGAACAATAGGGGGGAATGAAAAGTACTTTTGCCATGCAGTAAACTGTGGAAGGAGTGCGCCCATTGATTAAACAGAAAAAGTATTACCCCTTGAAACTGGTGAAAAATGTCGTGTATCCCTCTTACCAGCTTTGGGCAACCGTTGCAAACACTAAAACGCCTCCCGAAACCTCCATGACCATTGCCATTCTTACAGTGATGGCCTGGTTGCGTGAACGATTCAGAGAATTTGATATTCCTCCCGAGCTTATACTACCCGAACCATCAAAATATGCGGGTATCCAGCTTTCTGATTTTCCACCCCTTCACATCAACGAAGGATATTCCGTTGATATCGTTTCCATACCGGATGAGAAGGTATGGGCTCTTCAGCTTTTGGAACCGGATCTCGGTCCCGATCCCGGAAACCCGAATCAAACTCGTAAGCCAGTGCCCGGAAGAATATTTGAAACTAATATCGGCTTTCGAATAAGCTCTGAGAATCTGGAGTGCGGGTTTCAGACGATGGTTGCAGATCCTGAAGGCTGTAAAGAGCCTTGTGAGGTATTTCGCTTAGCAGTAGTCAAGGAAATTGTCCGAAACCCGTTATTAGGGTTAAGACAAATATTACGAATACAGGAAACGGTACATAAGCTGGATACAATATCCTCCATGAAGAGCCTGAAGGAATATCTTAAAGATGATCGCTGCGGATTGCCCGCAGTTATTTTTACGGAATATTGTCCGGCGAGGATGGGGATTACCTCCATAAAAACGCCACAGCAAATCATGGATGAATTACAGTACATGCGAACCCCGCAATCCAATCAATACCTGAATTTTATGGAACCAATATCTCCTGCCGCTTATGCAGAACAGCATAATCCGGTAATGCCCTATGATATCGATTTATTAGTGAAATACAAAATGGGATACGCTCATTTTTTCACTTTACCCTATGGGCAAATTACCAATTTCAACAAGATTTTTGGCAGTAAACTATCTGCCGGCGATATCGGCCTGTTTGAACCAGATATGTTTGGAGGAGGAACAAAAATTTGGAACTACTCTGACCATCAGCCAGACAGAGAAGCGCTAATTGATCAATTGGAAGTGTTGCTCCAAAATTATCCGATGAAAAAACCGGTCATGTTTGGCAATGTACTGTTTGCCAAGCAGGCAAAGCTACTGAACTATAGAAACGCAATCAAAGCCAATAAATCGGTTGAAGATATTTTGCAAAAGGCAGAAGAACGTGAGGCTATGATTGAGCAGTCATGGAAAGACATGCTGCGCAAGGCTGATGAGAAAATAGCGCTTCTGGAGGCTAAAACTGCGCGTTTACAGGAAGAAGGTTTAGAACATCATACACAGATATCACGACTGAGCTCTGAACATAAAGCGATTCAAGCAGGTTATGAAAAACAACTAAAAGAAAAGGATCGCCTGTTGGATTTCTATATGAGCTTAACCGACAGACCCGAAAGAACTGAATTCATTCCGGACTGGGTGGAAGAACGTTTTCAAGGACGGATGATTCTGCATCAAAGGGCGAAAGACCTGATCAGCAAAACCCCCACCAGTGAGGTGGATATGAAGCTGTTGTGCAATGCGCTTGAGTTTCTGGCAACTGAATATCGGGATGAAATGGAGGGCTTGATCACTGAAGAAGAAATGCTAAACCAATGCTCAAAAAAGTACAACCGTCCATTTGACGTTACACCGGTTGGCTTTAGCACAATTGAGTTCACGCCGAATGAGTATAAAATAAAGTATTATATTGGATATAATGGAAAACTCGTAGAGAGTGCGCTAGATCTTCATTTGAGGGTAGGCAATGACCCTGAAAATTTGTTAAGAATCTATTTTTTGTACGATAAGGATAAGCGCCTGGTGGTGATTGGATCTCTGCCAAAGCACCTTCGGAATATACAGATTAAGTAGAATAAGAACTCAGCCTTAAAGACATAGTTTGTCCAATGTGTATGTTATGCTATTAGAGTGAATGTTATTGAAGGGTTGGAAAATTTCAAGGATGCCTTCGGCAAGAACTATGACCTTGCCTCAAGGAAGTTCCAAACTGCGATTGATGAAATTGACAAGTCAATCGATCACTTGCAGAAGACGAAGGAAGCATTGTTGGGTACAGACCGCAATCTCCGCCTGGCTAATGATAAAGCGCAGGAAGTGACCATTAAGAGACTGACGCAGGACAACGCGACAATGGCGGCGAAGTTCGAAGAACTGAAGAGGTAAGCAACGGGGGGAAGGGTGTAAGAGTATGATGTGATGGAATTTTCATTTTTCCATCTGCAGTTATTTGTTTCCAGAAACATGAAGTGATATACTAAGATTAGCTCTAAATGATAAATTACGGCAGGAAAAACCAAAATTAGTGTAGAAAAATTGGAATCTTAAGGTAGGATATGGTGAATCATGTAGGCAATTTAATCACGAATAATGAAGTAACGTTTGGCTCATGCTTACGCCAGGCGATTCGAAAATCCAAAAGCATTAAGATGATTGCTGCATTTATCAGGGAGTCGGGCATAAGACTTATTCTGGAGGATCTGAAGTACGCAGTAAATAACGGCACAAAGGTTCAAATACTTACGGGCTGTTATCTTGGAATTACGGAGCCATCTGCGTTATACCTACTGAAGCTGTGCTTTGGAAACTCAATTGAAATAAGGATTTTCAAACACAATGATATCTCTTTCCATCCGAAAACCTATATTTTTGAAGATGATCTAAACAATGAAATTTATATTGGTTCATCCAATATTTCAGCATCAGCGTTAGAAAACGGAGTAGAATGGAATTACAAAATAGTTCAGGAAGAATCAAAAGAAGTGTTTTCCCAATTCTGCGATAACTTTAACCTCTTATTTAATGAGCATTCTGTGGAATTATCGGACGAGCTTTTAAAGGCGTATAGTATTGGGTGGAAGCAAAATAGTCTTCTTAAAAACGAATCACATTCAAGTATTCGTGAAAAACTATCTGCTGCAACCACTATAGCTGAAGGGAAAGTAAACTATAAAACAAGTTTGATAAAGCCTTATGGCGCACAGATTGAAGCCTTATATTATCTCGAGCAAGCAAGAGGTGAGGTTTCAAAAGGGCTTGTAGTTATGGCAACCGGGGTTGGAAAAACTTATCTTGCTGCCTTTGACAGTAGAAAATTTCAGAAGATCTTGTTTGTAGCGCATCGAGAAGAAATTCTAAGCCAAGCTTATCAAAGCTTTTCAAAAGTCATGCCTGAGAAGACCTTTGGTATGTTTAAGGCATCAATAACCGAAAAGGATGCAGATGTCGTTTTTGCCAGTGTTCAAACTCTTGGTAAATCAAAGTATTTGAATGAGGAATGGTTTGAACCGGATCATTTTCAGTATATGATCATTGATGAGTTCCATCATGTTGCTGCCCAAAGCTATAAAGCGATAGTAGATTACTTTAAGCCGAAATTTCTATTGGGTCTTACCGCAACACCGTTTCGAATGGACAACAAGGACATTTATTCCTATTGCGATGATAACCTTGTTTATGAGATCAATCTGAAAGAGGCAATTGAAAGAGATTACCTTGTTCCATTTAACTATTATGGTATTTATGATGACACCGATTATTCGGAGATCAACTTTAGGAATGGAAAATATGATGAAAAAGAGCTTGAAGATGCGCTCATTAAGCCCAAAAGAGCAGAACTAGTTTTGAAGTACTTCGCTCGTTATAGAAAAAGCAAAGCAATAGCATTCTGTTCTTCAATAAAACATGCCAATGCTATGACAGAAGCCTTTATAAAAACAGGAATTAAAGCAGCATCAGTACATACGGGTGAGGGAGAATACTCTGAAGATAGAAAAACCGCTATCCAAAAGTTGGTTGCTGGCGAATTAAGTATTCTATTCGTTGTTGATATATTTAACGAAGGTGTGGATATTCCGGAGGTTGACACTGTATTGTTTCTAAGACCTACAGAATCCTATACAGTCTTTCTTCAGCAATTAGGGAGAGGCCTAAGAAAGACTGAGAATAAGTACGCTACCGTAGTGCTTGATTTTATTGGAAACTATAAATTAGCCCCCGTGCTGCCCTTACTATTAAGCGGGAAGAATCCAATGGTTAAGGAAAGAAGAGCTTTTTATGATTACACATATCCCGAAGGTTGTAATGTTCAATTTGATATGAAATTAATCGACCTGTTTGAAGAGATGAAAAAGAATGATAAACTGTCTGTAAGGCTTGAAAACGATTATTTTAAACTGAAAGCAGAGTCTGGCAGGAGGCCTTTGAGAACAGATCTGTTTGAGGGATCGGACATTCCTACCAGAGAGTATATAAAAGATGGATATCTTAGCTTTTTAAGCAGCATAAATGAACTAAACGAAGAAGAGAAGGCTTGGGCAGGAACAGCGGCAGAGGATTTCCTGAAGGAACTTGAGAAAATGGCGATGGACAAGCTATATAAAATCCCCACCATCTCATGCTTTGTGGACGGAAACATACTTTTACAAAAGGTTTCTGCAGATAAGATTGCCGAGAGTATGAAAAATTTTTACCAAAATCCTTTATATGCTCCCGATATGCAGGATAGTGGGAATAAAGATTTTCTTGAATGGCCGCTGCATAAATTCCGAACCAAAGCGATACAGATGCCAATTAAACATATCAGTAAAAGCTCGAACTACTTCAACTATGATGAGATCAATAAAGAACTGATATTGGACTCAAAAATAACAATGGCCTCAACACCATTATACATTGAGCATGTTAAAGATATTCTTGAATACAGACTGAAAAGTAAATGTTCAAAGTTCTATAAAGCCACGGATAACAGAGGGTAAAAGCACTATGAGTATTGAGTTTTACAACAAAAATGCAGAAGAGTTTTATAATGGCTCCGTCCTGGCAGATATGAGCGTAGCTTGTGATAAATTTTTAAGATATGTTCCTTCAGGTGGAAGGATACTTGATGCAGGTTGTGGCTCCGGGCGCGATTCACTTTATTTTATGAAACACGGTTATGAAGTAGTATCTTTCGACGCATCGGAACAGATGGTTAATTTAAGCAGCGAATTGACAGGACAAAAAACATTACTATTGAAATTTGAAGATGTTGAATTTAGAGAAGAATTTGACGGTATTTGGGCCTGTGCTTCTTTGCTTCATGTTCCTAAAGCGGATATAAAGAATGTAATGATGAAGCTGATTAAGGGGTTAAAGAGTGGTGGCATCTTCTATGGATCATTCAAATATGGTGAGGGCGAAGAGCTAAAAGGTGAGAGGTTATTCAATTTCTATGATGAAAACAGTTTGCTGGAATTGATAACTGAGGTTGGCGGCTTGGAAGTAGTTGAAGTCTGGATAACACAAGATGTAAGGCCTGGGCGGGAGAATGAAAGATGGATTAATTGTTTGTGCAGAATAGAAAAGAAATATTTAAGGCACGATTGAGAAGGTAATGAAGATTATGAACGGTATGGTGTAACATTCTTAATGTGATATAATATATTTTGTATAATTTTGTTAGAAAGTTAATAAACGTAGAGCAAATCAATCTTTTATCAGTTTAGATTTATTAAGAGAATTGCAGTGGAGAAAAGAAAGTATGGAGAGAAAAGAATACAGTGCGGGAATGAATATGCAGCAATTTTGGTTTCAGGAATTTCGTAAGGTACTTCAATTAATTAATGAGGGTAAAACAATCCCTGAAATAAAGAAAAAAAACCTTGAAGAGAATTTATTTTCCGCACCAACGCAAGTGCGGGCTATCAGAATATGCAATGCGGTAATCGCCAGAATAAGAAGTTTAAATCCTTCTTTTTATCCGTTATTTGAACGAAGTGATATTACAAACCAGAAGCTGATCGCTTTGATCGCGGTGATGCAAAATGACAGCCTGTTTTTTGATTTTATGTACGAGGTTTTCCGGGAAAAATTGATCATCGGCCTGAATGAATTATCCGACAGCGATTACAGCATATTTTTCAGGGATAAGCAACTACAAAGCGAGAAGGTTGCAGCATGGACCGACGGTTCATTGAATAACCTCAGAAAAGCTTATAGATTAATCCTAATGGAAGCAGGGGTTACAGATAAGGCAAAAGACGTCCGGAAAATTCTAAAACCGATTATGGACAAAGCTTTGGAAGATTTACTTCAGGAAAATGGGATGGAGACAACACTTCATACCTTGACGGGGGTGAGATAAATGACCAGCTTGGAAGAAAGGCTTGACATAGCGGAACGTATCATTAAAACAGACAACTTCCGTCAAAACAAGGGGCTTGGGAATGAAGTCGGTTATTACGTTTTTGATTACCCTGCTGAAAAAGAATTGATTGTCCGGGAAAGAATCCAATACATGAAAAGCAAAAACTCCAAAGGAACAGATGGGTTTGAGATAGTTGTTTATGATCTGTACGATATCATCATGGATATACTTGAAAGGGAAGGCTACATGGAACAATGCTACAGGTTTGAAAAAACCAAAGGCATGGAACGGATTGTAAAGGCTGTCGGTAACCTCCTTCAAATTAGTGATGACAACAGTCTGATCATCCAGTACATTCAGGAACATACCCCAAAAGAAGCAATTATCTTCCTGACAGGAATCGGGAAGTGTTATCCCATTCTTCGATCCCATAAGGTTTTGAATAATCTCCATCAGGTAATTGATCGTGTACCGGTGGTTTTATTTTATCCAGGTAAATATGATGGCCAGGAGCTGGTCCTTTTTTCAAAAATAAAAGACGATAACTACTACCGGGCATTTAGACTCGTAGATTAAGAGGAGGTCAGATCATGTTCATGAAGGATATGTTCTTAAAACCGATTAACAGAGATATCAAGGGAGTTATCAAGGTAGGCCAGGGCGATGACGAAAACATAAGGCAAGAGTTGGAGGAATACGTTATTACGCGGGAACTCCAAAAATACTTTGCGGATTTCTTTGGAAGCTATAAGAAAGGAATCAATGGCTATACCGATAAAATGGGGGTATGGATTTCCGGCTTCTTTGGAAGCGGTAAATCTCACTTTTTAAAAATACTGTCTTATCTTTTGAAGAACCAGGAAGTGAACGGTAAAAAGGCCATAGACTACTTTATCGACGACAATAAAATAAACGATCCGATTGTCCTGGCAGATATGAAATTGGCAGCTGCCACTCCGACAGATGTGATTCTTTTTAATATCGATTCTAAGAGTGAGATGACCGGCAAGCAATCAAAGGACGCAATTGTTTCAGTCTTTTTAAAAGTATTTAATGAGATGCAGGGCTATTGCGGCAGTATTCCATTTGTTGCCGATTTGGAAAGGCAGCTTTCAGAAACGGGTAGCTATGATGATTTTAAAAAGATGTTTGAAGAAGACTACGGAAAACCATGGGAAGAATCCAGACATAAATTTGACTTTATTCAGGACAGTATCGTTGATGTGCTGAAAGATATGGGGTTCATGAGCGAAGTGGCTGCTCGGAACTGGTGCGAAAAAGCGGCAGAGCCCTATCGAATCAGCATCGAAAGCTTTGCAAGAATGGTCCGGGAGTATATTGATAAAAAGGGTCGTAATCATCATGTTGTTTTTCTAGTGGACGAGATTGGGCAGTACATCGGCGATGATTCTAAACTAATGCTGAACTTACAGACCATGGCTGAAGACCTCGGCACAGCCTGCCGGGGTAAGGTCTGGATTGTTGTGACCAGCCAGCAAGCCATCGATTCAATAACGCGAGTAAAGGGTGAGGACTTTTCAAAAATCACCGGTCGGTTTGATACACGAATTTCTTTATCCTCTGCAGATGTGGACGAGGTGATCAAGAAACGCATTCTAGAAAAGACGGAAACAGCGGATCAAACGCTGCGCTTGCTTTATCAACAAAAAGCAACCATTCTGAAAAACCTGATCGTTTTTAATGATGGTGTGGAGAAAAAACTTTATGCGGACGAATTTGACTTTTCAAGGGTTTATCCATTCATACCTTATCAGTTCGCTTTACTTGGCAGTGTTCTGACCTCTATCAGAACCCATGGCGCGTCCGGCAAGCATCTAGCTGAAGGGGAGCGATCCATGCTCGCCCTGTTTAAGGAATCGGCAATGAAATTGATGAACTGTCAGCAGGGAGCATTAATTCCGTTCAATGTATTTTATGACGCTCTGCATCAGTTTCTGGATCACAGCCACAGAGGGGTTATTTTAAGGGCGGCGGACAATGATTATATCAACCCCGAGCATAAAGAGGACTGTTTTAACGTCAATGTTTTAAAAACTCTTTTTATGATCAAATATGTGAATGAGGTTGCATCGAATGTTGACAATATGCACTATCAATGCTGGCCCGTGCAAACGGCCATTTCCCTCAGTTCTATTCCGTTGGCCAGCACAGCCTGAACTGCTGCAAAGAGGCAAAAGCCAGGGGATACTCCCAAAGGGTTCAGCTGGGCTGTTTGTTGCATGATGCAAGTGAAAGCTATATTTCAGACCTCACCAGGCCGGTAAAAATTCAACTGCCGGCTTACAGCATTATTGAAGAGAAGCTGCAAAGCATGATTTTTAAACGGTTCGGGTTAAGCAATTTGACAGAAGAAGAGTTGGGATATATTAAGGATGTGGATGACACCCTGCTTTACCATGAGTTCATGGAATCCATGGGAGAAGCGCCGGTTCAGGCTGATCCGCCCCATATTATGATAAAACATGATTTCTCCCAAAGGGAAATTGCTTCCGTAGAAAAGGAATTCCTTCATACCTTCGGGAATTTAACCGCAAAAGGATAAGCCAACAGCCATGTTGATATCGATGGGTGCAGGGCTGGCTGGGCAGCAGTAATAAAGTCTGATACAGAATGAAGGGATGGAATAAGCGTATGCTTAACAAAAAGGATAGATTCCTCGGTTGCCTTCTGGGCGGTGCTATTGGTGACGCATTAGGCTACCCGGTGGAATTCATGGATATTAATGCAATCCACAGACACTACGGCCCTAATGGCATAACGGACCTGGTCTGCGATGAGGCTACCGGAAAAGCAATCGTTTCCGATGATACCCAGATGACAATCTTTACGGCGGAAGGCATTCTGTGGGCCGATACAAGAGGCAGAAACAGAGGCATCTGCAGCTATTCCTCCTGTGTATTTTATTCCTATCAGCGTTGGCTCTACACACAAACGGGAAAAGTGGCCAGTAAGGATTACGAATGGATATTAAATGATGAAACAGGGCCTGAGTACAAGAGCAACCTGTTGCAGGTTGGTGAGCTTTTTCACAGAAGAGCTCCCGGAAACACCTGTCTTTCCGCACTAACAGCCGCCACGAAACAGAATTATGGTACGATTGAACAGCATATCAACAACAGCAAAGGCTGTGGCGGTGTGATGCGGGTTGCCCCGGTCGGCTTGTATTTTCACAAGACGCCCGAACAGGCCTTTCATGTAGCCTGTGAATGTGCCGCCATCACCCATGGGCATCCAAGCGGCTATCTCTCGGCAGGTGTTCTTGCATTTATCATTGCGGAAACCGTCAATGACGTTGACCTTCAGTCCGCAGCCCTGGCGGCAATAAAAGCATTAAGAACATATGACGGGCATGGGGAATGCCTGAACATTTTGAATAAAGCAATCCATTTGGCAGAACAGAATATCGATCCATATGAAGCGGTAACACAACTTGGCCAGGGCTGGGTTGGTGAAGAAGCGCTGGCGATATCCCTTTACTGCGCACTGAAATATCCAAACGATTTTCACGCTGCGTTATGTCTTGCCGTGAATCACAGCGGAGATAGTGACAGTACAGGTGCAATATGCGGTAACATTTTAGGGGCATATCTTGGAACAGAAGGCATCCCGGAGCATTGGCTCACGACTGTCGAGCTGTCGGAGGTTATCAGCAGCTTATCCGATGCGCTTTTAAAGGTAACATGACGGATACAAAGGTGATTACAATATGAAAAAACTAAACATGAATAGCTCGGGAACAGCTTTTATAGGCTGGGGAACCCTTCTGTTGGCGATTGCATTTCTATTGTACTTTCTCCAGCGCCTGATTGGAAATAACCAGGTTTTACTTGTTGCAATGTGGATAAGCGCAGCAGCGGGGGGAATCGTTATTTCCACTTTGCTTGTACTTGTTTTTATTGAGCTAAGACAGGATAAAGCAATAGATCACGTCTACCAGAAGAACCATAAAACAAAGCTGAGGATATCAGAGACCTACTTCGAATGCCAAAATTGCGGTAACAAAAAAGTGATGGAGCATCAAACAAGCTGTCCGCTTTGCGGAATTACTTTCACTGAAAATAAGAAGGTGTAAGATAAATTTCAGGAGGTAGATCCATAATTCAATGATACAACATTAATTATTATTTGTTTTTCAGTGGTCTCGAACCGTCCCCTTGACACTCCGGCTTCTTTCCAAGAATTTGAAGCCCTTTTTGCTTTAAGAGCTTAAATTCCTTGGTACGATAATAAAGCACCAAATATACTAAATTTACAATCACAAAACTTAACAGTATTCTCAGAGTGCACTGCACCCATACATTTCCCGGAATCCTTGTACAAAGATTATCCACACCAAGCCAAAGCAGGAAGGTTACCCCTGCATACAATCCGTATTTTGCAAAATATGACAAAGAAGAAACCTTCAGCCTATACTTGTAAAGCACATAGGGCTCGACCCAAAGGGACGTAGTCACCGTACTGATCATTGTTCCTATGAATACACCAACTGTCCCATAATATTTACCCAGGATCAAGGAAACCACCAGATTAATCCCTGCTGTTTAAGCTAATCTAAAAAGCCCGAAAGTTGATGATCTTGCCTGTCCAGAAAATGATGGATATAATGACAATATTCTAGGAAAGGATAAGACGCTCTTGTTTTTTGTGGTACTGTAACGAG
>JAGOJH010000161.1 GCA_017995215.1 Thermoclostridium sp.
GCTTTATCAGGATGCATTAGAGAACATTGATAATACAGAAGAAGTGTTTTATTACCTTTGCCCAGTCTGTGGAAACATAGAGAAGTATCAGCCTGAAAGATGCAGCATCTGCGGCGTTCCAGGCGATAAATTTATAAAATACTAATTCTGTGACCGGTTCAATTGCATGGTCATCCAGACAGAATGCACGAACAACCGGATTAATTTTTTAATATCATGGCAATTCTGATTCTAATGGTGAAAGTATATCATCACAAAAAAGACCAGACAAAAGCGTTTCTGCTCCTGTCTGGTCTTTCCTTTTTGTTTTCATTACTCTCTTGTCAGCGGTTGTTTGTCGTCGGGAAGGTTTTTGGTTTCACGAATCAGATATAACGGCCTGTTTTTAGCCTCATCGTAAATGCGCCCAATATATTCACCGATAATCCCCAGCATCAGCAGCGTTATCCCGTTGAAAAACAGGCTGACAGCAAGGGTGGAAGCCCATCCGGGCTGTACGGTTTCAGGATAGAAAATCCTTTGCGCCAGCACATAAATTAAATAGACAAAGCTTCCGACAGAAATGATCATCCCCACGTAGGAAGCCAGCTTCAGGGGTTTGTAGGAGAACGTCGTGATTCCGTCCAGCGCAAGCTTCAGCATTTTCTTAAAAGGATACTTTGTTTCACCGGCGAAGCGTTCCTCTCGTTCAAACTCAACAGCGGTCTGCTTAAAACCGAGCCAGCTGATTAGCCCTCTTACATATCGGTTCTTTTCCTTTACATGCTTTAGCGCGTCGCATACCTTTCGGTCGATCAAACGGAAGTCGCCGGTATCCACCGGGATATTCACATCGGTCATGCTTCGCAGAAAGCGGTAAAATACTTTTGCAGTCAGCTTTTTAAAAGCACTTTCACCCTTACGGGAGATCCTTTTGCCATAGACGACGTCATAGCCTTCCTTCCATTTTTCTATCATCTGCAAAATCACCTCGGGAGGATCCTGCAGGTCACCGTCTATCACCACGACACACCGCCCGGAGGAGTGATCCATACCTGCTGTAATTGCGATTTGGTGGCCGAAGTTTCTGGAGAAGTCCAGTAATTTTACGCGAGTATCGCGATCACATATCTCGCCGAGCATTTCTGCGGTTTTATCACGGCTGCCGTCATTGACAAAAATAATTTCATAGCTGTATCCGCTTTTTTCCATCACCTCGGTCAACCGACGGTAGGTTTCGGCCAGAACGGCTTCCTCGTTATACATGGGTACGACAACAGAACATAATGTATCCATTCTTGTTACTTCCTTTCAGGGTCTTTCGTAAAAAGAGAACACTTAACCCATTCTCTCGAAGTGTTCTAAGAACAGGCTGGTATGAGAAAAAAGGCAAGTACTTACACCCTTACCGGCTTCATTTTATAACAACGCAGATAATTGTGCAAGCTATCGCGATATCGCAAAGTCCCCAATATAACAGATCAGAGGAGGGTACTCAATGTGTTGGTAATTGAAAGCAAAGGATCGCGTTGCTATAATACAAATACCCGATTTGGAAGCATCAGCATATCAATTGTTATTATGAAATTCTATAGAGTGGGGGACAGAATTGTCCCCCACAATCTTATTCCTCTATCATTTTGGCTGCTTGCAGCCCTGCACGGACGGCATAATTCTGTCCGCGATCCTCGGGGTATATTTGGGCCATGGATGCCAGGTACAGGCCCTTCATCGGGGTCTCCACATCGGGGATCAGTTTGGAGTAACCCGTTCTGACCACGGGCTGCGCATCCATTGTCCGGTTCACATGGGCTTTTAAAATCCAGTCCTCTTTAAAATCGGGGAACACCTTTTTCAGACCCTCAACAAAAATCTCCTGAATTACTGTATCATCTTTTTGAAAAAGCTCGTTGGATGGATCCAAATACCGGGATAAATAAACAATGTGCGAACCATATTTATGGTTTTTGATTAGGTTTGTCTGCTGAATGACCAGCACAAATGGAAGCTCCTTGTCAGCAACGGTGATCCAGTAATAGGGGGAGAGGCTTTCCTTCAGCTCCAGGATCATGCAGATATTGGCCTTGTATTTGATTTTACGCAGCATATCCAGATAAGTTTTCCCCATTCCTTTGATCACATAGGAAAGCTTCTCTGGGGAGGCTGTAAAAATGACCCTGTCGTATTGCTCGGTTTCCCCATTTCCCTTCACCCGGAACACATCATTGTCTTTTCCAATTTCCTTCACAGGGTTATTCAAGCGGATATCCCCGCCCTTTTCACGAATTTTGCTCGCCAGGGTTTCGTAAACCTTAATAAAGCCGCCATCCATATAGCCCAGAAGCTCTTTGCTGATATTTTTTCCCCGGCTGGAGCCCCGCAGCTTGAATTTATTCCAAATCCATGTGGCAGCAATATTTTGGGTATCAATGTCAAACTTTGAATTCAAAAGAGGTTCCCAGACCAAATCAAAGCATTCCTTCCCGCCGTGGCGGATGATCCATTCCCGGGCTGTGGTGTCTTCAATTGCCAGGTGATCCTTCACAAAACGCGCCTGTAACACCATCATTCCCATGCGAATGCGGCTGATGAACGAAAGAGGCTTGAACATCAGCAAATCCATCGGTGAGGTGAAGGGGAATATTTTTTGATCGATATAGATGACATTGGAGGGCTCATACCATTTCAGATCCTTCTCCAGCCCCAGCTCCCGGATGATATCGATAAAGATCGTATCATTGGTAAAGATGTGGTGGTAATACACATCCAATTGGTCATCTCCCACCGGAATTGCCGCTGCCAGCCCGCCGAGCCGATCGGAATTCTCATAAACTGTTACCTGATGACCCTTTTCAATCAGTTTCCAGGCTGCTGTCAGACCAGTGGCCCCGGCACCGATAATCGCTATCCTCATATGAATCTTCCTTTCAAACTGGTTATAAGTTCGTAAATACCAAACTGAAGCTCAGGTTTACTTCATATCCGAGCTCACTCCACCCGGAATATCACAATATTCCTGCCGGTGTCCTCAAAGGCAACCGGGAAAGTATTGTAAAACACTTCTTCACTTAATGTATATTCATCTGCCGACCTGTTTTGTTCTTCGATCACAATATAATGAATACCTTCCGAAATCGCCAGCGTGCGCAGTTCTTGTGGATCCTGAGAACTATATATCTTCATCATCACCTCACTGCGATGATCCACGTTATAGCCTGCAGTCACGGTAAAATAGGGATAGCCGTTATACACGCTGCGCCCTGCCAAAAAGATAGACATAGGTGCGTTATAGTGCGTCATATAGTGGGTGAGGAAGATGGCGTGAGGGTCTGTTTCATCCTGTACCCAAACCTGCACAGGATCTTCCTGGTTGTATGTTACGCTGTTTTTATCCAGATTGTATAGCGTCATTAAATCTATAATTCCCGTTAGCGTCAGCATCAGAACCATACTAACCGCAATGACCCTGGCAGATGCAGAGCGATTCTCAAAAAGATTGGTTAAAAGATCGGACACCGGAATGTTTAACAAAATCATCGCAAAGATGATGTATTTATGGTTGACAGTAATATCCGGGGTAAGCTGCAGAGTGGATGCAAGAATGATAGGTCCCAGAAAAACGGGTATTAACCATGGCGATATGGTTTTAACCTGAAAATCCTTACGGGCGGCGATATACAGGAAAAATGCCGCACAGGCGCCGATAATCACAATAGACCAGGCCAGCCCGACAGATGGCATGAAAAAGATGAGAGGAAGGATAAACAATGCGGCTGCAGCATAACGGGGCCACTTTTTTTCTGTCGGAATAAAAACAAGAAACACCCCAAGCAGTATAAACGGCAGTATTCCCAAAAGCTCTATATAGAAGGAAAGGATATCCCCAAGCTTATCTGTCTGTGCCAGAAAACCGGGTTCGTATTTAATGGAAACTGCGCCGGTTCCGCTGCCCACAAACAGCCTTGATTGCATTGTGGATAACAGGAATGTGATGATCGCTGTGATCAGATACTCAATTTTATGGCGGGACAGGGCAGCCATGACAAATAAAATAGATATTCCGGTAATGACCACTGCACCATTCCAGAATGCCATCATTCCAAGCAGAAGGCCGGCAAGGATACATGGGACGTAAGATTGTGGCAGCCATGCTTCTCGGGTGAACAGAACACTTTTCACATAGTGGATGAAACTGTTTTCCGGTTTCTTTTGCTCGTCGCCCCTTTTGATGCTGTTTTTCAATTTTTCTATGGTTTCAGTAAACAGCGGCAGTAACAGAAGCAACACCAGAATGAACAACCCGAAGGCAAAGGCCAGATGACGCTGGTTCACATAAACCTTCTGTGCCCAAAGCCCCCAGCTTTCATTCATCGTTGAACCAATGTGCTCGCGCCCGCTTCCATCGGCATTTAAATTGTTAGCCAGCGCATATACAAAACTTTTTAGACTGTCAAAACCTTTTGAATATGTAAAAAACGCGAATGAACTGCGAAAGATAAACAAACCATAGGTAATAAGCCCTGCCAGAGGCTTTTTGGTGAGAACAACGC
>JAGOJH010000058.1 GCA_017995215.1 Thermoclostridium sp.
GACAGCTTTACCGAGGCCCAGGCCATACATATGTGGGGCAATGAAAATGCAAGAGAGTATCTGGATACGATTACGGGAATGAATGCATTTATCAGTTATGACTTCAGAACCAGGACATATCAAATTAATAACATCTTTACAAATTTTCTGCGCGGGATCATGGATGAGAAGGATTCTAATTTAAAGAAAAGGCTGTCCGAAAAGGCGGGAGCCTGGTACCTGGAAACAGGGGATTATCTTGCTGCAATGCATCATTTTCATACAGCCGGAGATTTTGAAAAGCTACTTTTGGCGATGGAGCTTGATAAAACAAACAGCATTACTAATGAACAGCAAAAAAAACTACTGATTCAATATTTTGAGGACTGTCCTCAGGAATACAAGCAACGCCATCCGATAGCAGTACTCGCTTATTCGATGACTTTGATGACATTCAATGAAATGGATCGGTTTGAAAAGGTAGCTGCAGAGTTCCTGACGCTGTTGGATAGCAGCAAGCTCGATCCTCTACAAATCCAACATCTGATGGGAGAATTTGAGTTATTATTAAGCTTTACAAAATATAACGACATAACAGAAATGTCCAAACACCACAAAAAGGCATGGAACCTCCTGAAAGAACCATCTGCATTTATGGATACAAAGGGGAGCTGGACCTTTGGCTCGCCCTCCGTACTGTACATATTTCACAGAGAAAGCGGAACCTTGAAAAATAAAGTAAAAGAAATGCAAGAGGTGATTTCCTGTTACGGCCAATTGACAAATGGTCACGGAATGGGCGGCGGGCATGTCATGGCTGCGGAATGGTATTTTCATCAGGGTGACTTTGAAAATGCCGAGATAGCAGTGCATAAGGCACTTTACGCGACCGGGGAAGGACCGGAACCAAGTGTTGTTATCTGTGCGCTGTTTGTGCAGCTTCGTTTATATATGATGCAGGGTAACTTCACAGGTATACTCGAAATGCTTGAGAAGATGCGTGAAAGCATTCAGCATAAAAAGAATTATGTTGTAATGCAAATGATCGATTTGTGTATCGGCTTTGTATATTCCTACCTGAAGCAAAAGGACAAAATTCCCAAATGGCTGAATAAGGGTGATTTTGACTCCAGCGGTATCTACTTTCAGGCCAGGGCATTCGCCAATATCATTTATGCAAGAGCAATGCTTATCAATGGTGATTACCTGAAGCTTTTGGGAATCGCCGACCAGCTGGCAGGCATTGCATCCATTTTTCCTAATCTGTTGGCAAACATCTATATAGAAATATATAGAGCGGCTGCCAGCGAACGGATCTATCGTAGAAAAGAAGCTGTGGAAGTATTGAAACAGGCTCTTGACATAGCTATGCCGGACAGGATATATATGCCAGTTGTTGAAAACAGCGATTATATTCAGCCATTGCTTAAAGAGCTGTGCTATCAGGGGACATACCGTGAAGATATTGAAAGAATTCTGATGCTGTCAAAGCATTATCAAAAAGCAACAGCGTTGATTGTAAAAGAGTATTTTAGTGAAGACAAGCCAAAGCTAACCGCCAGAGAAGAGGAGATAGCACACCTTGCAGCGGAAGGGTTTTCGAATAAGAGAATCGGAGAGAAGCTGTTTATATCGCAGAATACGGTCAAAACCCAGCTGAAAAGCATTTTTGAAAAGCTTGGAATCAATTCGAGGTCCCTTTTAAAGCAATACTCCGAATAAAATAGTCGAACACAATAAGGATGCGAAATGATGATAGTATATCACGAGAAATAGGCTAATAACGTATAGTACATTTTTCATAAAAAACACTTCATCTCCATTTTTGCAATGGAGATGAAGTGTTTTTTGTTTCAAATGCATATAGTGCTTTTACATGATTAATTGGAAATATGTAATCTTATGATTTTGAGGCTTTGCGTTTCTTCTTCATCAAAGCAAACGTCACAACACCGGCTACAAGCAATACTCCAAGGACTATCAGGATGAGTCCTGCATTTCCAGCCCCTCCCTTGTTTGCACCAGGGACAGCTTTCATCATGGAATCAGTCAGTTCATAAATAGGGTCAGCCGCTTCAGTATCAATATACCGATAAACGTTGTGCAGATCATTGGTGACGAGAAAAGTATTGATAAGCTTACCGGAGTCTGCTGATACAGCGTTTATATAAAAGGAGCCGTCTCCTTCCAACTCGGAGGTCTCCAGCCGATAATTTCCATTCTTTTGATTCAATCCGGTTATTTTACTATCAAGCCCCTTAAGGAGTTCTTCCGCCAGCTCAGATGTAACCTCGAAACCCTGCTCCAGCCAATTATAGGTTCCTTCAACAGGAATGGGGAAGGTACCGGTTTGTGTGACTTTAACCAGACTTCCGTCAAGAATGAACTGCAATGAAACCAACCCGTTTTCCGTATTCTCCTCCCACGCGCCGGTTCCGTCCTTATTTACGCTAAAGGTGCCTGAAACGCGAAAGTCTGTGGTCGAATCTTCTGATTCGCTGCCTTGCATAACTGATAATTCGAACAGAACTCCCCCGTTATCCAGAGGCAGTATCTGCAGCCGTCCGCTGTTGTACTGGCTTGCTCCTTCCTGATTCAATATACCGTATACCGAAGTCCAATCGGCTTGTGTTGCTGCCTGCACAGGTAAGCAGCCTGACTGGCAAAGTAGCGAGACCATGAGTATGGTGATAAGCGCCCCTATCATCCTTCTGTTATTTCCAAACCAAGCGTGGAACCCTTTGTTCATAATCATACCTCCCCGGCAAATGAGTTGAAACCAATCACTGCGTTATGTGATTATAGTTTGGCACAAAAAAGGTGTACCATTTTGCATGCTGTTTTGATAGTATATCATCAGAAATATTGATACTATCACCCATCGGGTGATATCGAAGCGAATTAAACTCATTTATAATTTCATTTAGTGACGTTTTTTTAGAACCATCTACCCAAACCACATGAAAAGCTGTATATGAGAACGAGAAAGGAAGAGAAAAAAATGCGGAGAACAGGAATCATTGTATGTTTGATCCTAATGCTTCTGATAACAGGCTGCGGCGGCAAGGGCAAAGCAGATAATCGAAATGAGGATGTGATAAACCAAACAGAGGAAAACACCGATAGCACTGACTTGATCAGTGAGGAGAATATGGATGACGGGGATTTCATCAGTGAGGAAGGGAATGCTTTGGATGAAACTGCTCAGGAAAGCGGACAATCTCTGGAGGAGCTTGTGACGGCGGTACAGCAAAGCAGTCAGATCATCTTTGAGTTGGCCCAGGAACCCGTTAATCAAATTGCATTACCTGATGAAGAGATGGAATCTATGAAGAGTTACTTTAGTACGGAAACCCTGACCCCTATCGATTACCTGTTTTACTTTATCCCGGAGTATAAGGTTATCTGTGATGCGGGTGTTACATTCTTCATAATGAAGGATCCCACTGCTTCCGATTTTAACTTGTATGTCCTTCAGTTCCTTGGCAGCGATACTCTTTATTCAGCCGATCAGTTCATCTATGATTCATTCCCTCGTCTGCTTTCCTTCACGACGGATGAAAGCATGGCCAATATGCATGTTTTTGCAAACGGAGACAATATTCAATCTGCCATTGGTGCTGCTGTGAGTAGCACCAGCATTTATACTGCAGCACTTGAGTACTTTGAAAGCCGTGGATATGCGCTTGCATCCATGATGGAGGAAGATATCTTCCGGGTGGATGATTATAGCGTTCTGGATATGTCATCGGTGAATCCAAATTTGGTAGCTGTCTTGATTGAATACAGTGTGAAGACCACTTCTGACAGAAGTGATGATACCTGGGTAACAGGGAACCATTTCGTTTGTCCTGCGTGGTGTTACCAGAATGATTCAGAGGTCAGGGCATATATACTGGGTTATTCCCCGTATCAGGATGAATCCGCTGATAAACTCGCAGAAATGGCTGAAGAAATGTATAGCTATTCCCTTGCAGCGAAGTAAACGTGATAGGAAGAAAAAAACAAAAAATTATCTCCATCTTTTTGGGTGGGGATGTTTTTTTGTTTAGTGTCCCATGAAAAATCACGAAATATCCTAAAACAAAATACTATCAGATAAAAATAGTGTTTAAAAGACACTGTTTATGATGGCGAAAATGTCTTGACTTATTTATTTTGATGTGAAACCAATTACGCAGACAGGATATTTTCTGGTGTCGTGATGCCTCTTTTAAATTCGGAGGGGGTTACCCCTGTAAACTGCTTGAACAAACGGTTATAGGTTGTTTTGGATTGAAAACCGGCTTCCTGAGCCAATGCTTGAATTGTAAGATATGATTTGTTACTGTCGAGCAAGAGCAGCTTCATTTCCTCAACCCTTAAACGGTTAATGTAATCGTTGTAATTGGTTTTCAGACAGATATTCAGGTACTGAGACAGAGTGTTGCGTGAAATATCAAGCCTTTTGGCCAGATCATTCAGGTTTAGCTCCGGGTTTGTAAATAGCCTTTCTTCTTCCATCAGCTTATTTAACCGTTGTGTTAATGAGTGAATAGTTTGTTCGGATAGATCAACGGTTTCAGGTTTGGTAACTTTCCGGGGTGTAAGGGTAAACAACGCGTTTTTTTTCAGCAAATAGTACCCCAGGATGAAAATAGAGATAGATACAACAACACCCAAAGCACTAAAAGTAATAATATAGTTATACTTCAGTACCGAAATGCAAAGAAGAAAAATGGTGACATAAACGACAGCAAAAAGAGAGATAAAAAACCGAAGCGAATTAAAATTCATATGTATGATATCTGAATCACCTTCTTTTTCAGTTTGCTGATATTCCTTCAACATTCGAGAAACGATGAAAAGATAAATCCATAACTGCACCTGAGAAAACAGGACTATAAACAGTAATTCAAATTGTTCATACCTGAAATTGGATATATTTATGCAAGAGGTTAGGACCTCATACTTGTACCATTTGTCTTTCAGCAGGTAAGGCATGAAAAGGACAGAAACCAATAGAAAAGGTATAAAATGAACCCAATCACGATGCCCTGGCTGTGAGTGTGGAAGAATGATTGCACGAGCATAAAAATAGATGAAAGGACCAAAGAGCAATGTTGAAATAACGGGTATTTTGTACGTATATGATGTTATATGATACATGTTGGTTCGTATAAAAAACAAATTAAGGATACTAATTGAAACAGCGCATAAAAGAAATGCCAGGTAGCGATTGGCCCTATAATTGCCGTTTCGGTTATGAAACAAAATGAAAGCCAGGTAAAAACCCTGGACGATTCCAAGCAATATGATTATTGAAACAAAATCAATTTGATATGACATAAACCACCATGGAAATTAGAATAACGAATACCGATTATTTTTTACTTAGTCTATCAGAAAACTACAGAAATATAAATATATTTCCCGGGTACAATTGCCTATGTTATCTTACTTTTTTTAGCTTTTTTCTTTGTTTTTTTAACTTTTTTTGTTAAGCCATGAAGAGAAGGCTTTGAATAGGCCTATTGTCAATAAAGTACATTCTAATCAAATAATAACCATAGTCTTACACATGAATGGATATCTGCAGTGAAACTATATTTATACTGCAAATGTTTCTAATACATACCTTTTTGCTTTCTCATTTTTTCGGTCTAGTAACCAATTAACATGTACCAAAATACTATTTGGAACATGATTGGTCTATCGGACAACAAATTACAATGATAATATCTGTACCGATGCGATTTCATTTCTTAAAGTATTAACAGCTCGAATAAGTACAAGTGGGGAATAGTTATGAAAAAAAGAAGATTTGCTATTGTTACCATTGTTTCATTTTTGGCAATTCTCATGTCATTAGGAGCTATCCTTAACGCCTGGCCACAAAGTGCAGCCCAGGACAGAAAAAGTGCAGCCAAGGACAGTATCGGAATATTGTTGAACGGTTCACCGCTTCAGATATCCGCAGCGTTTAAGGATGGCAGGGTTCTCGTCCCGATAGAACAAATTTGCCATTACTTGCAATGCGGTTATGAAAAAGATGATTCCCAAAAGCTCATCAACTTTACAAAGAACGCTAATGTGCCTGATTTTATATCACAGGAAGGCGGCAATGCAGAAGAAATAGAATTTGTGAACAGCGGGTATCAGACAATGTCTGACGGGTTAGTTCTGTTTATTGATACATTTATCCATAATAATGTTTTTTATATTGATTTGGAATATCTGGCTCAATCTTTTAATTTTGAAGCACAATGGAATGACTCTGATAACGCCATGCTGCTTACTGAATATCCTACTGAATACATGGCGGAAGTGAATGGCGAAATGGTTCCACTACGCTTTTTCAACGAACGTTATCTGGCTGGATTGGTTAGGACACAGGCACAGAACACCGAAGAAACGCTAAATGAAGAAACCATCAATCAGATCAAGGAAGATGCCTTCAATGAAACTGTGGAATTAATTCTGGTGGCACAGCTTGCATATGAAAATGGGATGGTTATTGATGATGATATCAAACAAATGATTAATTTCTATCTGGAATCCACTGTAGAAAAGTTTGGGGGAATCACCTCCTTCCGTGAATATATTCAAAGCAGAGGCGCTACATACCAAGATGCAGTTAATTACTTTACATATGGTGTTATTAGGGAAGAAGCAGTAAACAAACTGACTGAGGGCATCACTCCATCCGAGGAATTAATGCGTTATTATTATGATACAAATCAACAGTCTTTCATAAAACCGGCTAAAGCAATTGTGCAGCATATCATTATTCCCTCTACAGACGAGAATGAAAACAGCTATGATGACAAAAAAATTGAAGAACAACGGTTTGCAGCATTGCAGATCAAGCAAAGGATCGATGCCGGCGAGGACTTTGATGCCCTTCGGGAAGAATACTCGATGGATTATTTTGCCGATACTGCTTCCAATCCCGAGGGGTTTGAAGTAGTGAAGGATCAGTTGGCTATCGCCGGTGTTTTCGAAGATGCAGTCTTTGCACTCGAACCAGGACAGATCAGCGACGTGGTCACCACTTACAGGGGGTTTCATATTATTAAGCTGATCAGCAAGGTAGCACAAAAGGCAGAAACATTCGACGAAGCCAGGGCACAGATCAGCAACGACCTCCAATATTCCGCCAGAATTGACTTCTACAGGGGCATGCTGGAAAGTAAAAAAGAAAACAGCGAGATTAGGAGACTGATAGATTAGTGTATTGTGTTTATTGCGTTAAACAACAGAAAGGAGGCTGCAATACGGCATCGGTTTCTTTATCAAATAACAGGAGGTTGAGTTAGTGAAAAAAGTTTTATTGTTATCATTGTTCTTATTGATCGCGATTTGTATTGTTCCTGCATTGTTTGCCACAAGTTCATCTGCAATGAATCCTTTTATAACAGATTTTTATACCGCAGATCCATCGGCACATGTATTCAACAACAGAATGTATGTATATCCTTCTCATGACAAAGACAATGCAAACTGGTTTGACATGGATGATTACCATGTTTATTCCAGCAGCGATCTGGTGACATGGGTGGATCACGGAATAGTTCTTCGCCTTGAGGATGTAAAATGGGCAAAAAAGTGGCTTTGGGCGCCGGATTGTGTATATAAAAATGGAATGTACTATTTTTATTTTGGTGCTTCAACGAAAACATGGCAGGAATCGAATGAGGGCAAACCAGGGGGCCCTGATGACTTCAGAATAGGTGTTGCAACCAGTTCGTCGCCTGCAGGTCCGTTTATACCGGAACAGAGCTATATCACGGGCACGAACAGCATGGATCCATGTGTTTTCATTGACGACAAAGATGGGCAAGCATACATCTACTATGGCGGTAAAGGTCACGGTGGTGTGGAATACCCTAAATGGGCGAAGTTAAAGAGTAACATGAAGGAGCTTGACGGATCAGCAAAAGATATAAATCCTGCTCCAAAGAATTGGTTTGAAGGAACCTGGGTGTTTAAGCGAAACGGGATATACTATATGACCTATGCAACAACCCCTGCGGGCGGAGCAAAACTTGAATATGCAACCAGCAAAAGCCCTGCTGGTCCATGGGATTATAAAGGGGTAATTCTGGACTCGGGTGTTGGTGCAACCTCCCATCATTCCATCGTTGAGTATCCAACGGGATCTAACAAATGGTATTTGTTCTACCACACTGCAGAAATGTCTGACAATAAAACCAATCAACGTAATATTTGTGCTGACAGGCTGTACTATAACTCCGACGGAACAATAAGGAAAGTGGTACCAACCAGAACAGGGATGGGCACCGATGCATACGCCAGGATAAAGGCAGCCTATTATAATACAATGAGTGGCGTGCAAAAGGAAAGGGTAAGCGGTGACATCGGGCACAATTTGTCATACCTTGACAATGGCGACTGGACAAGCTACGAAGGGGTTGTTTTTGAGAATAACTCCTCGGCACAAACCTTTACCACCAGTGTGGCCAGCACGAAAAACGGAGGCTGGATTGAAATTCGGCTTGGTAATCAGAACGGTACCCTTATTGGCCAGGTAGATGTTCCCAACACAGGAAGGTGGCAAAACTGGACCACTGTATCGTGTAAATTGAATCGCGCTGTTAGTGGCACCCAAAAAATTACGTTGGTATACAAGGGCAGCGGAGGGCCTCTCTTTAATGTTAATTGGTTCAAATTCGTAAAAACCGGTCAGGAAAATCCAATAATACCGACAGACATAGAAGTATCCTTCAAATCTGCATACAACGGAAAGTTTGTTTGCGCCAATATGGGCACAAACAAGGATAAACCTCTGTTAACTGTCGACAAAGACAAAATGGTTACATGGGAAAAGTTTGAAGTGCTCCCTGTCTCTGCAGCATCCAGCATTGTTGGCATACGAAGCGCTGAAAACAGGCATTTCTGGAACTATGTATACATGAACCCCATGCATGTTAAAGGAGGAAGCCTGTCAAACAAAGAAAACCAGTGGACCTGGGTAAGAAACGGCGACGGGACAATATCGCTGAAAAGTGTGTATAGCGGAAGGTTCGTAGAGTTTAATGCGTACGACAATAAACTGTATGTATCTGGTGGGACCACACCTGATAACACCAAATCCAAGTTTTATGTCGAGGCTCATAATGCTCCTGTTGGCTGTGTAGTTGCATTAAAGTCTTTCCAGTTTAACTCGTATGTTACCAATGACAACCCTGCGGTATTTTTAGGTGGCAAACAAGTAGGCGGTAACAATGACAAATTCCTTGTAGTAGATGCTGGCAACGGTTACATCGCGTTTAAGTCAATGGCCAATAATCAGTATCTGCGGTGCGAAACACCCACTGAGTCGATGAAAGCCAACGGCGGCAGCACAGTGGACAGCGATCGTGAAAGGTTCCAGTGGGTGGATAACTATGATGGAACCATCTCGCTGAAAAGCATAAAGCATAATAAGTTTCTCTGTGCGGATAACCAGGGCAAAAATCCAATAAAGCTTTATTCCAACAGAGACAAAGTAGGTGAATGGGAGAAGTTCTATTGCCAGATTCAATAAAGATACCCTTACTGCAGCCTGTGCAGATCATATTGCCGGGCTGTGGTTGCCAAAACCAATATGCGGTCGCCGGGGAGCGAGGGTGGTGACGTGTTCATCATTTCTCACCCCGGCTGTCACCCCTCTATTTACTTCTTTTTCTCTCTCAATTCATTTTCAAATCATTGGCTATTTATTGTTGATATCAGCCCCTCATTGTCATTTCTTAATTCAATCATTTGCTAGTAAAGCAGTTTTCAGTTCTTAAATTGCATTTGCTCATAGTTACCAGACATAACTCAATAAAAATGGCTACCAAATACCTGTCAAATAGTATATGATATTTTATAGCAACATTTGATGTCAGGTTGCTAATACTCTTCAACCGTACTCCCAGTACCCGAAACAACTTGCACAGGAGGTTCCTATGGGCAAACTCATGCTGATAGATGGAAACAGTATATTAAACCGTGGTTTTTACGGGCTGTCAGGCGGCTCAATGCTCACTACCTCAAAAGGTCTGTATACCAATGCTGTGTTTACATTTATCAATATCATGAACAAACATCTCGAGGAATTGTCCCCTGATTACATTGCAGTAGCCTTTGATATGAAAGCAAAAACCTTCCGCCATCAAATGTATGACGGCTATAAGGCACAGCGCAAGGGCATGCCGGACGAACTGGCCATGCAGCTGCCTCTGATTAAGGAAGTTCTCACCGCAATGAGCATTCCCATTGTTGAGCAGGAAGGTTATGAAGCAGATGACATCATCGGCAGTTTGTCTTTGAAGGGAGAGAAAGAAAATCTTGAGGTTGTCATCCTGACCGGCGACAGAGATTCCTTCCAGCTGGTCAGTGACAAAACAACTGTTTTACTTCCCTCCACCAAAGGCGGAAAAACAGAAACCAAGGTCTATAACATACAGGCAATATCTGAACAATATGGCCTGGCACCAGAGCAGATGATCGAAGTGAAAGGTTTGATGGGCGATTCATCCGACAACATTCCCGGTGTTCCGGGGGTTGGCGAAAAAACAGCGCTAAGCCTCATAGCCGAATATAAATCCATCGATGGTGTCTATGAACATATTGATGAAATTTCGAAACCGAAGCTGAAGGCTTCTCTGGTTGAATACAGGGAACAGGCATACCTTAGCCGCACTCTCGGTACGATTTATCGCGATTTGCGCTGCTGTGGAGGCATTGAAGACCTGAAACGCATGGATATCAAAAGGGATAAATTGCTGCAGGTTTTCCGCAAGCTCGAATTTGAAAGCCTGATCTCGAAGATGAACCTTCTTGAAGTGAAAAATGAAGAGCTTCCTGAAACACTTGAGCAGTTAAACATCATTTCCGTTATCAGCTGCGAAGAGCTGGAAAAAGTTATTCCAGACCTGCTGAACCAAAAAACAATTGCAGTTCTGCAATTAATCGACAAGGAAGATTCCTACAGCTCTCAGCTGTCAGGTTTGACGCTGTGTACCGGTCAAACCATTTATGCCATAAACACCGGGGAATATCTGCCCGAAAGTGCTGTTGCCGAAGGTTTGAAGGGGATCTGGCAGAATGCAGAGATTCAGAAGGTCGGCCATAACATCAAGGAATTTATCACCTGGCTTTTCAAATATGATATCGAGCTGAATAGCCTGGTCTTTGACACAATGATTGCTGAGTACCTGATCGATCCGCTTCGCAGCAGCTATCCCGTCACGGGGCTGTCATACAAGTACCTGAACCGCACCATTCCTTCCCTTGAAGAGCTTCAGGGTAAGGGGAAAGCCGCCAGGTCATATTCAGAGCTTCCTTTGGAGCAATTGGCTTCCATCAGCGGTCAAAACGCCAAAGCTGTTTATGATTTATGGCAGAACCAGAAAAAGGTGATTGAAGATAACGGGCAAACCGAGTTGTTCAACAACATCGAACTGCCATTAGTCACAGTTCTGGCGAACATGGAATATCAGGGCTTCAAGGTGAATGCGGGCAAGCTCTCCGAATATAACCATACTCTTACACAAAGGATTAACACGCTGGAAAAGACAATCCACATGCTTGCCGGTGAGGTTTTCAACATCAACTCCACCAAGCAGCTTGGGGTCATTTTGTTTGATAAACTGCACCTGCCCATTGTCAAAAAGAACAAAACCGGTTATTCCACGGATGTAGAGGTTCTGGAAGAGTTATACGACCAACATGAAATTATCCCATGCCTCATGGAATACAGGCAACTGGCCAAGCTGCAAACCACTTATGCAGAAGGGCTGGGGAAGGTTATCAACCCGGTTACCGGGAAAATACATTCAACCTTTAACCAGACCGTGACGGCAACTGGGCGAATCAGCAGCACGGAACCAAACCTTCAGAATATCCCTGTGCGTCATGAGATGGGCAGGGAAATCCGAAAAGCGTTTATTCCCTCCACCGAGGATTCACTGTTTGTGGATGCGGATTACTCCCAGATAGAATTGCGCGTGCTGGCCCATATCACCGGTGACGAGGCATTAATCAGAGCGTTCGTGCAGAATGAAGATATTCATACCTCCACTGCTTCGCTGGTTTTCGAGGTTGCGCCTGAACGGGTAACACCGGAGCTTCGCAGAAGGGCCAAGGCCGTTAATTTTGGAATCGTATACGGCATCAGTGATTTTGGGCTTTCCCGGGATTTAAGCATCACCCGTAAGGAAGCAAAAAAATATATCGACGGTTATCTGTCCAAATACCCAAAAGTGAAGGTATACATGGAGGAAATCGTGAATATGGGCCAGGAACAGGGCTTTGTTGAAACTTTGTTTCACAGGAGAAGGCAGCTGCCCGAGCTTGCATCCAAAAACTTCAATCAGCGTTCCTTTGGTAAGCGGGTTGCCATGAATACACCCATACAGGGTACTGCTGCAGACATTATAAAGATTGCCATGGTGAAGGTATATCAGGCCCTGAAGGAGTCGGGTCTTAAGTCCAGGTTGATTTTACAGGTTCATGACGAGTTGGTGGTTGAAACCTTGCATGAAGAGCTTGACCAGGTAAAGGCACTGGTGAGAAAATGTATGGAAGGTGCTACTGCTTTAAGCGTTCCGTTGATTGCAGATGTGAATACCGGGGAAAACTGGTATCAGGCGAAGTAACTATGCAGATCATGCCGGGCTTCCAGTGAGGAAGGTCACGGGAAACGGAGATCTTCAAAGTATATGGTTCCTGCAGGGCTTAAGCTGTTAAGGATTCAAAAATAAAGTTACCGTCTAGAAGTATCCCAGGCATATGGACGGATTGGAGTGTTTATATTGCTAACCATTGGTATTACCGGAGGAATTGGCTCGGGAAAGAGTACTGCAGCACAAATTCTAAAGGAATATGGGGCAAGAGTTATTCTTGCCGATGAAATTGCCAAAGATATTATGGAACCTCATATGCCAGCCTGGTATCGTATTGTTGAACATTTTGGAACAGGAATACTTGAAGATACAGGACGGATTGATCGCAAAAAGCTTGGTGAGCTGGTTTTCAATAACAAGCAGGAATTACTTGCCCTAAATGAAATAACCCACAGCACTGTTGCTGAAAGAATAAAGGAAATCCTGGACGAATACCGCAGAGAACAGGTGAAGCTGGCTGTTGTCGAAGCGATTGTTCCCATTGAGCATGGCTTTCTGGATGCAGTGGATACCGTCTGGGTCGTTCTCGCTTCCGAACCGGTACGGGTTAAGCGCATCATGAAAAGAAACAATTTCAGCCGAAAGGAAGCGGTGGCGCGTATTCGTGCGCAAATGCCCGATGAAAAGTATAAATCCATCGCCAAACAAATAATATATAACGATGGAACCGTTGATGCATTAAGGTTAACCATACGAGGTTTATTGGCCAATGAGCAAAATAGCCCGACATAAAAGCAGGCTTGTATATATTGTTATCATTCTTTTGCTGTTTATTATCACCTCCGCTATTGCGCCTGCAATACTCAGGGGTATGTTTCCCATACCCCACAATGAGCTGGTTGAAAGGTATGCCCGGGAAAACAACCTGCAAGTCACTTTCGTCTATGCGGTGATCAAGGCAGAAAGTGGTTTCCGCAACGAGGTGATATCGCAGAAAGGTGCCATTGGGCTGATGCAGGTCACAGAAAAAACAGGAACCTGGATCGCGTCCATGCTTCAGGTTTCTGACTTTTCACCGGAGGATCTGAAAAACCCTGAAATGAATATCCGCTTTGGATGCTGGTATTTATCCTATTTGATGGATCGCTTCAGCAATAACAGCGAGCTGGCTCTTGCTGCTTACAATGCAGGGGAGGGTACGGTATCCGGATGGATGGAAACAGGGATGATCTCCTGGAAGGATATGAAGATACAAAGCCTGCCATACATTGAAACACAGCAGTATCTGATCCGAGTGAACAGAATTTACTTTGTCTATAAAACCCTTTACCCGGATTTGGATTCATGATAAACTGGAAAAAAACCAATAAAAGCGGTTGCTTAGGGTGGAGGTCTTTTATGTATACTCCCATGTTTGACAGAGATCTGTTATATCCCACTAAAAGCCAGATGGAACCTGGAAGTGTTCATGTGGCGGTGATGAAACCCGACAATCAGGGTAAACTACCGGTCTTTATTTCATCCAAGTCAAACCATAACCCAATGGATTATTTACCAACTCTGATTGGAATCCTTCAGGCCGATATCTTTGACAGAACACGCATTGACATTAAGGAGCGGGGTCTTTTCTTTTTCGTCCTGCCAAATAATGAATACATCAAGCTGTTTTATCAGGACGGGCAACAGGTTACTGAGAAGGTTTCAAATGTAGAGTTCTAATAATAAACCCCGCGCTGCATGGGCGAGCAACCGGGCGACACAGGTTAACAACCGGATCCAATAGATAGCAACCGGGTCGCATGGTTTTTGCTTGTGGCCAGCCGATTGATCAAGGCATAGATATGCTTGCTTCCTGATTAAGGTAATCTATTCTTTCCAATGCGCGTTTTTCGGCCTCCGACCGCTAAAGAGCCGGGTTCTTGTTAACCTTTATTGTATTAAGTAGATTCATACCAATGGCCTATAGAGAACAATGGCATGAAAAGACATATATTTCTGTGTAAATCGGCATAAGAATCCATCTTTCAGGGAAATTAAACCTTGATTTTCTGATAGGTTCTGATAGAATAATTATGATATTTTATTAACAAAGTGGATAGGAGTGAATAGAATGCCATTAGTAACAACAAAAGAAATGTTCCAGAAGGCATATGAAGGCGGCTATGCGATTGGCGCTTTTAATGTAAACAATATGGAAATCGTTCAGGGCATCACCGAGGCAGCCAAAGAGGTGAAGGCACCGTTGATCCTGCAGGTATCCGCAGGGGCCAGAAAATATGCCAACCACACATACCTGATGAAGCTCATCGAAGCGGCTGTTATTGAAACAGGTCTTCCCATCGCAGTGCACCTTGACCATGGTGACAGCTTTGAGCAATGCAAATCTTGTGTAGACGGCGGTTTTACATCGGTTATGATTGATGCTTCCCATCATTCCTTTGAAGAAAACATTGCCATCACAAAGCAGGTCGTTGATTACGCGCATGCCCGCAATGTCGTGGTTGAAGCAGAGCTTGGCCGCCTGGCAGGCATTGAGGATGCTGTAAATGTATCTTCTGCAGACGCTTCCTACACCGACCCAAAACAAGTTGAAGAATTTGTTCAGCGCACCGGTGTTGATTCCCTGGCCATCGCTATCGGAACCAGCCATGGCGCATACAAGTTCAAAGGTGCAGCAATGCTTCGCTTTGACATTCTCGAAGAAGTTCAAAGAAGGCTTCCTGGTTTCCCCATCGTTCTGCATGGCGCATCATCCGTCATTCCTGAATATGTTGATGACATCAACAAATATGGCGGTCAAATGCCTGGTGCGAAGGGCGTTCCCGAGGATATGCTCAGAAAGGCTGCATCCATGGCCGTTTGCAAGATCAATATCGACTCCGACCTCCGTCTGGCTATGACGGCAACCATCCGCAAGGTGTTCGCCGAAAGCCCCGCTGAGTTCGACCCCAGAAAGTACCTTGGCCCAGCAAGAAACGAAATCAAAAAGCTGGTTACCAACAAGCTGATCAATGTTTTAGGTTGCGCAGGCAAGGCATAAAGAAAGAAAAATATTGTAAGCATTTCAGGAAGTGCGTCTCACCCGGGACGCACTTTCCTTGCATATGCACATTGACGATAATTTTAGTGTAACCATATCTACTATGGTGAATACTGGTGAACTGGAGAGGGACATGAAAATTTCCACAAAAGGCAGATACGGTCTTGAAGCCATTGTCGACCTGGCCATACACTGCACTCAGGGGTGTGTACCCATCAAAAGCATTGCCACCAGGTGTGAGATTTCAGAAGCCTATGTTTTGCAGATTTTTCTGGAGTTAAGGCGTGCCGGGCTCATCGAGAGCATCCGTGGTGCACAGGGCGGGTATATTCTTGCAAAGAAACCGTCGCAGATCACGGCAGGCATGGTGCTCACTGCACTTGAAGGGAAGCTGGCCCCCGTTGCCTGCCTCACTGGTGCAGAGGATACTTACTGCGACAGAGAGCATCGTTGTGGAACCAGGGGTTTTTGGATGGATATTGGGAACATCATAACAAAAGTCGCAGATTCGGTAACGATTGAAGACCTTGTGAGGTGCTGCTACCGATCATTCAATGTGGAAACTGCGGCTGATTACAGTATCTGAAAAACTTTCTCAATAATTGGTTGACAAATAAATTTCCCTATATTAAAATAAAACAAAACATAGTGGTTTACTTGGGTTAGGTGAAAAAAATGAGGTTCTCAACCAAGGGAAGATACGGGCTGCGGGCTATGATCGATCTGGCAGTATATGCAAAGGCGGGGCAGGTTGCACTAAACAGTATCGCAGACAGACAGGGTATATCGCTGAACTATTTGGAACAGGTATTTTCAGCTTTAAGAAAAGCCGGTCTTGTTCGAAGCATTAAAGGGGCGCAGGGTGGATACATGCTGGCAAAAAATCCGGAGTATACTACGACGGGCGAGATCATCCGCGTGCTGGAAGGGTCTTTGTCGGTCATTGACGAAGATGAAACGGATTTCAGCAGGGATAATGTTATCCGAAACTGTATCCGTACCCGCGTATGGGACAGAATGGACGAAGCGGTTAATTCTTATGTGGACAGTGTCACCCTGGATGAGCTTGCCAGACAATACCAGAAAAATAATGGACTGGACGATTTTATGTACTATATCTAAGGCTCGCTGATGAGGGGGACTCCACAGAGTTACTTCTGAAACACCAGGATCATTATGATAAATATTTAAATGGGAGGTTATCGTATGCCAAAGATTGCAAAGAGCTTGACGGATCTGATAGGAAACACACCAATGCTGGAACTGACCGGCTATAACAGAGAAAATAACCTTAACGCAGTGATTATTGCCAAACTGGAATGTTTTAACCCGTTGTCCAGCGTGAAGGACAGAATTGGCTTTGCGATGATCAAAGATGCCGAAGACAAAGGAATGGTTCACAAGGGAACCGTTATCATAGAGCCCACAAGCGGCAATACCGGGATAGCCCTGGCATTTGTTTGCGCGTCCAGGGGCTACAGGCTGATCCTGACAATGCCCGATATAATGAGCATCGAAAGAAGAAGCCTGCTGAAGGCATTGGGTGCCGAGGTTGTTCTCACCCCCGGGGCTGAGGGAATGGCGGGGGCCATTCAGAAAGCAAACGAGCTGGCTGCTTCAATTCCCGATTCTTATATCCCTCAGCAATTCAGTAATCCGTCCAACCCGGAAATGCATAAAAAAACCACTGCGGAAGAGATCTGGAAGGATACCGACGGCAAGGTGGATATCTTTATTGCCGGTGTTGGTACGGGCGGAACCATTTCCGGCATTGGAGAGGTTTTGAAGAAACGTAATCCCAATGTGAAAATCATCGCAGTGGAACCATTTGATTCTCCGGTATTATCCGGTGGCAGCAAAGGACCTCATAAAATCCAAGGGTTAGGTGCCGGCTTCATCCCGGACAACTTTAAAAAAGAGGTAGTGGATGAAGTGGTTAAAGTAAAAAGTGAAGAAGCCTTCGAGACTTCCCGCAAGCTTGCCAAAGCTGAAGGCCTTCTCACCGGAATTTCCTCAGGGGCTGCGTTGCATGCCGCAACACAGGTCGCTAAAAGGCCCGAGAACAACGGAAAAACCATTGTTGTGCTTTTGCCCGACACAGGGGAGCGATATTTGTCTACATCCCTGTTCGCTGAATAAAGACAAATGTAAGAGGTCATCAAATGCTGGAAAAGTGCACAGCAAGAGATGAATAATACTGAATAAATATCAGTCTTGCCAATTCAATGACGGGCTGATTTTTTTCAGGCAAGAAAAGTCCTTGAATATAAAAGGCATTATGTCAATTTGCCGCCTATCTGATGAGCAAACTCCAATAAGATATCCCTCCTGTTCAACTCAGGTTTTTGCAGCACGCAGATGAAAAGAGCATCCAGCAGATCTCCTAATGCTTTTCCCGAAGAATATCCTTCCTGAATCAGTTCAGTGCCGTTAACTGCCAGATCGGTCATTCGGATGCATTGCTGATTTAGCATGATGTCATCGAGCAACTGCCTTACAGCCTTGAAATTGATACCAGAAACGCAGGTAGCTTTAGATATCATGAATGCGTCATTGAACAACACCATGCCAACCTCCGAAACAGCTTTGCGCAAAGAATATCCTGTGTGTGGAAGTGTTCCTGCAAGCATGGCAGAGAGGGCAACAATATCTCTGGATAAGGTATTACTCATTTTCATGGTTTCACAAAAGGCCTTCAGCTCTTCCTGCCCTGTAATTCCAACCTGCCGCAGCAACGCAGCCCAGCGAGCCTCCAGTTTTTCAGGTACCAGCTTTAATGTGTGAAGGGAGCGAATGTCGCCCACACAGGCTGGAAATATATATTCTGAAAGCCCTGTTTGGAAAATCACACTCATTTCTTCCGGGTAAGGGCTTAGAAGAATTCCGTTTATTTCCGAAAGGATCCGTTCGCGGCTGACAAACCTAATCGTTCCAGCCAGTTCCCTTATCGCATCCAGCACTGCACCATGAACGGAAAAGCCAAACCGGGCTTTAAAGCGGACAGCCCTAAGCATGCGAAGCGCATCTTCATGAAACCTTTTCCGTGGATCACCCACAGTTCGTATCAGCTTTTTTTGCAGATCACCCAAACCATCAAACGGGTCGATAACTCCTTTAACCGGATGAAAGGCAATGGCATTGATGGTAAAGTCACGTCGTTCCAGATCCTGCAATAAAGAGTCGGAAAACAGTACCGCGTCTGGGCGGCGATGATCGGTATATTCCGCATCGGTACGGAAGGTAGTTACTTCGAACGGCAGGTTTCGCAGGACTACCGCCACAGTACCATGCTTAACCCCGGTGGGTATGGTTTTGTCAAACAACTGGATCACCTGCTGTGGTAAAGCTGAAGTGCAGATATCGTAATCATTCGGCGTCCTGCCCATCAGCGCGTCGCGCACGCATCCGCCCACCAGGTAAGCCTCGTGTCCGTTTGACTCCAATGTGAAAATAATCTCTTCTGCTTCCCCGGGTATATAGATAGAAATCCCTCCGATTTATTCCATTTTCACATATGATTATACCTGATATCATTACTGAAAGATACTCTCATGCTCTTTGTTTCACGTATTTTACCATGTGAAAAGTGAGAGTCGAAAAGGAGAAAAAGGAAATAGAAAAGAAAAAGGGGATTAGCAATCATCAATCACATCAGGATAGATTAAACCGATGCACGGAATACTAATAATGGATGGAAACAAGATGAAAAACCGGGGAATAGCGATATAAATTGCATTTCACTGCAAGGCTGTGCTATAATCATAAGGTTAGTGCTGGAAAAAGTGGTAACCATACTATTTACATAAATAAAGATATTTATACCGAATGACGATAGTCAGTCACATACTGTTTGAAAGGCACAACATGGAATATAGCAGCTTGAATATAATGGAGGATCAATTGTGGCAAACAAAAAACAGAATAAGATGAAGATCATCCCCCTGGGAGGCATCGAGGAGATTGGAAAGAACATGACCGTCTTTGAATACGGGGACAGCATGTTTGTGGTAGATTGCGGGCTTGCTTTCCCGGAAGACGAAATGCTGGGGGTAGATCTTGTCATTCCGGATGTAACCTATCTTGAAAAAAATGCGGACAGGTTGAAGGGGATAGTAGTAACCCACGGGCATGAGGATCATATCGGTGCATTGCCCTATGTATTAAAAAAAGTGAAGACTCCCGTTTATGGTACAGAACTCACCCTTGCGCTGATCGAAAGCAAACTGAACGAGCACCAGATGCTTTGTGATTGCGAAATGAAAAGGGTGAAAGCAGGAGAAACAATCGAACTGGGTGCCTTTAGGGTAGAGTTTATTCGATCCACCCACAGTATCGCCGATAGCGTTGCTTTGGCGATTTTTTCACCGGTGGGTGTTGTTCTGCACACGTCAGACTTCAAAATTGACCAAACTCCCATAGAGGGCGAACCGATAGACCTGGCACGTATTGCCGAGCTGGGGAAAAAAGGCGTGCTGTTGCTGATGGCCGACAGCACCAATGTGGAACGCCCCGGGTACACTATGAGTGAAAGAACGGTGGGAGAAACACTGGACACGGTGTTTAAAGATGCTAAAACCAGAATTATTGCAGCCACCTTTGCTTCAAATATCCACCGCATTCAGCAAATCGTCAACTCCGCCGTCAAATTTGGCCGTAAGGTTGCTTTAAGCGGCCGCAGCATGGTGAATGTCTGTACAACCGCAATGAAACTGGGCTACCTGAATATTCCGCCAGATGTGCTGTTGGATATTGAAAAAATTCAAAAGCTGCCAGATGAGCATATCGTTTTAATTACCACGGGCAGCCAGGGTGAACCTATGTCAGCGCTGACACGAATGGCTTCTGCTACCCACCGAAAGGTTGGTATTGAAAAGGGCGATCTGGTCATCATCTCCGCCAGCCCCATTCCAGGCAATGAGAAGTATGTGTCCCGTGTCATCAATGACCTGTTCAAGCATGGCGCTGATGTTATTTACGAAGCCCTGGCAGAAGTCCATGTTTCAGGGCATGCGCGGCAGGAAGAGCTGAAGCTTATTCACCGCCTTGTGCGGCCAAGGTATTTTATGCCGGTACACGGCGAATTCCGCCATTTAAAGCAGCACGCAAACCTGGCTCAATCACTGGGCATGCGGGAGGAAGATATCTTCCTGATGGAGAACGGGAATGTACTGGAATTATCGCATAAATCCGCACAGATCACAGGCTCGGTTCAGGCAGGCAGTATTTTGATCGACGGGCTTGGTGTGGGTGATGTGGGCAATGTAGTTTTAAAGGACAGGAAGCATTTATCCGAGGACGGTCTGATTGTTGTCGTCGCAACGGTCAGTGCAGAAGGGAAGCCTATTACCGAACCGGAGGTTATTTCAAGGGGCTTCGTGTATGTGAAGGAATCCGAGACACTGATGGACGAAATCCGCGTCCTTGCAAAGGAATCCCTGATGAAATACCTTGCAAAGCGCAAGAATGGGTATACGACCATCAAGAATGGCATAAAAGATGATTTGGGCTCTTTCCTTTACCAGAAAACAAAACGAAAACCGATGATATTACCTGTCATTATCGAAATCCCCTCCTGAAAAGGATGGGATTTTTCGATTATGCAGTAAAATTACCATGGAACGAACGCCCCGCCCATGTTAAACAAACTTGAAATATTTGTTACCGTAGTTGAAGAACATGTTAATGAACCACGAATAATGGTATATATAGATAATGAGATATTGCGCGAATTCGGATTTATCAAAAAATGAAGGTGATGAAACTGGCTCGTACCAAGCTGAAAATATGGCTGATAAGTACAAATATAGAACTGGAATCCAAATATTTTTCCCAGCAATTGAAGCAACTGGAGCTGGAGCTTCCGTTTCACGCTGAGCTGAGATTGATGACCTGGAACCGTGCTTCCAGTACGATCATTGATGCCTTTAAAAACGATTCAGCACCCGATGTTTTTACCATAGGAACAACATGGGTTCATACCCTCAGCTACCTGAAGTATCTCGCACCGATGCCTGATTCCTATAAGTTCAGGCCAATTCTTGCACCATGGCTGAAAGATGTTATCCGTGTGAATGGGAAAAACTATGCTGTCCCTTTATTGTCCGAAGTTTATGTTTTAATGGCAAAGCAAAAAACATTGGACACCCTGGGTATTCAAAAAGATGACCTGAAGGACTGGGACAGCTTTTTTGCTTCATGCATGAAAATTAATAATTACTTCAAGGGCAGGGGAATTGAGCACATCCCCCTGGCCATTCCTCTGCGCCCCGAGCTTGGAACAATGCACCGCTATCTGGTGTGGCTTTACAAGGGTGGATGGACATTTCCACCCC
>JAGOJH010000059.1 GCA_017995215.1 Thermoclostridium sp.
GTTTCATAGGTATATTATATCATATTTGGGCGAATATTGCATGAGGTTTTTAGAGATGCCCTTATATAACACCTTCCAGGAAGGCCCTGCCAACGGAAGGTGGAGCTCTGCGGAAGACTTGTTTGCCATAGGCAACAGGTACAAATACTTCGTGGTGGTAGAGTATAATACGGTTAACCCGCTTCCCGGGGCTGGAAGCGCGATTTTCCTGCATATCTGGAAGGATCAGAACAGCCCCACATCAGGCTGTACCGCATTTTCTGAGAAAGACCTTCTAAAAATACTTTGCTGGCTGGATCCCGCACAAAATCCCGTGCTGGCTCAGTTCCCCGCAAAGGATTTAAATTAGTTTTGCGTTTCTTTTGGATCAGATGATGAAGAGAAATCACTGCACATTCTTTGTTGCGGAATTTTATGCATTGGTGCGTCACGATAAATGAACCCTGTTTCTAAATTTTTTAAAGTCTAAACTGGAGGGATGAAATGATAATTCGAGAAGCCGAAAAATTCGATCTGGAAGGATTGCTGGAACTGTATCTGCATTTGCATGAAAATGAAAAACCATTGGTTACACCAGAGCTTATTTCATTATGGGATGAAATTATTCAAAACCCTGATTATCATTTAATAATTGGTGAGGTTGACGGCAAGCTGGTTTCCAGCGTGACGCTTGTGGTTGTTAAAAACCTTACCCGTGGGTTAAGACCTTACGCGCTGATTGAAAATGTTGTTACACACAGGGAGTACCGGTGCCGTGGATATGCGCATGCATTAATGCAGAAAGCCGCAGAGACTGCACGCAGCGCGAACTGCTATAAAATCATGCTGCTTACCGGAGCCAAGGTTGAAGGTACACTGCGCTTTTATGAAAAATGCGGCTTTAACCGAAAAGATAAAACCGCATTCATCTTATGGCTTTGACATATTCCCATCTATCTTTTGTTAACGTGACATACCCATATCCTTCTTATTTTAGCTTTGACGAACTCCCATCCTAACCGTGGTTTTCTTCGGCAGCCATTGCGTCGGCTTTTGTTTTATGAATTGTTCCATGGGGGTGCTGCGGCGGTGCATAAATGGAATACAGCTTCAAAGGCATACTGCCGGTATTGATTAAGTTATGCCATGTTCCCGACGGGATGATAAAAGCAAAGTCATCATAAACCATCCTTTGGAAATGCAGATTATTTTGGCTGTCACCCATCATCACCAGCCCTTCTCCCTGTTCGATGCGGATAAACTGGTCAAGCCCTTGATGAATCTCAAGGCCGATGTCTTCTCCCGGGTTCAGACTCATCAGCGTAACCTGAAAATGGTTTCCTGTCCATAAAGCTGTGCGGAAAGCAGCGTTTTGTACAGCGGCATCATGGATGTTCACCGCATAGGGCGCAGGCCCAAAGTCCTTTAGCTCAATGTAAGCGCCCTGCTGTGCTGGATCATACAGGGGATAAAAAGGCCCCAGATACTGGTTTGAATAGCATTCGTTCATCATTGGAGAATTCATCGCATATGGTTGCTGATTCATTGGGTAAGGAGAGATTATGGAGTTTGGATATAGGTTTGTCTCATAAGGAGCGTAGAGGTCGTTCATTTGCATAGCATTGGCATAAGGGTAACGATTCATCATGTTCACATTACTCATTCCTTTCATACAATGGCGAGCCAGCGGTAAGAATTGCCTGCCTGTTCAGCACAGATTCTGCCAGAGGCCTGGAATCTTTTATCCACTATGATATGGTATGATTTATGTTAAGTGAATGTGCCATGACCAGTCTTTCTTCAGAAAAATACACGAACTGGAGAAGAGATTACCGTTCACATATGCTATAATGCAATGGCATGTGCTGCTGGCTCAGATAATCGTGTGCCAAAGGAGTTCTCCTTTGGCACACTTGCTAAAGATGGTAATTCAGGTGATTCAAAATATCTTTAATCAATCACCCCTGAGCTTAGAGGTAAAGTGAAACATTGCGTTGGTTGATTTCAAAGGTTCCTGCATCTTCAAAAGCAGGGACTTCCTTCCCCAGGGTCAGATCATACAATCGTTTGATGGCAAGCTCTCCCCAAATCTTCGGTCGTTGCACGATGACTGAGGTTATCTTACCAGACTTTATCATTTTCATAGCCCGATCCGTCTTGTCGAAACCGATAATCTTCCCATGATACGATGTCTGCCTAATAACGTCTTCCATAACTTCCGAGCCCTGATAATCCATATAGACAATGCAATCTATATAAGGGTGTTCGGCTAACAATTCGGTTAGTATTTCTATTCTTCTCGGCGGACCGCCAGCTGTTCCTTCAATTGTTACTATTCGGATGTCAGGATAGTCTCCAATGGCTTGCTTAAACCCATTAATGCGCTCAATAAAATTATCGTTGGTGATGGTTGGTACCGAAATGAGCACATTTCCTTTTCCACCCATATACTTGACAGTGGCCTTTCCAATGCTGTTCCCTGCCATAAAATTATCTGTTCCGATAAACTCATGGATGCCACTGTCTGGTAAATTATTATCAAAGGCGATGACTTTAATATCTTTGCTTAGAGCTTTCTTTACTGTGTCTCTTACTTTAGGAGAATCAATAGGCCCTATGGCAATCCCATCAACACCTTCTTCAATGCATTCTTCAATAAGGGCTGACTGAAAGTCTTCGCCCCAATTGTTCGGAGGTCTGCGCAGAATATTAGCGCCAAGCTTCATTCCTATCTCTTCTGCGCCTATGAAAACATCTTCAAAGAAGTCTAAATCTTGTACCGTGATCACAGCAAAAGTCTTTCTCTTTTTTGTTTCTTTTTCAAAATTATATTTACTTAATTTATCTTCAATACCCGCAGCCAGTTTTTCCAAATCTTCTGAAATTTCGGCCAATGCATTTGCTGAATTGTTTTGTGAATACATCAGCGAGGTGATCTCCTGGGAGGATGCAGCTGTTTGCGATGCGACAACAGAAATATTTTCAATAGAGGATATCAGGTTCGATTTGAAAATATCCAGCTGACTAATACCCGTTATAACAGCATTCAACTGTTGGAACAGATTCCCTGATGCCTCTGCAATCCCCGTAAATGCTTCATTGGTTTTATATACTGCATCCGTCTGGTACATGATGGACTGCGTAATGGAATTGATTCGTTCGGTAGTACTATTCACTTGCTCCATGGCGGTTTCTACCGTTTTAGCTATGTCTTGTGCTGAAGAGAGGCTTTTATCGGCCAGCTTTTTAATCTCTCCCGCCACAACAGCAAAACCTTTTCCGGTCTCGCCGGCTCTTGCTGCTTCAATAGCAGCATTGAGCGAAAGGAGATTAGTCTGGCTTGCAATGGTACTGATAATCTCTGTGATATTACCGATATCCTGAGTCATTGTACTTAATCCATCGATACTTTTGTTAATTTCAGCGATGTTCGTTTCAGAAAGCTTGCTCTTATCCAGCAGTTCTGAAATCATATCCATGCCGGAACCAGTCATGCTCCCTACAAGCTCCGCTTTTGCAGACATCAGCTTGCTGGATTCTGATACTTTTTCAACTTGTCCCATCAATTCCATGGACATTTTATAACACATTTCAGAATCCTCTGCTTGCTTACTCGCACCTCTTGCCACGTTTTCCGACATTTTTACTATATCCTTTGAATTATTAGATGATTCTTTATAGTTATCGTTCATGATGCTCATCATATTCTTAATGTCGCCATAAGATGAATAGACCTGAGAGATCAGCGTACTCAATTCCTTAACTAAATGCCCTATTACACCCGAAAGCTCTCTGAGCTCACTAAAGCAGCTCTCATCGAATTGTACCAGCAAATCCCCCTGCCCTATTTGCTTAAAATTTCCGATCATCTTTTTAATACACCGAGTATATTTTCCCAGAATTATATTTTGAATTGTTATGACGAAAACTGATAAAATGAGGGTTCCTGCAAGGAGGGTGAAACTTGGAATTGGAACACCTGTGAGAAAGAGAATGAGAGCGAGGGATAAAGGTAAAACAATAAGAACGATCTGGGGTAAGTTGATAAGGTTTCGCAAAGAAAACTTTTTCATATAATGAGCACTCCTTTGGGAAAAAGTGTAATGATTGCTTGCATTAACCATACGATCATTTATACTCTTATCTATGTATACCACAATTTAGGGAGACTAATCGGCAAAGACAAAAGATGGAAGTCATAATTTTAGAAATATACGTTAAAGGGCTAGCCTCCATGGGTTGCTCTTCATCTTCAAGGCTGCTGAACGGCAAAACGCGAAGTTTTCAGGGAAAATTTAACAGAATAATTCGTTGCATGGGGCAAACGCTAAATATGTATTACTAGAAGAAGGAGTCATTATGCCAAAATTAATGGAGTCCGTCAGAACGGGATGGAAGCTGTAGAACGGCTATGCAGAATTACCAGAGGCATTTTACAGCAGGGTGATCCCCACAGCTGTACGTTCACCAAAGCTGATTGTATATAATGCTTTATTGGGTGAGTCAATGGGATTGAGTACACAAGCCATGAACAGTGAGGAAGGAACACTGGTGTTCACTGGCAACGTCATTCCCGAAGGCTCTCAACCTATTGCCCAGGCCTATGCCGGTCATCAGTTTGGGTATTTTACCATGCTTGGAGACGGGCGGGCACTTCTGTTAGGCGAACAAATTACTCCGCAGGGTCATCGGTTTGATATTCAATTGAAGGGTTCCGGCAGAACACCCTACTCTCGGAGGGGAGATGGCCGGGCAGCATTAGGTCCGATGCTGCGGGAGTATATCATCAGTGAAGCTATGGATGCTCTTGGTATCCCTACTTCCCGAAGCCTGGCAGTGGCAACCACGGGTGAAAATGTGATCCGGGAAACAGAACAGCCCGGTGCCGTATTGACGCGTGTTGCAGCAAGCCATATCCGCGTGGGTACATTCGAATATGCCTCACAATGGTGCACCACAGAAGAACTGCGTACATTGGCGGATTATACGATTCAAAGACATTTCCCGGATGCATTGAAGGCTGAAAACCCATATCTGGCTCTCATTCATGAAGTAGTGAAGCGACAGGCGTCACTGATTGCCAAATGGCAATTGGCAGGCTTTATTCATGGTGTGATGAATACTGATAATGTAGCTTTAAGCGGCGAAACCATCGACTATGGCCCATGTGCCTTTATGGATGTCTACGACCCGTTGACTGTCTTCAGCTCCATCGATACTCATGGCCGTTATGCCTATGGAAGGCAGCCCATTATTTCGGTGTGGAACCTGGCAAGGTTTGCCGAAACCCTGTTACCACTGCTGATGGATGAGCAGGAACACGCTGTTGAACTTGCCCAGGATGCGGTTCAGCAGTTCAAGGTGCTCTATGAAAGCAACTGGATGGAAGGAATGCGGGCAAAGTTAGGGCTTTTCGGCGAAGAACCCGGAGATGGAGCCCTTATCAAGAATCTTCTGGAAATGATGCATCAGTCTAAAGCGGATTTTACAAATACCTTCCGCAGCCTCACACTGGAAGAAAGAGTCGACTCAGGTCTGTTTCAATGCCCGGAGTTCTCAGTGTGGAATGAGAAGTGGCAGATGAGACTAAATGGACAGAAGCAATCAAAGTCTGCTTCCAGGGAACTGATGCGCAGTAATAATCCTGCGGTAATACCCCGCAACCATCGGGTGGAAGCAGCCCTGGAAGCAGCAGTCAGCAAAAGGGATTACAGTGTTATGCAAAAGCTTGTGAAGGTTCTGTTGAATCCATATGCATATTCTACCGAACAGGAGCAGTATACCGACCTGCCGGAACCATCAGCCTGCCGTTACCAGACGTTTTGCGGCACGTGACAAACATCAGGCATTGCTTGCTGTGATACAGAACAGTTTAAGACACATTTGCTTATTACACAATAAAGAAGTGATTACAGCTTGAACTGTAGGCGATAATCCTGTAGAATTTATCGTGAAGCCCTTGGGGGGTTAATCTTTGTGTAGTGGGAGTTTAATATGGGCAAAAAGAGTTTGGATTTAACGAAAAAATCTCGTTGGTCCTGGTATTTCTATGACTTTGGTAATTCCGCATATGCTTCTGTTGTCCTTCTGGCAGTCTATTCAGCTTACTTCAAAGATGTTGTTGTTGGCGGTGCCGAAGGTACGCGCTTATGGGGAATTTCAGTGGGCATAGCAGCAGTTGTTGTCGCGATTGTTTCACCAATACTGGGCACCATTGCAGATTTTTCCCGTTCCAAAAAAAGGTTCCTGATATTTTTTACTGCAATCTCTGTTGTTTTCACAGCTTTGCTGTTTTTTGTCGGTGAAGGGGATGTGGTCATGGGGATCGTATTCTTTATCATCGCTGAAATTGGGTATCGTGCGGCTCAAGTGTTTTACGATGCACTTTTAACAGATGTTTCCACTCCTGAAACCATTGGATCTGTGTCGGGAAAAGGCTGGGCGGTTGGAATGGTGGGCGGTATAGTTGCCCTTTTGATCGTATTGCTGCCCATTCAGCTGCTGGGCAATGATTTCATCCATTGGGCGTTTTTAATTACTGCCTTCATCTACTTGATATCTTCTGTTCCAACCTTCCTTTGGGTGGAAGAGAAAAAGAACAACACACAGGTCAATGCGGGAAGGCGTACGATAAAGTTGGCCTTCACCAAGCTTGCTCAGACGTTTCGGGATGTTCGCAATTATAAAGAATTCATCAAATACATGATCGCTTTTTTAATTTATAATGATGGCATTATGATGCTGATGGATTTTGCCGCCATTATTGGTGCAACTTTGTTTGGTATGAAACAGATACAGCTGATTATTTTTGTTATCCTAATACAAATTGCCGGGGCGTTTGGTGCTTTGCTTTTTGGTCGTATTGCAGACAGAAGAAGCAGCAAGGAAGCCATTCTTCTGTCTCTTATCATCCTCATTGCCGCCGTCACCGGTTTATTTTTTGTTAAAGAGCTCATATGGTTTAACATCATCGGTTTTTTTGCAGGCTTTTCACTTTCAGGTGCTCAGGCCGTCAGCAGAACCATGGTCAGCCAGCTGGCCCCGGCCACAAAAACTGCAGAGTTCTACGGGTTCCTGTCAGTTGCAGGAAGAACCTCCACCTTTGTTGGCCCTTTGGTGTTTGGAACCATCTCCTACCGCGCCCACAACTGGTACGTGAACCATGGGTTTGACGCGATAACCGCAGAGCAAAACGGACTTCTCTGGGCGATAGGTTCCATTGTTGCTTTTCTGCTGATTGGCATGATCTTTCTATTGATAGTTAAACGTGTATCTGCAAAGGAACCAATCAGGTATTAATGGTTCAATATTAACCTTGCCCTCAGGATTTTCTTTTCGGGGAATGATTATCTGTGTAAAAGCAAGCATAGAATACAGTGAAATTCATTGAGGGCGGGTGGTCATATGGGTATTGGCGAACAACCGGCGAGCAGTATTTTCCAGGAAATCAGGGATATCGAACTGGATGGTATCATGGGAAATGAATTGGTCATCATGGAAGAATTAACGCCTCCGGATGGCAGGTCACGCATATCCTTTACCATCCAGCGCTTTGATACCGGGCTGGGTAGCTGGCGTAATGAATATGTCTGGATAGCGGACAATCATTCTTCAGCGGATATTGAGAACGAGTGCTGGAACATTACCAAAACCCCGGCAGTGCTTCTAAAGGCTCAGCAGAGAAACGGTGATATCAGCTATCGCGTTGTTGGAACCTGCAACGGGAGCCTTTATGAGTTTATAGCAAGAGATAGCCTCCCCCAGGGAAATTCATTCTTTTATGGTGGCAGCATCATTGAACAAGCAGAAGGTCAGTATTCCATATGGGTCATGACAGATGGGAAGCTTGCCTTGAACCCATATTAGGAGAGTATGAGTTTCAGGCAAACCGTTTCAGGTTGTTATTGAATGACCTCGAACAAGAACTCCCCAACATACTTTTAGTCAGAGGATAAAAGTATGTGATGAGGGGAGTACACACTCCTTTAAAAAAGAATCGAATACCTGAAAAAACGCACTGCAAGGTGCGTTTTTGTATTATCCTTCGGTCGATAACTTCTGTGTAAAGGTATCAGGCTTATATACCCAAACAATGATAATTGTAAAAACAAGATGAAATAGTGTTATGAAGACGTTCAGCCCAATCGGAAGAGGCCCGTTGCATGCGCTTCCCAGGATATAGGTTGAGAAATTCACCATGCCGTGGGCTATCATGACAGAAAGGATGCTCCGGTTTGAATTATTATAAATCCAGGTAAACAGAAAAGCTAGCGGGAAGATCATGAACAGAGATAAGAATAACTCAAACCCATGTACTTTCTGCGCGATTCTCAGAGGGATATGCCAGGCTGTCCAGACAAGGCCTACAACAATGCTTGATGTGAAGGCATTCCAACGTCTTTGCAGAAGCTCCAGCATATATCCCCGCCAGCCGAACTCTTCACCAAGGCCTGCTCCGAACCCCATAAAAATGAAAACAAACAGCTGTGATGGATCGCTCAGAGCTTTCAGCATGTCACTCAGTGGTGGAACAGTTCCTCCTGTAAGTTTTTGAGCAATAACCGATAAGGTGAGAATTATCGGATAAAACAGAAATATGATTAAAACCTGCTTAAACCCTATCAGCCTGAAACTGTAAACCCTTTTGCCAAAGCCGGTTTTACTGACTGTTTTGTCAAAAACAAGGAAGAAGGCACCTACGATGGAGGGCATGCAGGCGCCAACAAGTCCCAAAAGGCTGTTTGGCTTGTCACCGCTGTAAGCGATTGTCCATAACCCCCAGCTTGTCAGATAAGTAATCAGTACGAATAGCGTAACCTTTTTGAATATACCTGATTTTTCCATAAACGCTCTCCAGTCTGCAACATGTAATTGAACAAATCCTAAAATATATACATTTGAAGGTTTAGCAAAAACTTACCATCTGAGTGTAAACCATTCTGGGTAAGATTTCAATAACAGGATATCTGAAGATTGTGGAAGATCTTTATTGAAGTATGTTATAATGTCAAAAACAAACTTTTATTTCCTGGATATAGAGAAGAGGCAGGTAAATCTATGACGAACTTGCAGGTAAAACCCGAAGACGGCAGGATTTCATACTGGGATAATCTGAAAGGCATATTGATTTTTCTTGTGGTTTTAGGCCATTATTTATGGACCTATCTGGGCTTTGGAATGGCAGGAGGCCTGGTCAGCTTCATTTACATTTTTCATATGCCCGCCTTCATCATGATATCTGGTTTCTTAAGTAAAAGCGAGCGTTCCCGATCAAAGCAGTCACTCATCAGGCTGGCAGTGATCTATGTGGTTTTCAATATTGCACTCATGCTCCTGAGCGCGCTCATGTTCAAATCAACATTCCAATTGCTTACACCAAGCTATTCCGCCTGGTTTCTTCTTTCTCTGATCGTATGGCGCGCGGTAATAAAATACGTACCGGAATCAAAACTTTTTATCATTGTTTGCATTATCGCAGCGATATTGGTGGGCTGGTGGAAAGATGTAACCAATGTTCTTGCCATCGCCAGAACCATTGTTTTTTTCCCATTCTTCTATATCGGTTACAAATTGCCAGCCGAAAAATTCATGCATTTCATCCAACACCGCAAATCACGTGATTATTTGATTGGCGGGTTGATTTTTTCCTATGGTTTGTTTCTTTCAGTGCTTTTCCTTCAAAAATTTCCCTGGCTGAAGCAATCTGATTTTTTAATGGACAGCTATGGCTCATTCAGGGATATGTTCGCCAGAGTTGCACTGATAAGCCTTGCCGGAATGCTTATTGCCGGGCTGTTCATGCTTGTACCTGCCAAACCTTTGCCTTTGCTGGTAAAATGGGGCAAGAACTCCATCGCTGTTTATGTACTGCACCGCTTTTTTACCTTTTTGTTCATGAAAGCTTTTCCGGCAGCCAGTTATTCCGACCAATACCTCATACCGGCATTTGGTGCGGCCATCTTAACCACTCTCATTCTCGGTTCTGATTTTGTGGCCGGCTTATTGAATCAGTTTATTGACGGTGCAACCAAATTTTTAACCTTCCGTGCCCGCGATGGTATCAAACCCGCCAAACCTCTCAGAGCGGTCACTTTGTCGCTGATAGTGTTGCTATTCCTGATGCTGCCGCTATATTCCATCAAACAGCCAGCATTACAGGAAACAGCTGAAACTCAGCCGGTTTCTGAAGATGTCATACATCCGGTCATGACCGAAGAACAGAAAAGCGCTTTGCAAAACACGGTAACCCTTGCTTTTGTCGGTGATTTAATCCTGCTGCAGGATCAGGTTAGAAACGCTTATAATGCACAAACCGGTGAGTATGATTTTACACCGACGTTTCAGTACGCAAATAAATACCTGACACAGGCCGACCTTGCCATTGGTATTTTTGAAGGCCCTATGGCCGGAGAAGAGGCAGGTTATACCACCAGTAATTTTGATGACGGAATTCCGCTGTACCTGAACTTTCCGGATGCATTTGCAGCCGTTGTAAAAGAATCCGGAATTGATCTGGTCTCCACAGCAAACAACCATCTGCTGGATAAAGGTGAGAAAGGGGCAATGCGCACGCTTGATGCTCTGGAGCAAATGGGTCTGCAGCATGTGGGCTCATGGCGAAATGAAGGTGAAAAGGCTTCTATACCGGTGATCGACGTGAAAGGAATCCGGATAGCTTTTTTGGCGTATACCTATGGCAGCAATTATACTCACAAGGGATACTTTCTTCACGAGAACCCATCTCTGACGTCCATCCTGACAGACCCCTCAAGCCCGGATTTCGATCAGGTGAAGTCTGCTGTCCTGGCTGATTTTGAAAGAATAAAAACCATGGAGAATCCGCCGGATCTGATTGCGGTGATCCCTCATATGGGAACACAATTTTCCCACGAAACCGACAATTATCAAGATACCTGGAACAGCATTTTTATTGAAGCGGGTGCGGATATCATTCTCGGGGATCATGCCCATGCCGTTCAACCGATCGAATTCCGCTCGAAAACCGGTGATGCTGCAGGTAAAAATGCAGTCATCGTCAACTGTCCCGGAAACTTCGCCAATTCCTATATTGAGCATGACGGAGACGCGACGGCAATTGTTGAAATTCACCTGGAACCGGTGAAAAAAGAGGTGCTTTGTGCGGGGGTGATACCGATGTACACCCATGCACGATCCGATGGCAATTACAGGGCTCTCCCGGTTCATACCATTTTGAATGATCCTGTACTGCAAAGAGAAGTCAGTCAATATGAACTGCGGCGTGTCAGCGAGGTCTTCCGCATTATCACCCAGGTGATGCTGGGAACACCGTTAACATTGGATCAGGCCCGGGAAAAGCATTACCTGTTTCCGGAGGGTTACTTCCGCCAAACTGCAGCGCCAATCAAAGTGATATCAGAGATGAAAAATACTGCTTTTTATCAGCTGCTTGAGAAATCGGATTCGGTCTGCTTTGTTGGCGACAGCATAACAGCAGGCTCAAAAAACGGCGGGTTTGGATGGTATGAGCCCATGATGGCAGCATTCCCGGGCAGTACCGTCTTCAAACAGGCTTGGGGTTCGGCTACGACAATGACCCTGTTGGATCATTCGGATGAAATCTCAGGATGCAGCACCGACCTTTTTGTGATAGCCATTGGAACCAATGACGTGAGGTACCGTGATGAAAATATCTGTGCTCTCGATTCGGAAAGCTTTATAGAAAATATCAACACACTGGTCTTTAATATAAAGCAAAGCAACCCCGGGGCCGAATTTGCTTTCATTGCTCCCTGGCTGGCGCTGGATAATGATCCATTTACAAAGATAGATGTTGATGAGCGCGACGCCCTTTTGAAGGAGTATGGGCAAGCACTGAAGGATTATTGTTCAAAAAATGCTCATGTGTTTATAAACCCCAACCCGGCTATTGCCGAAGTGTTAACCAGATATGCCCCATCAGGCTATCTGCTTGATCATATTCACCCGAATGCAAACAGGGGTATTACCCTGTACAGTGAAAAAGTACTTACAGGAGAATGATGGAATAACAAAATTTGCCGGACGATTCCGGCTGAAGCAATAATGGAGGGAACACATGGAAGCTGGCTTGCTTAGGGTTTTATTGGTGCTGACAGGTCTTTTTTGCATCGTTTCATCGATCTGTAACTGGAATTTCTTTTTTGAGAACAGGAAGGCCTATATTTTCGTTAAGCTGCTTGGACGCAACGGTGCACGGATTTTTTACGGCATTTTGGGAATAGCGCTGGCAGTTATGGCGTTCAGTGTAATAAGGTGAGGGTAGGAACCAGGGAAAGCATATACAGCATCAGCAGGAAAGCCTGAAACAGATGTTGATTAACCGGCGGTGTTGCCTTATAACGAGGCAATGATGGGCCTTGCCCGCCTCTTCGCGTATTCTCAACCCTAAGGGTTGAAAAACGTCTGGTGTATCAATTAACTTAATCAAGCAGCGAGCATTGAATAACGGGGCGCGCAATGCTGGATTTTGCTCACAAAATCCTCTTCTCCCGCCTCGATATAGCGGTGTGTTGCAATTGCAAAGCAATTGCTTCTTTGCTATAATAAAACAAGAAATTCAGCCGATGCAGTACGGCGTTTTTAATGTAATAAGAATGGACAGGTAGAACGGGAGGATTATTCATGTCAATTATCGATTTTTTGTCGCGCAATTCAACTCAATACGGCTCAGAAATTTGTTTAACCGAAATCAATCTGGACCTTCAGGAAAGCCATCACGTGATCTGGCGCGAATATGAACTGATAGAAAACAACCCCGCGGGCGAATACCGCAGAGACATGACCTGGCGTGTTTTTGAAGAAAAAGCAAACCGCCTGGCCAACCTGCTTATAAAAAGAGGCATAAAGAAGGGGGATAAGGTTGCCATCCTCTTGATGAATTGTCTGGAATGGCTTCCGATTTATTTTGGAATATTAAAAACCGGTGCAATTGTTGTACCGATGAATTTCCGTTATACCGCCGAAGAGATTAAGTATTGCCTTGATTTGTCAGAAACCTCTGCACTGATATTTGGCCCTGAGTTTATTGGCCGTCTGGAATGCATCTATGATCAGATACCCAGGGTAAAAACACTGTTTTTTGCCGGAGAGAACCGTCCCAGCTTTGCCGAGAATTATGACCGGCTTACGGCCAACTGCTCTTCCGAACCGCCAGCGGTTACGATTCGTGACGAAGATGATGCAGCAATCTATTTCTCATCGGGAACCACCGGGTTTCCAAAGGCAATTTTGCATAGCCACAGCAGTCTTGTATCTTCCTGTTATACCGAGCAAAATCACCATGGGCAGAACCGGGAAGATAACTTTTTATGTATTCCGCCGCTTTATCATACCGGCGCAAAAATGCACTGGTTTGGCAGCCTGCTAGCCGGAAGCAAAGCGGTATTGCTGCGTGGGATCAAGCCTGAATGGATTTTGAAAACAATTTCCGATGAGAAAATCTCAATTGTCTGGCTGTTGGTTCCTTGGGCGCAGGACATCCTGGACGCAATTGAACGAGGGGATGTTAAGCCGAAGGATTACAACCTTTCACAGTGGCGTCTGATGCATATCGGTGCACAGCCTGTTCCGCCCAGCCTCATTCATCGATGGAAAAAGTATTTTCCAAACCACCTTTACGACACCAATTACGGGCTTAGCGAATCCATTGGCCCCGGCTGTGTACACCTTGGGGTTGAAAACATCCACAAGGTCGGTGCTATTGGTATCCCAGGGTTCCAATGGGAGGTTCAAATCACCGACGAAAACAGAAAAAGCGTCCCTCAGGGCGATGTAGGCGAATTGGCTGTCAGGGGTCCGGGTGTAATGAAGTGCTATTACAACGATCCGAAAGCAACAGCGGCTGTTCTTCAGGACGGCTGGCTTTTTACCGGGGATATGGCCCGGATGGATGAAGATGGCTTCATTTACTTGGTTGATAGGAAAAAGGATGTTATTATCAGCGGTGGTGAAAACATTTACCCCGTACAAATTGAAGACTTCCTGCGTGCCCATAAGGCCATCAAGGATGTGGCAGTGATTGGGCTGGCCGATGCACGGCTGGGTGAAATTGCTGCAGCCATTATCGAGCTGAAGCCCGGATGTGAATGTTCAGAACAGGACATCAAGGAATTTTGCTCTTGCCTGCCGCGTTATAAAAGGCCGAAGCAGATCATCTTCGACAAGGTTCCGCGCAACCCCACCGGGAAAATTGAAAAACCGAAATTACGTGAAAAGTATGGCGCAACCCGTTTGGTCGAAGCTCAAACAGGCAGCTGACTATAAGCCCAGCCATCCAGGGCATCAGGGGGGTTTGCCGCGGGCTGCCGGCTTATCATGATGCACTTGGTGACCAGAATAGTATTCATAAAGCATAAACACCTGACAGGGCCACTCCGTCAGGTGTTTTCTTGATGTTAACATTTCACTGAACTAACTGCTATTTTTACACAAACACTCATCCGGTCTTTCACTGCAGTTAAGGTTGGTAAAGTTGATTGGGGTTTCTATACAGATAAATGCGTAAAAGCTACATGGGTTCAGCACAGCTTTCCCAGACTTACTGTGACAAAACCCACTCAATTCCTTCGGTAATGACCTCCGGCATGGTTACATGAATATAATGACCGGCATCATAAACGATTTTACTTTCTGAGTGAGGGAATTGCCGCTGAATCCTTTGAATGCAATTGGCGACCATTGCCTCGGTGTCAGCTTGATCCTCATCCAATGGCACATCGTAGACAATGTATGCCGGAACCTCCTGCGCTGCAGGACCAGCTTCCACCAAATCCAGGATCTGCGCAACTGTAGCAGTTTGACGGGATACCGTTTGCAAATAGCTGTTCCTAAAGCAGAGCTCATTGTATTCTTCAAAATACTCAGTTCCTTTTGCAGCGAGGATTTGAGAATCTATCTCTCTTTCCAGGATGGGCGATCCCATATCGTGCAGTAACCGTGGAACTCCGAAATTATTGGCAAAGCCAAGCAAACCATATAAAATACTGTCCAGCTTGTAAAAGGCTCTTGAAATGCTGTCCTCAAACATGACTTCATTTGTTGTATCAATCAGAACAATCCCCTTCATGCTATTGGGGTACAGTTGGGCAAACCTTCTTGCAATAGCCCCGCCTCTTGAGTGCCCCACCAAAATGACCGGTGTTTGAATTCCGGCTGACTCCAGCAAAGCTTTCAGTTCATTTGCCTCTCCGTCCAGAGAATCAGTGTAGGATGAGGGTTCGCTTCGACCAACCCCACCTTTGTCATAAATGAGGGTCTGGTAGTCTTCCTGCAATAAGGGGGCATAGGTACACCAGCTATATGAGCCGTCGCCAAGACCCGGTTCAAACACTATCGTTGTCCCTGACGGGTTCCCGCCAAGCTGTGCATAGAGCTTGCTGCCACCGACATCATATAGCTGACCTTCGGAGTAATTGATGTTATAATCTTTTTTCTTTATAGCTTGATTGACTGTACCAACAATCAGAAAAACCACGACGAATAAGCCAACGAGCAGCAGGAGCTTTAGTATTACCTTTCGCATACGAGTATTCCACCTTAACTGTATAATTGTATTAATACACTAATACAATTATACAGTGTAGAACTCCGTTGTCAAGTGGAAAATTGGGTATTCTTGTTTAGATTCTTCAATTAATTTAGTGGAGCTTAGATAGGATACATTTAGAAACCGCACTTCTTAGCGTATTTAATACAGGTGAAAATACGCTAAAAAGTGGGTGGTAGCTCACTCGCTGAAATATTTTACGATGGCCTGAGCAATGGTTTTCATCAATGCTTTCTGCGAGGCTTCGTCCGTCAGCCATTCAAACTCAACCGGGTTGGGAACAAAACCACATTCGAACAACATGGACGGAGCCCATGTACCCTTGACAACATAAAAGTTTTTCTGGTGAATTCCCCGGTTTTTGCGGCCCAGCGTTGCAATGGTATGGTCGAGAATGATCTGGGACAGGGAACGGGAATGTGCTTCGCGATGATAGGTTGAAAAGCCGAAATACTCCGTCATGTCCACATTATCGGGCATTGCGTTGGAGTGAATTGAAATGAACATATCTGGCCTGGCCTGTTTGGATGCAACCAACCGTTCAGCCAGTGACAAGTCCACATCGGCTGTTCTTGTCATCAGAACCGTTGCGCCAAGGGCCTCCAGCTCATCCTTAAGCCTGAAGCCGTTGTCCAGGTTCATATCCTTTTCGGAATATTTCAAACCCAGCGGGCCGATAGCACCTGTTTCAGCACCGCCATGCCCGGGATCCACCATGATACGGATACCGGACAGCGGTTTATCGCCCTTTGCTATATAAACCCGACGTTTGAAATTGATTTCCAGGCCATCCTCCGTTTTCTCAACTATAAAACCTTCCAGATGCCGACTGTTTTTAAGAGTTAGCGTATACACGGAGAAATACCCCTTACTGGTGAGGGCAATGGAAGAGAATAAAGATGTTTCAGGCAGCACTGGCAGTTTGGCCGAAGAAGAACCCGGTATATGAATGCAAAGAGCTTTGTTATCGGAGGAGATATAAGCTGCAGGGGAGCCGTCTGTTTTCAGCTTGAGCGTATCCCATTTTTCCCCCGGAATGTATTCGATCGTTTTAGTGACAGGCTTGTTTGGCATTTCAGAGGTAATTTCTACTGTACGCTTCAGGATATACTGACCGTTGGACAGGCGTGCAAAGCCTCCGGTCAGGCCGGTGACATAGTCTGTCATGCCGCTGTAAAGCTCATAATACCCACCGCCATCGGTGTCAGGAGCCCGATAAGTAAAGGTGTCTGCTGTGACCTGGGCATAATAGGGAGCACCAGCCATGATCACACCAATACTTGCCGGTGCTTTTCTGGTTTTCGTGGTTCCCTTGTAACTCATTTTGTAAACGGGTGCACCCAGGTCGATCACCCGTGGCGATCCGGTATAGGTTGGAAGCGTGTAGGTATAGGTATAGGTAACCGCATAAAGCCCTGTTTTATACGAAGATTTGCCTGCAGCCATGGTATATTTTTTTCCGTTCAGCTCCACCGTGACGGTGGAACCAACCGGAGCCTTACACGACAGGGTTATTTTTTCCCCGGGGGCACGGTATTCCTTGTTTTGAGGGTAAGCGGAGGACTGGGGAATTTCGGCGGATTGCATGGGTTTTGAAGGCTCGGGTTGTATTCGGTGAATTATACGAGTGTCGCTGGAGCTTCCCTGTGTGACCGTAAAGGTGTTGTCACCATATGCAACAGAAACCAAAACACCAAAATAACCCTGTATAGAGCGGTTCTTCACAGGTTCCCCGTTTAAATAAAGAGGTTGATTCGGATCGGATGCGCCATTGAGATAAAACTTTGAATAGCTTGTTCGAAGATTTTCCAGTGGCCTTGAAAAGGACACTGGAATGTTGGTGGGAGGGGTGTCACGCATTTGATAAATGGAACGGATGGCCTGGCCAAGCGTTGAATTGTCGGCAATGGAACGATAGCTGTAAAAGACGCTGCCCTTGATTTGTGGATGGTTTTGATTATAATTCAGCTGCTTTTCAATTTCGGATGTTCCATACCAGGCACTTTTTAAATCTTTACTGCCGGCCTTGTAAGCTGCGTGTCCAATATACAGCTCCACACCTGAATTACTGACGGCGTTCTTCCACCAACTCACAAGTACTTTATAATCGGCGGCCGGGTAACCAATATTCCAGAAAACCTGAGGAGCAATATAGTCAACCAGCCCCTGCTGAATCCAACATAAAGAATCAGCATATTGCTGGTGATAGGATTCCTGCCCCGAAGTGGCACTTCCCAGTGGGCTGTCGGGCTGATTTGCCCAGATGCCGAAGGGGCTGACACCAAATCGCAGATCCCTCTCGCAAGCATGAACAGCCTCATGAACCTCACGCAGGAGAGCATTGATATTGCTTCTGCGCCAGTTCCCAATGCTTTCACCGTTTTTCGCATATTGCTTAAACGTGTCCTGATCCTGAAAAACCTTATCCGGGTAGAAAAAACCGTCAAAGTGAATGCCATCCACCGCGTAGTTCTTCACAATTTCCATGGTGCTGTCAACAATCAGCTGTCTGACCTCGGGGATGCCCGGATTAAAGTAGAGATTTCCATCGGAGTGCTTTACGACCCAGTTTTGGTGTTGGTAAGCGGGGCTTGAAGGGGATAAAGCTGAAAAATTCTGATCCGGCTCTTCATAAGCCTTCTTTGTAACACGGAACGGGGTAAGCCACGCATGCAGCTGTATATTGCGCTTATGTGCTTCATCGATCCAAAATGCCAACGGATCAAAGCTCTGATCGGGTGATGTACCTTCAGAACCGGTTAAGAATCTGGACCATGGGAAATATTCCGAAGGATATATGGCATCGGCAGCAGGACGTACCTGGAGAAAAACTGTATTCAAACCCAAACTCTCAATGTTGTTCAGAATGGAGATGGCTTCCTGCTTCAACGCTTCGGCACTTGTTGTGGGCTTTAAGGGATAATCTGTGTTTGCGGCTGTGGCAACCCAAACACCGCGAATATCATTCGGAGTGGGTAAAGAGAAGGCTTCCAGGCTTTGATATTCAGATGGAATAGCAGGCTCCTGGTTTTCCGCTGTAGGCAGGGACGTGAGCTCCGGGTTTCCATCTGCAGGCGAAGATATAACCTGTTCGCTGGCACTTGCAGGAGATGGAGCGGCTTGCTGGCTGGCAGGCGCAGGAGAAGGCATGGCCTGGTTTGCATATGAAGGCAGCCCAATGGCTAAAGTGATGACAAGAACAGATAATAATATTTTTCTTATGTACATATTCGGACCCTCCAATTTCGTTGAGGATTCATATTTTTAGTATAACAAAAAAACACAGAAAGAGACCGAATTCTACATAAACGTAAAAAAATTGTAATATTAAGTCACTACGCTCAGGATAAAACAGATACCTCTGCAGCAACTTATGCACTTATTCAATGGGGGTATGAACAGTAACTGTGAAGGCCAGCAAACCTAAATCGCTTTGCATTTGCCTTGATTCCGATGCATATTTATTCTATAATAGTGACATTGCATCTATAAAAGAGGAGGAAATACATAATGAAGAGAATTCTATCAGTTGTTTTAGCCGGTCTGTTGCTGCTTGCTTTAACTGCATGTTCAGGTGGGGGGGACAATGTACTGACAATGGCCACCAATGCAGCATTCCCGCCCTATGAATATTATGAAAGTGAAAAGATTGTTGGGATTGACGCTGAAATCGCAGCAGCCATTGCACAAAAGCTGGGCATGGAGCTAAAGATTGAAGACATGGAGTTCGGTTCCATTCTTACTGCAGTTCAAACCGGTAAAGTGGATATGGGCATGGCTGGTATGACCGTTACGGAAGAAAGACTGGTCAGCGTCAACTTTTCCACACCATATGCCACCTCCGCGCAGGTGATCATTGTCAAGGAAGATTCTGCTGTAACCGGAGCGGGCGATCTGGCTGATAAATCTATTGGTGTGCAGGAAAGCACAACCGGCGATATCTACATCAGCGATGAATTCCCGGATGCAGATGTGCAGCGCTACAGCAAGGGCGTTGAAGCTGTTCAGGCTCTCATTCAGGGCAAGGTCAGCGCAGTGGTTATCGACAGCGAACCTGCAAAGGTTTTTGTGAAACAAAACCAGGGGCTGAAGATTCTGCCTGAAGCCTATACCACAGAGGAATATGCTATTGCACTTTCGAAGAAGAACGAGGATTTACTTAAAAAGATCAATACCGCTCTTGATGAACTGACGAAAGACGGGACAATTCAGAAGATAGTAGACAAATACATTTCCGCAGAATAAATAATAATGAAAAGCCCAGGGGGACGGCAAACAACCGTCCCCTGTGCTTGATGAATGGGGAGTGCAGCTTTGGCCGAATGGACTGAAAACCTGAGAATCAGGTTTATCAACAATTTTATCACGGATAACCGCTGGAAGTATTTATGGAATGGTTTGGGTGTCACTGTTCAAGTGACATTTTTTGCAGTAATCATTGGCATTCTGCTGGGCTTTACCATCGCCATCATCCGAGCCACCCACGATAAAACCGGAAAGCTGAAAGTCCTTGATTTTCTGTGCAGGGTATACCTCACGGTCATCCGTGGCACACCCGTAGTGGTTCAGCTGCTGATCATTTATTTTGTTATATTTGCCCCGGTGAACATCGATAAGGTGCTGGTTGCCATCATTGGCTTCGGTATTAATTCCGGCGCTTATGTGGCTGAAATTGTGAGGTCGGGCATCATGTCCATTGACCAGGGTCAAATGGAAGCCGGCCGCAGCCTGGGCTTCAATTATGTACAGACCATGTACCACATCATTCTTCCCCAGGCTTTCAAGAATGTTCTTCCGGCGCTGGCCAACGAATTTATTGTTTTGCTGAAGGAAACCTCCATTTCAGGTTATATTGCCCTGCAGGATCTGACCAAGGGTGGGGATATCATACGGGGACGTACATACGACGCATTAATGCCCCTTCTGGCTGTAGCATTAATCTACCTCGTTATTGTCGTGCTGTTGTCAAAGGGTGTAGAAATGATGGAGAGGAGGCTTCGCAGCAGTGAGCACTAAAGTATTAATCAAAGTAGAAGACCTGCAAAAAAGCTTCGGTACTCTCCACGCGCTGAATGGAATTAACGCAGAAATCAGAACGGGTGACGTGACTGTGGTAATAGGCCCTTCGGGCAGTGGTAAATCCACTTTCCTTCGGTGCCTGAACCTTTTGGAGGTTCCAACCGGAGGAAAGGTATTTTTTGAAGGGATCGACATAACCGATCCCAAAGTGGACATCAACCAGCACAGGCAGAAGATGGGAATGGTTTTTCAACAGTTCAATCTGTTTCCCCACATGACGGTGCTGGACAATATGATCCTGGCACCTGTGAAGCTTTTGAAGAAAAGCCGTGACGAAGCGGTGAACATTGCCATGGAATTATTGGAACGAGTGGGGCTGTCCGACAGAAAGGATGCTTATCCTTCCCAGCTGTCAGGCGGGCAGAAGCAAAGAATAGCCATCGTCAGGGCACTTTGCATGCAGCCCGAGGTCATGCTTTTTGACGAGCCCACCAGCGCCCTCGATCCCGAAATGGTGGGAGAGGTTCTGGACGTGATGCGCAGCCTTGCCAAAAGCGGAATGACCATGGTGGTGGTCACCCATGAAATGGGGTTTGCCAGGGAGGTTGGCACCCGCGGTATTTTTATGGACGAAGGTAAAATCGTGGAGGAAAATACTCCGAAAGAACTGTTTGGAAATCCTTCAAGCCCCAGGCTGAAAAGCTTTCTGGCGAAGGTGTTGTAACTCATTTATTATGACCTCGGTACGCCGCCGTGTGACTGAATTTTTTCCGAAGCCATTTTTTATACGTTGCTCCCTGTTAGGATATAACCGGATTACAGGATAGAAGACATCATCTGGAAATCCTCAATTACGCCGCCAGCCACCGGGGCAAGGCCGGAATTGAGAAAGACAGATCGAACAACAGCTTTAGGCCCGAAACGAAGGCGGATTTGGTCCATGGATTGATCCAGACGCCTTCGTTTCTCATTTGGAGCATCAAATACCGACATTTGCAAAAAATCATTGGGCACCAGCTCGGATACACGAACCCCTATGCCGCGAAGCGCTTCACCGGCCCAGATTTCCTGCATCAGCGCGTCGGCTGCAAGAAATATCCTATAGGTATCATCCGTGGCGACGCAATATTTATGCTGATGGGATTTACCATTCAGATCGGAATTACGCAGGTATACCGAAACAAGCTTTGCGCAAAACCCAGCCTGGCGCAGCCGCATACAAACCATTTCGGACAATGACAGCAGAACCTTCCGGGCTTCGGCCAGGGTATCCACATCAAAGGGAATGGTGGTGGAATTGCGGATGCCCTTGATGGGCGGACGGGCATCTTGCGCAACTGGGC